>CAYVFO010000007.1:0-38894 GCA_964450975.1 uncultured Elusimicrobia bacterium | reverse complement strand
ACTTCGATTTCGAGCGCGGCGAGATGAGGAACAAGAAGGTCTTCCGCAAATCGGTGCTCAGTTTGACCCTCGACTGTAATATACAGCCGAACCCACGGCATCAGGGAATGCCGCCGAGCTCATTTTTTTCCCAGAGCTGACCGAGCGTATATTCCTTGAGCCACTCTTTTAAGTGTGCGGGATCTTGTCGCTCTAGAGTTGTTTCTCCGCCCCGATGGTTCACAACTACAACATTCTCAGGTGCAATTTCATCGAGTAGAAGCGAGGACTGTGTTGAAACGATTAGCTGAACTTTTCGGGCAGCCTCATGTAAAAGACTCGCAAGAAGTTTAATTGCGTACGGGTGTAGTCCCAGTTCTGGTTCGTCGATAATAATTGTCGAGGGCGGGTTCGGCTGGAGAAGAAGGGTTGCCAGACAAATATATCGAAGGGTGCCGTCGGAAATCTGATGAGGGTAATAGACTAGATCCGAGTATCGATCTTTCCATAGAAGTTGAGTTTGGCCCTTCGAAATATCTCGTAAATCGAATTCGCCAAAGAAGGGGGCTACCTGACGAACAGTTTCTACGATCTGGTTGAAACTTTCCTTTTTCGTTTGCGACATTTCCATGAGAAAGGCGGCCAAGTTGCCGGCGTTTCCATGGAGAGTTTTATTGTCGACAATGTTGCAAACGCCCATCACCGGAGCAGATGGGGAAGTATCGTGAAAATGATAGAGGCGCCAATCTTGAATCGTATTTACGACCCACCGTTCACTTTTGCTTAGGGTTTTTTTCGAAATGAGCCCACTTTCCAGGTGCCCCGTCCCTTGTGAGTTGTAAATATTGCCGAAAAGAGGCCCCTCAAATGGAGCCAATTCACTTGAAAAAAATAACGATCGGTCGGCCGCTCCCCGCAAGGTGAACTCATATTGATTCAATCCAAACCACAGATGAGCATGGAGCTCTGGTGTGGTCTGCATTCCGCGGAAGAGAAACGCATCGGCTCGTCCACGGCTGCTCACGTAGTTCTGAAGTCCTTTGTTGGGGTCCATCATGTGCCCCAACATCTCAAAGAACTTAATAAAGTTGCTCTTACCGGAGCCGTTTGCGCCGATGAGAAGATTTATTCCGCGATCAAGCGGGAAGGGCTTCAACTCCCGAATGGACTTGTATCCGCGAAGTTCGATCTTTTCGAGACTCATAAGTTCGTCTGAATTATACTCATTCGTGGCGGCGGAGATTCGATTCCGGTGCATGCTTATCATACGAATCAGGCCGCATCAGAGTTCCATTAGTGAACGGCTAAAAAAGAGAAGGCCCCAGCAATAAGAATGCTGGGGCCTTACTTTTTCGTGAGCTAATCTAGTAGCGGTAGTTGTCCGGCTTGAACGGCCCCTCGGTCTTGATGCCGAGGTAGTCGGCCTGGTCCTTGGTGAGCTTGGTCAGCTTGGCGCCGAGCTTGCCGAGGTGGAGCATGGCGACCTTCTCGTCGAGCTCCTTGGGCAGGAGGTAGACCTGCTTCTGGTACTTCTTGGTGCCCTTGTTCTGCCAGAGCTCGAGCTGGGCCATGACCTGGTTGGTGAAGGAGCAGGACATGACGAAGCTCGGGTGGCCGGTGGCGCAGCCGAGGTTGACCAGACGGCCCTCGGCGAGGACCGTCACGACCTTGCCGTTGGGCCAGACGAACTGGTCGACCTGGGGCTTGATCTCGGTCTTCTTGAGCTTCTTGTCGTTCGTCATCGAGGCGATGTCGATCTCGAGGTCGAAGTGGCCGATGTTGCAGACGATGGCCTGGGACTTCATCGCGTCCAGGTGCTTGCGGAGGATGACGTCCTTGCAGCCCGTCGCGGTGACGAAGATGTCGGCGATCGGCGCCGCCTCGTCCATCGTGACGACCTGGTAGCCTTCCATGCAGGCCTGGAGGGCGTTGATCGGGTCGATCTCGGTGATGAGGACGCGCGCGCCCTGGCCGCGCAGCGACTGCGCGCAGCCCTTGCCCACGTCGCCGTAGCCGGCGACCACGGCGATCTTGCCCGCGACCATCACATCGGTGGCGCGCTTGATGCCGTCGAGCAGCGACTCGCGGCAGCCGTAGAGGTTGTCGAACTTCGACTTGGTGCAGCTGTCGTTGATGTTGATGGCGGGCGTCAGGAGCGTGCCCTTCTTCATGCGCTCGTAGAGGCGGTGCACGCCGGTGGTGGTCTCTTCAGACAGGCCGACGATGTCCTTGGCGAGCTTGGGGAACTTGTCGAAGACCATGTTCGTCAGGTCGCCGCCGTCGTCGAGGATCATGTTGAGCGGCTCGCCCGAGGGGAAGTTGAGCGTCTGCTCGATGCACCAGTCGAACTCCTTCTCGTTCATGCCCTTCCAGGCGAACACGGCGCACTTGCCGGCCTTGGCGATGGCGGCGGCGGCGTGGTCCTGGGTCGAGAAGATGTTGCAGGAGGACCAGCGGACTTCGGCGCCGAGCTCGAGAAGGGTCTCGATCAAGACGGCGGTCTGGATGGTCATGTGCAGGCAGCCGGCGATGCGGGCGCCCTTGAGGGGCAGCTTGCCCTTGTATTCGGCGCGGAGAGCCATGAGGCCGGGCATCTCGGACTCGGCGATGGTGATTTCTTTGCGGCCCCAGTCGGCGAGGGAAATGTCTTTGACCTTGTAGTCGTTCTTCATGGCGGTGGCGGTGGGCATTCTATCTCCTGAGTGTTCAGCGGTTGAACATTATAGCAAATCCGGGCGGCTCGAGCCGCCTCCGAGCATCAATTTGTCGACGGCGCGTTTGGCGGCGGCGTGGTTGACGCCGTAAACCTGCTTGTAGAACTCGATGGCCTCGACGAACTGGCCGCGGCGGACCATGGCCTTGACGGCGTCGCGCTCCTCGCGGGTGGGGAGGCGGGCGCCGGAGTGGCCGCCCTGCTGCTGGGCCTCTTCGGCCAGCTCCTTGAGGTTGTCGAAGACGCCGCGGAGCTGGTCCATATTAGGGAGGTTGATCTGGCCGGGGCGCGGGATGTTGGGACGGATGGTCTCGATGTCGCTGTTGCGGCGCAGCAGCAGCTGCACGATCATGGCGACGAAGCCGAGGCCGATGAGGAGCTCCACGAACGGATTATAGCCGAACTATTCGTTCGGGTGGAGGATGTCGATGACCTGCTGGGCGGCCGTGGGCATGTTCAGGCGCATCCAGTGGAGGAGATCCTCGGGCATAGCGATCGCGCCGTGCTTCTCGGCGGAGACGAGCTCGCGCACCATCGTCATGTGCTCGGGCGTCAGGACCTCGGCGATGACGGCGCCGAGGAGCTTGCTGTGCGACGGGATGAAGGTCATCATTGGCTATAGGATAGCGCCGCGTGACGGCCGCAAGTATGCGCATGGTCATGAAAGGAGGTTGGCCGCGCTCAATAGTGCTTAATGCCCAGGCCGGACGTGGGTCCCCGCCGCGGCCGGAACTTTTGCGGCGGTTCGATCGTATGATGGGTGGGCCCTAGGGCTCTTGTTTGGAAAAGGAGGCGGGGGTACAATGTCAGACGATATGCAGCAGGTGAGAGCGGACATTTCCGACATCAAGGCGGCGACCAGATCGCTCCAGGACATGCATTATCGCACGATGACGGCGGTCGCCCAGATGACGGGTGACATCGCCGACATAAAGCGCGATATGTCGACCAAGATGGCGACCAAGGACGACATTGGCCGCCTGACGGGGCAGATCGCCGGCTTGGCGGCGAAAGTTGACGAGCGTCTGGACTGGGCTAAGCACGAAGTCCGGTCGGACGAGTATGAGAAGCGGTTGTCCCGTCTGGAAGACGGCCGAGCCTGATGCCTCAGTTCGAGTTTCTCAAGACGGAGTATCTCGGCAACCCGCTCGGCGACTACGCGCTCGCCGCCGCGACCTTCGTCGCCTCGCTCGCCGCGTTCCTGGTCGGGCGCAAGCTCCTGATCGGCCGCCTGCGCGCGCTCGCGCACCTGACGAAGACCAACCTCGACGACGTCGCAGTCGACATCCTCGAGAAGATCCGCTCGCCCGAGTGCTACATCGTCGCGTTCTACTTCGCGACGCGCCCGCTCGACTTCCACGCGCGCATCGACCGCGGGCTGCACATCCTCACCGTCATCATCGTCGCCTACCGCATCGTCACGATGATCCAGGCGGCGGTCGCGTACGGGGTCGAGCGCACGATCCTGTCCGGCTCGGACGCCAACGACCTCGCGCACCGCGACACCGCGCAGACCGTGACGCTCGCGGCGCAGGGCTTCATCTGGATCGGCGCGTTCCTGTTCGTCCTCGGCAACCTCGGGTTCAACATCACCTCGATGATCGCCGGCCTCGGCATCGGCGGCATCGCCGTCGCCCTCGCGGCGCAGGCCGTGCTCGGGGACCTGTTCTCGGCGGTCGCGATCTATCTCGACAAGCCCTTCACGGTCGGCGACGGCATCAAGGTGGGCGACGTCGTCGGCACGGTCGAGCACATCGGCGTGAAGACGACGCGCGTCAGATCGGTCAACGGCGAGATGCTCGTGTTCCCGAACTCGACTTTGACGTCCTCGCGCATCCAGAACTTCGCGCCGCTCACCGAGCGCCGCTCGGTCGTCGCGTTCAGCGTCCCGGCCGACACTTTGCCTTCCGTGCTAAAGAAGATCCCGGGCCACGCGCGCGCCGCCGTCGGCAAGGCGAAGGACGCGCGGCTCGATCGCGCCCACCTGGCGGGAGTCGCCGACGGGACCTTGCTCTTCGAGCTCGTGTTCTACGTCCGCGGCACGGACTACAACCTCTTCATGGACGCGCAGGAAGTCGTGATCTTGGACCTCCTCGAGAGCCTGCGCCTCGAGGGCGTGACCCTCTCCGGCCCGGCGCGGCGGATCACCGCCGTCCCCGGCGTCGTCCCGACCGCGTGAGCGGACGGCTGCCCTCGATCTACGCGGATCCCGAGCTCTACGACCTCGTCCACGCCGAGGGCACCGACGACGAGGTCTGGCACCTCGTCCACCTCTTCGAGAAATACGCGAAGGCGCCGAAGACCGCGCTCGAGCCCGCGTGCGGCACCGGGCGGTATTTGGCGGGGCTGCTGCGGCGCGGGTGGACCGTGGAGGGCTACGACGCCGCGGGCGGCATGCTCGACTTCGCGCGCAAGCGGCTCAAGGGCTGGGGGAAGAAGGCGCGGATCGTGCGCGGCGAGATGTCGGCCTACCGCCCGAAGGCCAAGTTCGGGCTGATCTTCAATCTGCTCTCGACGTTCCGGCACCTGATGACCGACCGCGAGGCGCTCGCGCATTTGAAGGCCTGCGCGGACGCGCTCGAGCCGGGCGGCATCTTCATCCTCGGGCTCGATCTGTCGCGCTACGGCGAGGACGCGCCCGATGAGGAAGTGTGGGAGTGCCGCCAGGGCGGCCGCCGCGCCAAGCACGTCGTCATGAGCATCCCCGCGGAGCCGGACGCGCGCCGCGAGCGCATCATCAACTTCGTGACGACGCCCGCGACGCGAGGCGGCAAGAAGGAGAAGGTCCTCGAGTCGACTTACGACCTGCGGTCGTACGACGCCTCCCAGCTCGAGAGCTTGATAGACCGCTCGCCGCTGACGGTCGCCGCGGTGGTCGGCTACGACGGCAAGCCCGCCGTGCTGCACGGCCCCGAGCGGGCGCTTTGGCTCGTCTTGAAGCGCCGAGAATTGTAGGGCCAGGCACAGGAATTCTGGGGTAGAATTGCCTATGGACCTGCCCGCCCTCGCGCTGGCCGCCGGCGTCGCCTGGACGCCCGTCGCCGTTCAAACGCCCGCCGGCGTTCCCGTCGCCAAGGCCAAATCCGCGCCCGCCGTCTACGACGCCTCCGGCGCCGCCCGCACGTGGGCCGAGGCCGTGAGCGCGCTCGCCTCCGCGCGGATCGTCGCGGTCGGCGAGCAGCACGACCTGGCCGCGCACCATCAGGTCCAGGCCGACGTGCTGACGGCGCTCGCGGCGCGGGTGCCTCTCGCGGTCGGCTTCGAGATGGTGGAAGCCGAGCAGCAGGCGGTGCTCGACCGCTTCGCCTCCGGCGCGATGTCGGAAGCTGATTTTTCTGCCTGGTGGAAGACGAACTGGGGCTACGACTACGCGATCTATAAGCCGATCTTCGACGCCGCGCGCGCCGCGGCCGTGCCGATGCGCGGCCTCAACGCGCCGCGCGAGATCGTGAAGGCCGTGGGCAAGCGCGGCCTCGCGGGGCTCACCCCCGCCGAGCGCGCGCGCATCCCGGCCTCGGTTCAGGAAAGCGCCGACGCGCGCTATCGCAAGTACGTGCTCGACTCGGTCTCCGGCCACGGCGCGCCGCCCGCCGCCGTCGCGCGCATGATCGAGGCGATGGCCGTCTGGAACGAGACGATGGGCGAGAACGCCGCCAGAATCGCGGCCGAGGGCAAGGTCGTCCTCGTGATCGCGGGCGCCGGCCACGTCTACTACAAGGCCGGCGTGCTCGAGAGCGCCGCGCGCCGCGGCGCCGGACCCGCGCAGGTCCTGCTGCCGCTCGACGCGGCGCCGACGCCGGACGAGCGGACGCTCGCCGACTGGTTCAAGGTCCCCTGATGGCCCACGTCGCGATTCCCGTCGTCGCGCTGTCCGTGGCGCTGAGCCCCGCGGGCTTGAATCCCATCCGGCCCGCCGCGGCGCTGACGCCGCTCACGGTCTCGGCCGTCCCGACTATGACGCCGCTCGCGTTGACCCCGTCCTTGCGCCCCGCCGCCGCGATCGAGCCGTCGTTCGAGGCTCCGGTCCCCGCCGTTCCGCTGCGCTCGCTCAACTCGTTCTGGGACGGCTTCCGCCTCGACCTGCCGGAGGACGTCGAGCCCGTGCAGGCTCTGGCCGCCCAGGCCGACGGCTCGATCGGAGAGGAGCGCCTCGCCCCGTGGCTCGCGACCGACGACCCGAAGACCGCCGCCGCGATCGACGCCGCCATCGAGCTCGCCATGACGACCAAGGCCGGCCGCCGCGCCGTGAGCGAGGCGGAGGCCGTGCTGTCGGAGAATCCGCTGCCCGTCGTCGCCGGGGCGCTCGGCCGGAACTTCGGCGAGTACGACTTCGTGCTCCGGAGGATGCGCCTGCACCGCGCGCTGTTCGCGCCGGGCCGCGAGGCCGACCTCGCGGGCACGATCGTCCACGAGCTCACGCACGTCGCCCAGCACGCGGTCGGCGTGCCGTCGAACGCGCTCGAGATGGAGATCGAGGCGCACCTCCAGGACCTGGAGTTCCTGCGCGAGCTCGGCTTGGAGCCCCCGCCGAACACCTTCGCGCGCCAGGCCTACGAGGCGCTGCGCGAGAGCCCGCGCGCGTTCGTGAAGCTCATCCAGTCCGCCGTGCCCGCGACCGTCTACCTCGGCGACACGCCGATGGACGACATCGTCGAGCAGCTCGAGAGCGATCTCGAGGAGCAGAACGAAAAGAAGACGAAGACCGCGGCCGGGATCGCGAAGGCGATCGAGCAGGACTTGATCCTGCTGTCGACCGAGGAGGGCCGCGCGTCCTACCGCGCGTTCTCGCGCCGCGTGGGCGCCTTGCTCCGCCGCCGCCACGCCGCCGCCCGTAAATAACTACGAAAACTACGTGCCTGACCCCTAGTAGGGCTTGAAGTCCACCACGACCATTTTTTCGTTGACCACCGCGTTGATCGAGCGGCCGTCCGATTCGCCGAAAGCCTCGATCGAGTCGCCCACCGTCGCCGCCCACTCCTTGTAGCTCGTCCCGGGCCAGGCGAGGATCTCGACGCGCTCGGGGCGGTCGAAGCCGTCCTGGAGCTGCTTGCGGAGCTCGGAGGCGGAGCGCTCGGTCTCCTTGATGATGACGATGCGCGCGCGCGGCATCCGGCGCGTGACCTTCGTGAGCTTGTTCATCGTGACGCTGCCGCACTCGACCCAGAGCTTCGCCTCGCCGGAGTCGTCGACGGCGAGCAGGTCGGGCAGGAACTCGAAGTTTGCGAGCGCGGGCGTGCTCGTCGTGGCGTCGGTCGTCGCGCCGTCGTTCCAGAACAGGATGAACGCGGCGATGCGGTGGGCGAGATGGTCGTCGGGCTCGCTGGGGCCGGAGACGAGATACGGCTTGCGGGTCTCGCCGTTGAACGTCAGCTCGCAGCGGATCTTCACGCGGACCTCTTGAACGGCCGGGCGAGCAGCGCGCCGAGGCCGAGCGCGTCCTGCGACCGCGCGCCGGAGAGGCCGAGCGTCATCGTCGAGTGGTCCTCCTTCGGCTCGGGGCGGTACGTCCCGAAGAGGCGGTCCCACCACGGCACGATGCCGCCGAAGTTGGAGTCGGTCTCCTCGCGGCTCGGGCTGTGGTGGACGCGGTGCAGGTCCGGCGTGACCGCGACCAGGCGCACGAGGTGGTCGAGGAAGCCCAGGTGCAGGTTCGAGTGGTTGAAGATCGCGGCGGAGGAGAGCAGCACCTCGTAGAGCGCGACGCCGAGGAAGTGCAGGCCGAAGAAAGCCGCGATCGCGCACTTCCAGAGCGTGGACAGCACGAGCTCGAGCGGGTGGAAGCGCACGCCGGAGGAGGCGTCCAAGTCGAGGTCGGTGTGGTGGACGGCGTGAATCCGCCACAGAGCGGGGACCGCGTGGAAGACGCGGTGCTGGACGTAGATCGCGACGTCGAGGATCAGGAGCGTGAGCAGAATCTTGAGCGGCAGCCAGATCGAGGCCAGGTTGAGCAGGCCCCAGCGGGCGCCTTCGACGCGGTAGGCGGTCTCGACCGAGGCGAACGGCACCAGCACGCGCACGACGACGAAGCTGACGAGCAGAAGGCCGAGGTTCGCGGCCGTGCGCGACGCCGCGGAGGCGACGCGGATGCGGCGGGGCGCGAGGCGCTCGGCGACGGCGCAGGCGGCGAACGTGAGGACGAAGATCGTCAGGCGCCAGAAGAAGAAGTCGTTCACCCGCGCCTCCCGAGCGCGCAGCCCGGCAGCCAGCGGCCCTCGCCTTTGACGTAATGCTCCTTCTTCCAGACGGGCAGGCGGTGCTTGATCTCCTCGATGACGAAGCGGCAGGCCTCGTACGCCTCGGCGCGGTGCATCGAGCCCGCGGCGATCGCCACGCTCGCCTGGCCGACCGGGAGATATCCGACGCGGTGCGCGACGGCGACGCGCACGGGCCAGCGCTTCTCCGCGGCCTTCGCGATCCCGGCGAGCGTCTTCTCGGCCAAGGGCACGAAGCAGTCGTAGGAGACGGCTTTGACGCGGCGGCCGGCGTGGACGGAGCGGACGGCGCCGGTGAAGGACGCGATCGCGCCGTGCTTGGGGTCGGAGACGGAACGGCAGAGAGCGCCGAGGTCGAGGCGGGACTTCGTGATCTTGGTCAGCCGCCGCATACGGGTGGGAGCAAGGCGAGTCTTCCCTTGGACGGAAGCCGGTCCGACAGGGAGAGAACGGCATCGTCGGACGCCAAAGCGCAGCCTTTGAGAACGGCGTGCTTTGAACCGAACGACGTTTCCACGGCTTTCATGGCTTGCCTCACCGTAGCTCGGTGGGGCAGATAAATAAGCACGGCTGATCCCAGCCCGGCATCCTTCAGTCTGCCGAACAATTCAATGCGCCGCTTGCTCATCCGAGGCTCTCCGCCAACGGATAAACGTCCACTTCGGCGCCCTTATCCAGCGCGGCGCCCTCTTCGGGGAGAACGGCCCACGAATCGGAAGACAACAGCGAGTGGATCTGGAACGACGCCTGGCCGGGCAGGATCTCCACCGACTCGCCGACGTGGCGCGCCTTGAAGAAGCAGCGCAGGCCCTCGGGCTTCTCGATCTTGTCCGACAGCTTCCGGCGCACCGGCGTCTCCTCGGGGCGGCCCAGCAATTCGCGGAGAAAGGGCTCGACGAAGAAGCGCAGGCCGACGACCGTCGACACGGGATTGCCGGGCAGGCCGAAGACGAACGGGCCTTTCTCGAAGCGCGCGAAGAGCACGGGCTTGCCGGGGCGGATCGCGACCTTGTGGAACAAGGTCTCCGCGCCCATCTGGGTGAGCACGTTCGGGATAAAATCGGCGTCGCCCATCGAGACCGCGCCGGTCGTGAGCAGGACGTCGTACTCGGGCGCGAGGCGGTCGAGGCGGGCCTGGAAGGAGCGCGGGTCGTCGGCGATCACGCCCTTGAAGTCGAGGTCGACGCCGAGCAGCGTCGCGGCGGCCGCGAGATACGTCGAGGACGCGTCGCGGATCTGGCCGGGCATGAGCGCGGCGCCGGGCTCGGCCAGCTCGCGGCCGGTGGCGAGCAAAGCGATCCGGGGCTTCCGGCGCACGGAGACGCGTCCCGCGCCGACGGCCGCGAGCGCGAGCAGGTGACGCGCGCCGAGGCGCGCGCCGGCGGGGAGGACGCGCGCGCCCTCGGCGAAGTCGCGGCCGCGGCCGCGGACGAAGTCGCCGGCGTGCGGGGAGTCGAGCAGCTCGACCATGCGGCCGCCCTCGCGCTCCTTGGTCCGCTCGACGGGCACGACGGCGTCGCAGCCCGCGGGAATCGGCGCGCCGGTCATGATGCGCCACGCGCCGGATTCCGCCCGGCAGCGGGGCGGATCGCCGGCCATGATCGTGCCGAGCACGGGAAGGACGGCGTTCGGGCCGGCGGCGCGCGCGGAGGCGAGCGCGTAGCCGTCCATCGAGGAGTTGTCGAACGGCGGGATCGCCTCGCGGCCGGCGACGGGCTCGGCGGCGACGCGGCCGAGGGCGTCCTTGAGCGCGACCGTCTCGGCGCCCTGCTCGCCGCGTCCGCGGGCGGCGTCGAGGAGGATGCGGCGCGCTTCGGCGTACGGGATCATCGGTGGTCGCCGTCGCGAAGGACGTGGACCGCGTGGGGGAGGAGATCGGAGAGGACGGAGACGGCGTCTTTGGCGCCGCCGGTGCTGCCCGGAACGGACACGATCAGACAACGGCCGCGCGTGCCGGCCACGGACCGGGACAAAGGGGCGGTGAGCGGGCCGACGTTGCGGAGGGCTTCGGCGATGCCGGGGACGAGCTTCTCGCTGACGGAGACCACGGCCTCCGGCGTCACGTCGCGGCTGGAGAGGCCCGTACCGCCCGTGAGGATTACGGCCACGGCGCTTTGAGACGAACGAAGGATGGCCGACTCGATAGTCTCGAATTGATCGGGGATGACCAACGGAGCTTTGACGGCAAAACCCATAGCGCGAAGACCGGCGACCAAGATCGGACCGGACTTGTCCTTGTAGACTCCTCTGGAAGCACGATCCGAAACCGTAATCACGACGGCACGGCCCAACGGCTTGGGTTTCGCCGCCTTCGGCGGCGTCGCGGACAACGGATGACGCCAATGACCTTTTTTGCCGCCCAGCTTGTAGTCCAGGCGGACGTCGGAAATCAGAAGAGCGGGATCGATCGGCTTGAGCAGATCGTATAAGCACAGCAACGCCGCCGTGGCTCCCATGAGCGCTTCCATCTCCACTCCCGTCTTCGCCTCGATGGAAGCGGTGCAGCTGACCCGCGCGCCCGGCAGCTTGGGATCGAGCTCGACGTCGACGACGACGGAATCGAGAGAAATCGGATGGCACAACGGCAGGAGATCGGGCGTCTTCTTCGCGGCGCTGATGCCCGCGGCCTGGGCCAAGGAGATCGCGTCGCCCTTGGGGAGCTTGCCGGCCTTGAGGAGACGGAACGCCTTCGGGCCCATCTTCAAGGAGCCGACGGCCTTCGCGCGGCGCGCGGTGATCTTCTTGCCCGAGACGTCGGCCATGTCCACGCGCGCCACGTCAGCCTCCCATCATCGCGAAGTGCTTCGCGTCGCCGGTCTTGCCCTCGGGCAGGTAGTGCGAGACTTCCTTGAGGCCGAGCAAGGTCTTCACGCGGGCCTGAAGCTCCGCGGTCTGCGAGTCGGACTGGAGCAGGTCGCGCAGCGAGTGCTCGCCATCGGAGAACAGGCACAGGCGCAGGCGGCCGCGCGCGGTCACGCGCAGGCGGTTGCACGACGCGCAGAAGTCCTTCGCGTAGGGCGCGATCACGCCGACCGAGCCCGTGTGGCCGGCCTTCTCGAAGGCGCGCGCGGGGCCGTCGCCCTCGCGGCGCGCGCGCTCGGCCCAGCCGTTCTCGAGCAGCCACGAGACGAGCGCCTCGGCCTTCAAATGGCGCGCCGCGAAGAAGTCCATGTTGTCGGCGACGGGCATGAGCTCGATGAAGCGCACCGAGACGGGCTTCTCGCGAGTGAGCTCGACGAAGCGCCCGAACTCGCCGTCGTTGAGGCCCTTCATGAGCACCGCGTTGACCTTCGTCTCGAGTCCGAGCGAGAGAGACGCCTCGACGCCTTTGAGGACCGTTTCGAGGCCGTCGCGGCCGGTGATCTCGGCGAAGCGCGCGTTGTCGAGCGAGTCGACGCTGACGTTGACCGCGGAGACGCCGGCGGCCTTGAGCTCGGGGGCGAGCTCGGCCAGACGCATGCCGTTCGTCGAGAGAGCGACCTTGCGGACGCCGGGCGTGGAGGACACGGTCCTCGCGATCTCGACGATGTCCTTGCGGACGGTCGGCTCGCCGCCGGTGAGGCGGACCTTCCAGAAGCCGAGCGCCGCGAACGCGCCCGTCAGGCGGCCGATCTCGGCGACGGAGAGGGGGGCGTCGGGCTCGGTCTTGTGGAAGCCGTTGGGCAGGCAGTAGCGGCAGCGCAGGTCGCAGGCGTCCTCGACGGAGAGGCGCAGATAGTGGAAGGAGCGGCCGAAGCCGTCGACGAGCGTCACGCCTGAATTATACCAAGTGCCCGTGAAGGCTACTTGAACATCCGGCGGCCGATCTGGTCGCCGGCGATCATGCCGAGGCCGAGGCCGATGAACAGGCCCGGGAGGCCGCCGAGGAGGAAGCCCAGGATGCCGCCGAGCAGAGCGCCCGTGGCGCCCGGCAGGTACTGACGCGGCTGCAGCGGGCCGTCGCCGGTCTTGAGCTTGCCGATGTTGTCGAGGAACTCGTCGTCGCTCTCGGTTGGCGAGGGGACCTCGGCGACGAGATTCGGGGACTCGGCGGTTCCGCCGCGCGTCAGGCCGGTCGAGCCGCCGGTGGAATCGCCGTTGCCGCCGGGAACGACGACGTCGTCGGTGCCGGTGCGCGTATTGCCGTCGAACTGGCCGCCGCCGGTCGTGCCGCGCTCGGCGATGCGCCGCGCCTGCTCGATGGCCAGCTGCTCGCGCGCCAGGCGCTCGGTCTCGGTCTCGCCGGGGAGGGGCTTCGTCTCGACGACGGGCGGCTTGGTGATCGTGATGCCCTCTTCCTCGGGCTTGGGGCCGCCGCCCTGCGGGGGCTTCCGGCTCGCCTGGCGCTCGCGCTCGAGGCGCTGGCGCTCCTGCTCGGCGCGCTGCCGCGCGGCGACGTCGTCCGTAGGCGCGGTCGCGCCGCCGCGGCTCGCGGCGAGTGCGGCCTCGGCCTTCTTGCCGTTGGCCTGCGCGTCGCGGCCGAGAGGCGTGGCGAGGTACTCGGTGAGATCGCTGCGGTACTTGTCGAAGATGCCGGCGACGACCTTCTTCGTGTACCAGGAGAGCTTGCCGTCGTCGGCCAGGCTCTCGTTGACCGCGTTCAAGTACTCGATCAAGCTGTTGCGGTCGTCCTCCTTCATCGTCTTGAGGCGCCGGACGAGGTACGCCTTGATCTGGGGCGAGAGCATCGCGCCGTAGTTCTTGTACGTGCCCTCGAGGTCGGGATTGGGGTGTCCCTTGTCCGAGTTCGCGAAGGCGGCGCAGCGGCCGCGCCACTTGTCGAGCACGAGCTTGGCGGTCTTGGCGTCGGCGTCGGCGAGCTTGAGGTCGGCGTCGAACTCGGCGGCGGCGGTCTTGTCGATGAGGACGGCGGCCAGGAGGGCCTTCTCGTCGTCGCGGAGCTGGTTCTCGAGCGCGGCCCGGTCCATGGCGAGCGCCGGAACGGAGGCGATGCCCAAAAGGACCGCGACGGCGAGCGTGCGGAACATGCGCCCAGTATATATAGGGAACCGTCTTGTAAACAGGTCCTGTAGACCCACGACCCCCGGGGCCGATGGTCCTAGCGAATTAGTATGATTTCGCCCGATGAAAACGGCGCTTTTCGCCGCTGTCCTCGCGTTCGCGCTCTCCGGCTGCGGCGGAGGGGGAAAGGAGCGCCGCAAGGCCCCGCCTCCGGCCTCCCCTCTGGCCAAGGCCGTGATCCGCACGGCCAAGAGCTGGCTCCCCGAGGAGGAGAAGCAGCGCCCGGCGCCCAAGGACTGCTCGGACTACGTGGGCAAGGTCTTCGCCGAGCACAAGGTCAAGCTCCCGCGCTCCTCGAAGCAGATGGCCGCCGAGGGCGAGGCGGTCGAGTCCTCGCGCGAGCTGCGCATGGCCGATCTGGTGTTCTTCGCGGGCTCCAAGGGCGGGCGCCAGGTCGACCACGTCGCGATCTACGTCAACAACGGCGTCTTCATCCACCAGGCCAACCCGGGCGAGGGCGTGCGCATGGAAAGCATGCACAGCGATTATTGGCGCAAGCGCTACCTCAAGGCGCGGCGCGTCGTCGAATAGCCTAGGCCTCCTGCCGGGCCCCGCCCGGGACCTCGGGCCCAAGCCGTCCCCGTCGTAAGCGGCTATGATGGAGAGGATGAGGCTCTTCGCCCTCCTGCTGGCCTTGGCCATGCCCGTCCGCGCGGAATTCGACCTGGAAAACGTCTTCGCCCAGGCGTCGGACGCCGCGAAGGCGAGGGCGGCCGCCGCCAAGGAAAAGAAGCGCCGCGTGTTCCCGCTCGAGACGGCGCCCGCGCGGCCCGCCGAGTTCTCCGCGCCGCTCGCGCTCGATGCGCCGCTCTCCGAGCTCCGCGACGGCCCGCTCGAGGCCGTGCGCGTGACGATCGACGGCAAGGACTGGCTCGTCGGCGTCACCGCGGACGCGGGCTTCGACGACTTCTATCTCGTGCTGACCGCGGGCGGCGAGCGCCTGATCGCGCCGCTGGCGCCGATCGGCCGCTTCCTCGAGGACGGCGGCGTCGTCGTCTCCGACGACGAGGGGCCGGCCCTGCGCCTCAGCGCTCGCATCAGCCTCCTGCATCCGATCACCGGCACGACCGTCATCGCGGTCGACCCGGCGGGCGGCAAGGCCTCGAAGGACTCGTTCTCCGTCGGGGAGCTCGTCGACGCGCTGAAGGCGAAGGGCCGCGGGTTCAAGGCCGGCGACCAGGATATCCACGCGTTCGTGCTCTCCGAGGCCGAGGAAGGCGGCGCGGCGCTGTCGGCGGAGCGCTCGATCGTCTTCGTGAAGTTCGCGTGGACGAAGACGAAGGCCTTCTCGGTGCGCGAGTCCGCGCTTCAGCCGGGGACGCCCGTGCGGGTGAACGCCTTCGGGCGGATCCTGATCCTCAACAAGACCGTGGACGGGCGTCTCGTCGTTCGCGACGCCGGCTCGGCGCCGAAGCGCTAACCGACTTTAAGGTCCTTCGGGCCGACGTACAGCGACTGCGGGCGGATGAGGCGGTCCTGCGCGTGCTGCTCCATCACGTGTCCGCACCAGCCGGCGACGCGGCCGCAGGCGAACATCGAGACGAACTGGTCGGGCTGCAGGCCGATGGACTGGAGCACGAGCGCCGTGTAGAACTCGACGTTCGTCTTGAGGTTGCGGCCGGGCTTGAGCTCCTCGAGGACCTTGATCGCGGTCTTCTCGACGGTGCGGGCCAGATCGTAGAGCTTCTTGTTCTGCAGGTGGGCGCCGGACATCTCGGAGGCGGTCTTCGCGAGCACCTCGGCGCGCGGGTCGCGCACCTTGTAGACGCGGTGGCCGAAGCCCATGATGCGGCGGCCTTCCTTGATCTCCTTGCGCAGCCACGGCTCGGCCTTCGCGGCCGTCTTGATGTCGACGAGCATGTCGAGGACGGGGCCGGGCGCGCCGCCGTGCAGCGGACCCTTGAGGGCGCCGACGGCGCCGGTGACGGCGGAGACCATGTCGGAGCGGGTCGACGCGATCACGCGCGCCGTGAACGTCGAGGCGTTCATGCCGTGGTCGGAGACCGTGACCCAGTACGTCTCGAGCGCCTTCGCCGCCATCGCGTCCGGCTCGGTGCCGAACGTCATGTACAGGAAGTTCGCGGCGAGCGAGAGGTCGGAGCGCGGAGCGATGGGCTCGAGGCCCTGACGCAGGCGCGAGTGCGCGGCGATGACCGTCGGGAAGCGCGAGAGCAGGCGCTTCGCGAGCGCCAAGTCGCCGGCGGGGGAGATGTCGTTCGGGTTCGACACGTCGAGCGAGAGCGTGGCGCACGCCATGCGCAGCGCGTCGATCGGCGGAGCGTTGCGGGCGGTCTTGATGATCTCGAGAGTCTCGGGGCGCAGCGCGCGGTAGCCGGCGAGCTCCTTCTGGATGCCGGGGGCCTCTTCCTTCGACGGGAGATGGCCGGTCCACAGCAGCATCGCGGCCTCCTCGATGGAGACCTTGCCCGCGAACTCCTCGATCGGGTAGCCGCAGATGATGAGGACGCCGTTCTGGCCGTCGACCATCGAGAGCTTGGTGTCGGTCGCGACGACGCCTTCGAGACCGGCCTTCACGACGGAAGCGGCGGGCGAGGCGGGAGTGGGAGCGGCCATGTTCAATCCTCCGAGGTTGTGCGCTACGTCGAGAATCTTACCTCTCCTCCGTCGAGGCGTCAACGGGTGCCTGGCACATCGGTGCCGGGGTTGAAGATTATTTGCCGTTCTTTTATCCGATCGAAACGGGCCTGTCATGGGATCCGGCTATCCTCGGAACATGAAAAACCTGCTCCTTGCTGCGGCGCTCCTCGCGACGGCCTCGACGGTCCGGGCGGACGAAGGCGACTTGTTCACGCTTCCGGCGAACTGGGAGCCGTCCGAGCTCAACGCTCCGGCGCACGGCGCCGCGTTCATCGATCCCGTGTTCCCCGAGGAGACCGACAAGCTCGCCGTGAAGACGTCCGTGGGACCGGAGAGCGACGAGGGCGTCTACAGCGTGATCGACGTCAACGGCGAGGAGCTGCGCGACGGCCTCATCGAGAAGACGGTCGCCTCCGTCGACGACCTGGCGATGCCCTAGGTCAGGCGCCTTCGGGCCAGACTTCCTCGAGCTCGTCGTCGTCGAAGCCGAAGTGGTGGGCGAGCTCGTGGCGGAGAGTGAGGCGGATCTCCTTCTGAAGCTCCTCGATGCTGCCGACGGCGTCCTCGAGGTTCCACTGATAGAGATAGACCTTCGCGGGAAGCTCGCCGTGCGCGCCGCCGCTCAGGAAGTCCTCGCGCTCGGGGCCGGAGTAGAGGCCGAGGAGGTCGACGACGTCGTCCTCGGTGGCGTCCTCGACGTCCTCGGCTTCCTCGCCGGGCTCGTCCTTGACCTCGATCGTGACGTTGACGAGAAGGGCGCGCAGCTCGGCGGGGATGCGCGCGAGCTCGGCCTCGGCCATCAGCTGGAACTTCTCGCGGCTGACGCGGACTTCCTTCAAGGCTAGGCGATCGCCCCGGCTTTGCGGAGCATGTCGAGGCACGCGGCGTTGGCCTTCTCCGCCGTCTCGCGCTCGTCGAGGTTCACGAGGCGGCCGTTCTCGACGACGACGTGGCCGTTGACGATCGTCCACTTCGTGCGGTGCGACGCGCCGCAGAACAGCAGCGAGGCGACGGGGTCGCCCGCCGAGCCCGCGAAGTCGAGGCCGGAGACGTCGAAGATCGCGAGGTCGGCCGCTTTCCCGGCGGCGATCATTCCGATGTCGTCGCGGCCCACGACCGCGGCGCCGCCGCGCGTCGCCATGCGCAGCGCCTGACGCGCGGTCATCGAGCCGACGCCCGACTTCACGCGGTGGACGAGCATCGCCTGACGCGCTTCGGCGAGCATGTCGGAGGTGTCGTTGGACGCCGAGCCGTCGACCGCGAGGCCGACGGGGACGCCCGCGTCCACGTATCGGCGGACCGGCGGAACTCCGGAGCCGAGCCGCAGGTTGGACGAGGGGCAGTGCGCGACGCCGACTTTGGCCTTCGCCAAGCGCTTGATCTCGTCGTCGTTGACGTGCACCATGTGCGCGAGCCAGACGTTTCCGTCCATCCAGCCGAGCGACTCGATGAAGTCGATGGGGCGCAGCTTGTACTTCTCGAGGCAGTACGCCTCCTCATCCAGGGTCTCGCAGAGATGCGTGTGCATGCGCACGCCCCACTTCTTCGCCTGGGCCGCCGTCTCCTTCATGAGCTCGGTCGAGACGGAGAACGGAGCGCACGGGGCGAGGCCGATCTGGATCATCGCGAACTGGCCCTTGTCGTGGTGCTCCTTGACGAGCCGCTCGCCGTCGCGGAGGATCTCCTCCTCGGCCTGCGTGCAGTCGTCGGGCGGGAGGCCGCCCTTCGAGGAGCCGACGGACATCGAGCCGCGCGTGGGATGAAAGCGGATGCCGAGCGAGCGCGCGGCTTCGATCTGCGCGTCGATGAGGCCGGTGCGGCCCTTCGGATAGAGATAAGTGTGGTCGGTCGAGGTCGTGCAGCCCGTGAGCAGCAGCTCGCCTAAGCCCACCTGCGCGCCGAGCGCGGCGTATTCGGGCGTGAGATGCCGCCAGACGCCGTAGTGGTAGACGAGCCAGTCGAAGAGCTTCGCGTCCTGCGCGGCGGGCGTGGCGCGCGTGAGCGTCTGGCAGAGGTGGTGGTGCGTGTTGATCATGCCCGGGATCACGACGCAGCCGCGCGCGTCGAGCACCTGCGCGCCGTCCTCGTCGAGGTCCTTGCCGACCGCGAGGATGACCCGGCCCTTGATGAGGATGTCGGCGCCGGAGAGCTCGGTGCCCGCGTCGTCCATCGTCGCGATGCGCAGGGCGTTCTTGATGAGAAGAGGGGGCCGCACGACGGGAGTCTAGCAATTAAGTAGAATCGGGTCATGGAGCCCATCCGGCTGTCGGAGCTCTCCGGCGACCTCCCGCGCCCGGGCGTGCTGTGCACGCTCGCCAAGGTCGTCGGCTCCGCGCCCCAGGCCCCGGGCGCCAAGATGCACGTCTGGGCCGGCGGCTTCCAGGGCACGGTCGGCGGCGGCAAGTTCGAGGCGGAAGTGCTGGCCGACGCGCGCCGCCTCATGGACTCGGACAAGCCCGAGGCCTTCCTGAAGGAATACACGCTGTGCCGGCAGATGGGCCAGTGCTGCGGCGGCAAGGTGACCGTCTTCTTCGAGCCGCTCGCGCGCCGCAGAGCGGTCCATATCTTCGGGGCGGGCCACGTCTCCCGCGCGCTGTGCCAGGTGCTCGACGGGCTCGACCTCGAGGTCGCCGTGTACGACTCGCGCGCCGAGTGGGCCGACCCCGCCGCGTTCCCCAAAGCCGCGCGGCTGCTGCGCGCGGAGCCGCTGCCGCTCGCGCGCGCCGCGGGCTACGGCCCGCTCGACGCCGCGCTCGTGATGACCTACGACCACGACCTCGACCTCGCTTTGGCCGACGCTTTGCTCGACAAGCCGCTCGGCTACCTCGGCGTGATCGGCTCTCTGCACAAGTCGCGCGTGTTCCGCGCCCGGCTGCCCGCCGCGCGCCGCCCGCTGTGGGACGCGCGCGTCCGCTGCCCCATCGGCAAGAAGCTCTCGTCGAAGAACCCGAAGGCGATCGCGGTGTCCATGGCCTCCGAGCTGCTCGAGAAGTTTCTGCTCGCGCCCACGCCGCGCGCCGTGAAGGCGAAGGAGGCGGCCAAGTGAAAAAGCCGCGCGTCCTGCTCCTCGCGGCCGGCCACGGCAAGCGCGCCGGCGGGCCGAAGGCGTGGCTCGAGCACGAGGGCAAGCCCATGCTCGAGGCTCAGCTCGAGTTCCTGCGCACGATCACGCCGCTCTCGCGCGTGACGGTTTCGGTTCAGGCCATGTGGCTCGACCGGTGCCGCGAGCTCTCCGACGAGGTCGCCTGGATCCCCGTGAATCCGGACTTGAGCCCGCTCGCCTCGCTTCAGACGCTCATCCGCGCTCAGCGCGTCGAGTGGAGCTACGTCTACCACGTGGACATGCCCGTGTTCGACGCCGCCGTGTTCGCCAGGCTCGCGGAGGCCGGCGGCGACGCCGCGCCGATCCACGCCGGCAAGCGCGGCCACCCGGTGATGCTCTCGACGATCACTTTGCTCGACGTGCTGCGGCTCGACCCCGCGAAGGACCGCCTCGACGAATTCCTCGCCAAGCGCGGCGTCGAGGCCGTCGAGGTCGCCAGCACGCTCATCCACAAGAATCTCAACGAGGCCCGGGCTTGATCGACCTGGCCGTCAAAGGCCGCCGCATCCTGACGCCGGAAGGGCCGGTCGAGGGCGTCGTGCTCGTCAAGGACGGGAAGATCGAGGAGATCCTCCGCGGCGGCGCGGTCCCCGCCTCCAAATCGCTCCTCGACGCCGGCGACTACGCGGTGATCCCCGCGCTCGTCGACGCGCACGTCCACGTCAACGAGCCCGGCCGCACGGACTGGGAAGGCTACCTGACCGCGACGAAGGCCGCGGCCGCCGGCGGCGTCGGCACGATCGTCGACATGCCGCTCAACTGCTCGCCCGTGACGACGTCGCGGCGCGCGCTCAAGGCCAAGCTCGACGCGCTCAAGGGCAAGCTCGCGGTGGACGCGGCGTTCTGGGGCGGCATCGTCCCGGCGAACGCGCGCGACGCAAAGGAGCTCGAGGCGATGGCGCAGGACGGCGTCGTCGGCTTCAAGTGCTTCCTCACGCACTCCGGGCTCGACGAGTTCCCGAACGCGACGCGCGAGGACCTCGAGGCCGCGATGCCCGTGCTCGCCTCACTCGGCCTGCCGCTCATCGTCCACGCCGAGCTCGACCCCTGCGAGAAGGGGGGCGCGGACCCGCGCGCGTTCTCGTCCTATCTCGCCTCGCGCCCGGAGAGCATGGAGGTCCGCGCGATCGAGCTGCTCGTCGAGCTCTGCCGCAAGACCAGGTGCCGCACGCACGTCGTGCACCTCTCCGCGGCCTCCGCTCTCGGCGTCGTCGAGCGCGCGAAGGCCGAGGGCCTGCCCTTCACCGCCGAGACGTGCCCGCACTACCTGACCTTCGCCGCCGAGGGGATCCCCGCCGGCGCGACGCAGTTCAAGTGCGCGCCGCCGATCCGCGACGAGGCCAACCGCGAGCTGCTGTGGAAGGCGCTGGGCCGCGGCGTCCTCGACTTCGTCGTCTCCGACCATTCGCCGTGCGTGCCCGAGATGAAGAAGCTCGAGAGCGGAGACTTCATGGGCGCGTGGGGCGGCATCGCGGGCCTGCAGTTCACCTTGCCCGCGACGTGGACCGGCGCCAAGCGCCGCGGCTTCGAGCTCGAGGACGTGGTGCGCTGGACTGCCGAGAAGACCGCCGAGTTCGTCGGGATGCCGTCCAAAGGCCGGCTGGAGAAGGGCCGCGACGCCGACTTCGCGATCTTCGACGACGCCGCCATCTTCGAGCCCGCGGCCGAGTCCACGCACCACCGCCACAAGCTGACCGCGTACGCGGGCGTGCGCATGCTGGGCGAAGTGCGCGCGACGTACCTGCGCGGCGTCCCCGCGTACGAGAACGGAGATTTCCCGTCCGGGCGGCGAGGCCGCCCGATGCTGAAAAGGAGCGAGACATGGACTTCCACCATCTGATCGACCTGGCGTCTTCCAGGGTCGGAGGCAAGGCGCTCGAGACGAACGACGAGTTCTTCGCGCCGAAGGAGAACCTCCTCAAGCCCGAGAAGGCGATCTTCATCGCCGACAAGTACACGACGCGCGGCAAGTGGATGGACGGCTGGGAGTCGCGCCGCCGCCGCACGCCGGGCTACGACTGGTGCGTCATCAAGCTCGGCCTGCGCGGCGTCATCCGCGGCGTCAACGTGGACACCTCGTTCTTCACGGGCAACTTCCCCTCGCACGCGAGCCTCGACGCGCGGGACGGCAAAGGCCCGTGGACCGAGATTCTCCCGAAGACCGAGCTCAAGGGCAACGGCGACAACCTGATCCCCGTGAAGTCCGACAAGGCGTGGGACGCGGTGCGCCTCAACATCTTCCCGGACGGCGGCGTCGCGCGCCTGCGCGTGTTCGGGGAGGTCGCTCCCGACTGGGCGAAGAAGCCGAAGAAGACCGCGCTCGATCTCGCGGCCGTCGAGAACGGCGGCCTGCCGCTGCTCGCGAGCGACATGCACTACTCGCACCCGCAGAACCTCATCATGCCGGGCCGCTCGAAGAACATGGGCGACGGCTGGGAGACGAAGCGCCGCCGCGGGCCCGGCTACGACTGGATGATCCTCAAGCTCGGGGCGCCGGGCACCCTCAAGAAGATCGAGGTGGACACCAACTTCTTCAAGGGCAACTACCCCGACTCCTGCATGATCGAGGGCGTCCACAAGCCGGGCGCCTCCGGCGTGGAGCTCGCCGACGAGTTCACGCCGTGGACGACGATCCTGCCGCAGACGAAGCTCTCGGCGCACAAGCGCCACTACTTCGAGAAGCAGCTCACGCCGCACGGGCCGGTCACGCACGTGCGTCTCAACATCTATCCCGACGGCGGCGTCTCGCGCCTGCGGCTGTGGGGGCTCCGCTCGTGATTCCGGCGCTTCTCCTGGCGTTCTCTCTGCCGGCGGCGGCCGAGCTGTCGCCCGTCCGCGCGTGCCTCAAATGGAGCAAGGAGGCGCCCGAGGCCGAGGCCGCCGGCGCGAAGGCCTTCGCGTCGTTTACGCTCGTCAAAGGCGCGGGTCCGCACCACGGCTGCGAAGTCGTCGCCTCCGTCGACGACTTCGGCGTCGGCTGGCTCATGCGCGCGTGGATGAAGGTCGCCGTGCACTCGCCGTGCGGCAAGGAGCTCGGCCGCTTCAAGATCGGCTACAAGGGCGACGCGTGGCAGGAGAAGCTCGTCGCGGAGCTCTCCGAGTGGCTCGCGAAGAACCCCGCGGCGCCCGCCGCCGCGAAGGAATGTCCTCCGGCTCCCGTGGTCGTCGCGCCGCCGGTTCCCGAGCTGCCCGCGGGCCCGATCGACGTCTCGACGACGCCCAAGAACGAGCCTCTGAGAGAGGCGCCGCTGCTGCCCCCGACGACGACGTATCCGGCGCTGCCGGAGCCCGAGCAGCTGCAGCCCGTTCCGCATCAGCCGATGTTCAAGGGCGACGGGAACTGATGACCCTCGCCGAGCTCAACGCGCTGCCGGCCGCGAAGGCGAAGGAGGAGCTCCTCCGGTGCTGCGGCTGCGCCAAATGGGCGGAGTCCGTCGCGGCGGCGCGGCCGTTCGCCGACAAGAAGGCCCTGCTCGCCGCCTCCGCCGCCGCGTGGGCGAAGACGGGCGAGGCGGAGTGGCTCGAGGCGTTCTCGCACCATCCCCGCATCGGCGGCAAGGACGCGCTGCGCGCGAAGTTCGCCGCGACGAGCGGCTGGGCGCGGGGCGAGCAGGCCGGCGCCGCCGCGGCGAGCGAGGCCGTGCTCGACGCGCTCGCGAAGGGAAACGCCGACTACGAGAGCAAGTTCGGACACATCTTCATCGTCTGCGCGACCGGCAAATCCGCCGCCGAGATGCTGGATTTGCTCAAATCTCGCCTGCCCAACGACGCCGCGACGGAGAAGCGCATCGCGGCCGCGGAGCAGGCGAAGATCACCGACATCCGTCTGGAGAAGCTGATCCCATGAGCTCGATTTCGACCCACGTCCTCGACACCACGCTCGGCCGCCCCGCGTCCGGCGTTCCGCTGATCCTCGCCAAGGGGAGCGGCGGCGGCTGGCGCACCGTCGGCCGCGGCTCGACGGACCTCGACGGCCGCTGCAAGACGCTCCTCAAGGACGGGAAGCTCAAGAAGGGGAATTACCGCCTGACGTTCGGCGTGGCGTCCTACTTCAAGCGCACCGGGCAGCGCGCGTTCTACCCGTCGGTCTCGATCGTGTTCACGGTCGCCGACTCGCGGCATCACCACGTGCCGCTGCTGCTCAGCCCCTGGGGCTACTCCACCTACCGCGGCAGCTAGGTCGGCTTGTGCCGCTCCGTCGATAAATCGGATAATGGGGCCGATGCGGCTCGCGCTGGTCCTCTGGAGCATGTGCCTGGCGGCGTCCCTCGGATTCACGGGACGCCCGGCGGCGGAGCGCAAGGCGCCGTCGAAGAACAAGACGCGCTGGAGCCAGTCCCGTCAGCAGGCCCGCAGCCCGCGAGGGACCGTCCTCCTCGCGCGCGCATCGGGAGGCGATGAGGACGAGGGAGCGACGAGCCTCCCGCCGCGCGCCGCGGGCCGCCGTCCCGCATCCATCCGCTCCGCGCTCGTCGGGGTTCCCTCCCGCCCCGCGCTCGTCCTCCGCGCCGTCCTCATCGAGCAGGCGCCCGGACGCGCCCCTCCCGCCGCGGCTTAGCTCCTTCCTTCCCCGACGACGAACGCCCCGGCCCCGGCCGCGCGCGTTCGAGCCGAGCCGCTGACCGCCCGTTCCCCGCATCGGGAGCCGCCTCATGATCCATGCCTTCATCCTCGCCGCCGTCGCCGCGTCCGCCCAAGTCTGGACGCCGCCGGAGGTCAATACCCGCTTCCTGGGCGCCGCGCGCTTCGAGCGCGTGCCTCCCGACGAGGTGGAGACCGGGGATCCCGCGGCGCTCGCGGCCCTGCAGCACCGGCTCCAGCAGAAGGGAGGCGGCCAGCGCCAGGACATCGCCGAGATCCGCGTCGTCGTGCGCGGCGACTGGTTCTTCTCGGCCGAGGAGTCGGCCAAGGACGCGGCCGCGTCCATCGGGGCGAACTACCTGATGCTGCAGTACTCCTTCGGCGACGAGAAGTATCCGGCCTCGGAGCGCGTGTACTTGGCGCTCCGGCTGCAGCGCTTCGACGGCCTCGCGTCGTACACGCGGCCGCGCGAGGCCGTCGAGGTTCCGCGGCGCGCCCCGGCTCCCGCGGCGAGGGAGCCCTGGATGCCGGCGGCGCCCGCTCCCGCGGCCGCGCCGGCGCCGGCGACCGCGGCGGCCGAGCCCGCGGAGGAGCCGGAGGGGGACGGTCTCGACTGGATCTGGAAGGACCACGACTTCATCCTCTCGCATCGTCTCGGTCTGGAGCTGTCCGGCCTCTCCGCCCAGGCCTGGGGAGAGCTCGATGAAGTCGTGCGCCGCCACTTTCCGAAAGCCCAGCACGCCGCGCTGCGCAGGCACCGCGCGGCGGGCGCGCGGGTCATCGTCGACCTGCGCCGGAGGCTCGTATGGGCTCCTTGAAGAGGTTCCTGCTCGCGGCGCTTCCCTTCGCGGCCGAGGCCGCCTTCGCTCAGATGGTTCCGCCGCAGATCGACGTGCGGAAGATATCCAAGCGGAACCACTCGAGCAACGTGGCGGGGATGGTCGGCGTCGGGGACTGCTTCGTCGTCCTCCCGACGCGCGAGATCACGGAGATCGCCGAGATCGACGTCATGCTGCCCGGTCCCTGGGAGCGGTCGGCGGAGCACCTGGCCAAACAGGCGGCGGCGGACGCCGGAGCCAACTGCCTCCTGCCGCGGCAGAACTACGGGGCGGAGGAGGAGAACTATCCCGTCCTGCGGCAGTACCGCGCGTTCCTCGTGACGCACGTCGTCGTCAACATCATGGGAAGCTTCCGCCTTCCCGTCTCCGCGGGAGCGTTCAAGCCGTTCGAGCAGCCGGCGCCGAGCGCCGGCGCGGCCGTTCCGGCGCCCGCGGCGCTCAAGGCTCCGGTGATCGCGGAGAAGGCCGTGCCCCACGGGCCCGTGTGGTTCGGGCACGTTTATCTCGACTCGCACGACCTGGTGCTCGACCTCTCGCGGATGAGGGAGAAGGACTGGAAGGCCGTCAGCCGGGATGTCGAGAGGCACTTCCCGCGCGCGGAGTTCGAATTCCTGAAGGAGGCCTACATCCACGGCGAGACGGTCGTCGTCGACCTGCGCGACAGGACCGTGCGTCACGAGGATCAGAAGCGCGCCGACAGGCCGCCCGTCGGGCGCGTCTACCCGCTTCCTCTGCGGTGAGCGTCAGCGCTTGAAGCGGTCGCGCAGCGACTGAGGCGCCGCGGCCCACGCTTCCTTCGACGTCGCGCGCATCACGTTCGCGAAGCCCCAGAGGCCGAGGCCGAAGAAGAACAGCGAGTAGGGCGCGGGCACGATGAGGGCCAGGCCCGTCATCAGCGACTGCAGCGCGAGCCCGCGGCCCATCGCGGCGGGGCCGTCGGCGGGGGACTTCTCGAGGCGGAAGATCGCGGTGTAGAGCGCGGTCGCCGCGCCCGAGAGCATCATCAGCGAGGTGCCGATCGCGAGCATGGACGAGACCGGCAGGAAGGCGAGCGCCGCGACCGACAGCCCGAACGACGCGGCCACGACGGGGAACGCGCCGACGACGCGGTCGGCGGGCGTCGTCGCGGGATCGACGAACTTCGTCGCGAACGCGTTCTGCGCGAGCGCGGCGGTCGTCACGGCGGCGGTCAGCGGCGCGAGCGCCATCGAGGCGGCGCCGAGGAACGCGAGCTTGGTCAGATCGAGCAAAGCGAACACGGACGCGCCGGCGATCGCGCCGTAGCTGATCGTCGCGGAGAAGACCTTTCCGGCGTTCGCCGAGCCGTCCTTCTCGCGCGCGGACAGCAGGCCGATCAAGGCGCCGATCACCGCGGCGATCGCGGTCGCGATGGGAGCCCAGTCGGTCACGATGGTCATGAGGCCGGGGTCGACTTTCGTCGCGGCCTGCGCGAACGCGGTCCCGGGGATCATGATGAGCGCGCCGGCGGCGAGCGCCGTTCGCTTGAGGAGAGAGGCGCGGCGCGCGGGCGTCTTCGCGGCCGTCACGGCCGCGGGCGAGTCGCCGCGGGCCTGGGAGCCGTCGTACTGCGCGCCGAGGTCGGACGGCTTCTCGACGGAGGCGGCGGCGTTGAGGACCGTCAGCGCGGGGGCGACGGAGCGCGTCTCGACGGCGACGTTCGCGGCTCCCGTGATCGCGGCGCCCTTCACGGCCTTCACGACGACCGGCTTCGAGGCGGCGGGAACGACGGACACGGCCAGCGCGGCCGGCGCGAGAACCGCGGGCGCGACGGCGGCGGGGGCGGCCATCACGTTCAGCGACGGCGCCGAGAGCGACGGCGTCAGGGCGACGCCGGGCATCGGCATGAGCGTCGTATTGATGGAAGGCGCCGAATTCAGCGGAATAACGTTGACCGTCGGCATCGACACGCGGGCGCGCGAGGCGGCGGAGACGGTCTGGGCGGACGCCTGACCGGCGAGGAGGACGGCGAGAAGAGGGAGGTAGCGCATGACTTCATGATACCCCGGGGCTCGCTTTCGTAAGACGGCGAAATCGCCGAAATCGGCCCGGCATTGGGCCTATCGCCGGCGGGGCCGGGAGTCCCGGTTCAGCTCGCGCTCACTTTCGGCGAAAGTGAGGATTGTGGAAAACGCGAATAAGTCGCGGCGCTATTTGCGCCGGCCTTCGAGGATCTTGAGGAACGACCGGCTCTCGAACTCGGCGGGCGTCAGGCCCGTCGCCGCGGCCTCCTCGGCCGTGATCGCGCCGCAGGTGCGCGCGCGCAGGAAGTAGTTGAGCAGGCCCTGGCCCGTCGCGGCGTCGTCGAAGACGTCGCCGACGAGCGTCGCCTGCGCGGCCTTCTCGACGAAGTTCTTGAGGCGCGCCGTCGCCGGGGCGAGGCCGCCGAGGAAGAACGCGTAGACCGCGCCGTAGCGCGTCGGCAGCTGCGCGGGGTGGAGGTCCCAGCCCTGGTAGAAGCCGTTGACGAGGGAATGAGTCGCGTGGTCGTAGTGGAGCTTCCACGCGCGGCGGACCGCCTCGACGTTCTCGCGGTCCTGCTCGGCGGAGAGGTACTCGCCGGCGCCCGCGCGGTGCGGGCCGACCGGCATGACGTTCGTCGCGCCGTCGGACATGTTCACGCCGGTGCCCGCGAGCGTCACCTGCATCACGTGCTTGGCGAAGTCGCAGCTCTGGTGGTCCATGCGCTGGTGCGCGGCGGTGATGTTGCACGACGCGGTGTAGTCGTACGTGCCGAAGTGGGCGCTGGTGCAGCGGCCCTTGAGCGCGTCGACCATCTCGCGCAGCGGCGAGGTCCCGTCGAAGCCGATGATCGACTGCGGCGTCTCGACCATGAGCTCGACTTTAATCGTGTTCGGCTTCAATTTCTTCTTCTTCTCGAAGAGGTCGAGGATCTTGGCGAGCGCGGCGGCCTGGCCGGGATGGACGATCTTGGGCAAGGTCACGTAGAAGGGATCGGGCAGGCGGCCCTTGGTCGCGCGGATCAAGGTCGTGAGGAAGATGTCGAGCGTGCGCGCGGATCTCGGGGCGAGCTCGTTGGAGAAAGTCTTGATGCGGATGCCGATGAACGGCGGCAAAGTGCCGTCCTCGAGGCCCTTCGCGACCTCGAGCGCGGCGGAGGCGGCGTGGCCGTCCTCCTCGGCGTCGGGGCGGTTGCCGTAGCCGTCCTCGAAGTCGATGCGGAAGTCCTCGACGGCCTCGCGCTTGAGCTTGTCGACGACGCGGTCGTAGACCTTCATCGCGAGCGTCTCCTCCATGCCGACGGCGCGCGAGAAGGTGATCGCGTCGGGCGCGTAGCGGGAGAGCGAGCGCAGCGAGAGCTCGCCGAGCTTCTTGGCGAGGTCGGACTTGAAGAGGTGGGCGCCGCCGTAGACGGTGTGCACGGGCTGGCGCGCGAACGAGTCGCCGGGGAAGCGCTTCATGTGCAGCGCGTTCTGCTTGGTCAGCGCCGAGAAGGCGGACTTGATCGTCTTCGGGTCCAAAGTGCTCTGCGGCTTCATCGCGAATCTCCTTTGAGGAACGTTGCGAGCAGGCGTCGGGAAACGGCGAGGCGGTACTCGCGCGTCGAGCGGATGTCGTCGATCGGCGAGACGTCGGAGGTCAGCAGGTCGGCCGCGGCCTCGGCGGCGGCCGCGTCGAGCGTCCGGCCCATGAGGAACGCCTCGGCGGCGCGCAGGCGGCGGACCGTCGGCGCCAGGCTGCCGAACGCGAGGCGGACGTCGGCGACTTTGCCGCCTTTGAGCCACAAGGCGCCGGCGAACATCGTCTTCGAGATCGCCTGCGCCTGCCGCGTGCCGACCTTGCGGAACAGCGCGCGCGTCGGCTTCGCGGAAAAGGGGAGGAAGACGGACTCGATGAGCTCGCCGGGGCCGAGCGTCGTCTTCTTGACGCCCGCGAAGAGCTCGAGGACCGGGACGACGCGGCGTCCCTTGGGGCCGGCGACGCGCGCGATCGCCTCGTAGACGGCGAGCGCGGGAAACGTGTCGCCCGCGGGCGAGGCGTTGGCGATGTTGCCGCCGATCGTGCCGCGGTTCTGGATCTGCGCCGCGCCGACGGTGGCGCAGGCCTCGACGAGCAGGGGGAACGAGCGGCGCGCCTCGGCGTTCTTCTGGATCTGCGCGTGCGTCACGAGAGAGCCGAGCTCGAGGCCCTCCTTGTTCGCGCGGATGGTCTTCCACTCGGACACGCGCGAGAGGTCGAGCATCGTGCGGCCGTTGAGCAGGCCCATGTTCCAGCCGACCATGAGGTCGGTGCCGCCCGCGAGCGGGATCGCCGCGGGGACCTTCGCGTAGGCCGAGATCGCCTCGGCGGCCGAGCGCGGCATGAGGACCGACGTCGAGCGGGCGTCGCCTCTCATTTCTTCCTCTTCGCGGCCGAGACGACGGACTTCACGATGTCCTGGTAGCCCGTGCAGCGGCACAAGTTGCCCGCGAGCGCCGTGCGGACCGAGCGGTCGTCGCACTTGCCGCCGCCCTTGATGTGGGCGTGCGCGGTCATGAGCATGCCGGGCGTGCAGATGCCGCACTGCGCGCCGCCGCACGCGAGGAAGCCGGCCTGGAGCTTGGAGAGCTTCTCGGGAGTCCCGAGCGACTCGACCGTCTCGACGTCCCGGCCCTCGGCCTGGCACGCCGGGATCAGGCACGAGTTGACGGGCTCGCCGTCGAGCAGGACGGTGCACGCGCCGCACTCGCCCTCGCCGCAGCCTTCCTTCGTGCCGGTCAGCGCGAAGTCCTCGCGCAGGACGTCGATGAGGCGCTTGAACGGCGCCCCGCCGAACGCGCGCTTCTTGCCGTTCACCGTGATGTTGATCATGAGAGGGCCTTCGCGATGCGCTCCGGGGTGTGCGGCAGCTCCGGGATCAGCCGGCCGGTCGCGTGCTTGACGGCGGCCGCGACGGCGGGGCCCGGGATGTCCATCGGCAGCTCGCCGACGCCCTTCGCGCCGAACGGACCGCGCGAGTAGGGCTTCTCGACGAAGATCACGTCGAAGGGAGGCGTGTCGAGCGCCGTGGGGATCACGTAGTTCGTGAGCTGGCAGTTGATCATGACGCCGTCCTTGTAGACGGGCTCCTCGAGCAGCGCCCAGCCGAGGCCCTGCGTGGAGCCGCCGATGATCTGGCCCTCGGCGAGCAGGGGGTTGATCGCCTTGCCGATGTCCTGCGCGGTCGTCACCTTGTTCACCCGCACCTCGTACGTGAGCTTGTCGATCTCGAGATCGACGGCGATCGCCGCGTAGGAGTAGACGCCGTACGCCTCGCCCTGGTACTTCGCGTCGTCCCACGAGACGCCCGGCGGCTTCTCGTACTGCACCTCGAAGCGGCGCGCGGGCGAGGCGCCGCACAGCGCGGCCGCGGCCTTCTTGAGGTCGGCGGGGGTCTTCGGCACGCGGCCGTATTCCTTCTTGAACGCGTCCTTGAGCTGGAGCGTCGCGCGGCTGACGAGACCGCCGACGACCATGCACGTGCGCGACGCGACCGTCGGGCCGGAGTCGGGCACCTTGTGCGTGTCGGGCGTCTCGACCTGGAACCACGACGCGGGGACGCCGAGCGCGTCGGCCGCGACTTGAGCGAACATCGTGTTCGTGCCCTGGCCGATCTCCGTCGAGGCGGCGAGCACGTACAGTCGGCCGTCGCGCAGGAGCGCGACGCCGGCGCGGCTCGCGAGATAGACCTCGCCGGAGCCCGTGAAGCCCGCGCCGTGGTGGCAGACCGCGAGCCCGATGCCCTTCCACGTCTTGTTGCGCGGGTTCTTGTTCCAGCGGTCGTACGCCTTGCGCTTCTCGGCGTAGCGCGAGCGCTTCGCCGTCTTCTCGAGGCACTCGCCGACGCCGACGGACTCCTTGAGATGCTGACCGGTCGCCGTGACGGAGCCGAGCTTGAAGAGGTTCTTCTTCCGGAGCGCGAGCGAGTCCTTCTTGAGGACGTCGGCGATCTTCTCCCAGTGGAGCTCCGCCGCGAACAAGGTCTGCGGCGCGCCGAAGCCGCGGAACGCGCCGTTCGGCGGCGTATGCGTCATGACGACGCGCGAGCGCACGCGCACGTTCGGGCACTCGTAGGCGCCCGCGGCGTGCAAAGTGCCGCGCGACAAGACCACGGCCGACAAAGTGGCGTACGCGCCGCCGTCCATGATCACGTCGATGTCCTGCGCGACGAGCTTGCCGTCCTTCGTGAGTCCCGTCTTGTGGCGGACGATCGCGGGGTGGCGCTTCGTCGTCGCGGCCATGTCCTCGTGGCGGTCGTAGACCATCTTGACCGGCTTGCCGGCCTTGAGCGCCAGCAGCGCGGCGTGGCCGGAGAGCATGGAGGGGTACTCCTCCTTGCCGCCGAAGCCGCCTCCGGTCACGGTCTGGATGATCCGGATCTTCGATTCGTCGCGGTCGAAGATCTGCTTCATCGCCTTGAGCACGTAGTACGGGCACTGCAGCGAGCCCGTCACGATCAGGACGCCGTCCTCTTCGTAAGCCGCGACGGCGTTGTTCTCGATGTAGGCCTGCTCCTGCGCGTGCGTGCGGTACTCGCCCTCGACGACGACGTCGGCCTTCGCGAAGCCGGCGTCCACGTCGCCGCGCTCGATGAGGAACTTCTTGAAGACGGTCTCCGCCTTCTCCATGTCGAAGACGGGCTCGAGCTTTTCATACTCGATCTTCACGCGCTTGGCCGCCTCGTAGGCGGTCGCGCGGTCGGCGTGCGCGATCAGGACGATCGCTTCCTCGCGGTGGCGGACGATGCCGTCGGCGAGCAGCGGCTGGTCGGGCTCGATCAAGGCGACCACGTTCTTGCCCGGGATGTCCTTGGCCGTGGCGATCACGCACTCGTTCCACGGGAAGCCGGGCTCGTATGCGATGGACTTGATCCGGCCGTGGGGGACGGTCGAGCGCACGGTCACGCCGTGCAGGCAGCCGGGGATGTCGAGGTCGTCGAGGTACTGGGCGCGGCCCGTCAGCTTCGCGGGCCCGTCGCGCCTCGGCTCGTTCTTTCCGACGCTCATGAGCCCGATCTTACTATTTCGTGCCGTGGAGCTTCGACATGTGGTCGAAGTAGGCCATCAGCTCGTTGAGCTCGCCGTTGTCGAGCTCGTCGAAGTCGCTCATCTTCGTATGCCTGAAGGACGAGGCGCGCTTGATGAACTTCTTGAGGAAGCTCTTGCTCTGGTAGCGGGTGATGCCGCGCGGCGCGTTGAGGTCGGGGCCGACCGTGCCGCCGTCGCCGCTCATCGAGTGGCACGAGATGCACAGCCGCCGGAACGTGTTCCAGCCCTTCACCGCGGCCGAGTCCGGCGCCGCGCCCTTCGGCAGCGCGTTCGGGTACTCGTCCTCGAGGATCGTCATCTTCACGGCCGTGATCTGCCACGGCCAGGGGAAGCCCTTCTTCGCGGTCTGCTCGGGGCCGGTCCAGACGAGGTAGAAAGGGCCCGGATTTCCCTTCCGCGCCGCGCTCTCCTCCCACGGCGAGCCGTCGGCCTCGGCGAAGGCGATCATGCCGCCGGGGTTCATGAGCACGGCGACCTTCGCGTGCGAGCGGTAGCCGTCGAGAGCGTCGAAGAACACCTCGCCGAGCGCGTTCTCGCCCCACGTCCCGCCGTACGCCGCGGTCAGCAGGTCCTTGAGGGGGATCGCCTTGTACTTCTTCGGCTTCTTGTGGAACATGTCGTCGACCGTGATCGTCCGCGCCGACGGGCGCTTCGCCATGTCCGCGGCCGTCAGCCGCAGCACTTCCTTGTCGCCCGAGGTGAACGTGAGCGCGGCGTCGGCGAAGGGATCGGCGGCGAGCGCCGGCGCGGCGAGGGCGAGCAGGAGGGAAAAGAGCATGGCCGCGATTGTACAAAAGGCCCACGCCGGAGGGCCCGTTCGGCTCATGTCCGCGTCGGTCTCTATCCTTATAATAAGGTCATGCCTCGGTTGAGGGCTTTGCTGGCGTTTTGCCTGGCCGCGTCGGTCTTCCCGACGCAGGCCGTCGCTCAGGTGCGCGTGGTCGTGGAGGGAATGGTCCCTTCCGTTCCAAATACCGTTCTTCCCTCATATTCCCAACCGCTAGGGTCTATTTCCGTGCTTCCCAGCATCTCCGTTCCATCGTTGTCGTTGTCTCCCACGCTGTCGGCTCCTTCGATCATTCCGAGCGCCGTTGCCGTCAAGCCGTTGGCGTTAAAAGCCGTCGTCGCCGTCAACCCGGCCGCGGCGAAAGCCGTTTCCCCGTCGATCGTCGTCACGGCCGCGAAGCCGTCCGTTCCGGCGGAGCAGATCTCCGTCCAGGCCGCGGCGCTGTTCGACGGCGCGAGCCGCCTCTCCGCCCCGTCGACTCCCGACCCCGTCGACGGTAAGGCCACGGAATCCGGCGTCACGCAGGCCGAGGAGGTCCTCGACCGCCGCGACCGTCTGCCGCGCCGCTTCACCTCCAGGCTCGCGCGGTGGACCGGCGTCGCCGCGCTCTACTCCGTGTGGCGCGACGGCGTGCTCGTGCAGCGCTACGCCGCCAAGCTCTCCGACCGCTCCTCGCCGCCCTCGCGCCGCGCGACGTCGGCGCGCATCCTCGCCTCGCTCGGCCGCGTCGAGGCTGTGCCGACGCTGGCGCTCGCGCAGGACGGCGATCCGTCGCCGCGCGTGCGCCGCATCGCCCGCGCGGCGATGCTCGCGATCCTCCGCGAGAGCCAGCCGAAGCTGATCCGCACCCTGCGCATCAGCCCGTTCGCGAGCTCGCGCCAGGCCGCGGCGGCCACGCTGTCGTGGCTCTCGCGCTACGTCGAGTCGCCCGACGTCGTCGAGGCGCTGGCCAACGCCGCCGCTCTCGACCGCGTCGAGGACGTGCGCCTCGCCGCGATCTCGGCGCTGTCCGTGGCGCGCGGCCCGCGCGCGCTCGCCGCGCTCGAGTGGATGAATTCCACCGAGACGCGCCCGCACATGCGCTCGGCGCTCGCGCTGTTCTCGATCTGGATGTCGCGCCGCCCGCCGAACTCCCGCAAGTCCTACGGCTATCTGAAGGTCGAGTCGCTCGTCGGCCTGCTCGGCGCCGCGATGATCGGCTTCATGGGCTGGGAGATGGCGACCGACGCCTGGGCGCGCGCCTTCGGCGGCGCGGGGGAGGCGGCGACCTGGAGCGTCGCTCTGTTCGCTCTCTCGAGCCTCGCGGCCAACGCGTTCTCCGCTCTCCTCCTCTGGCGCCACCACGGCGACAGCCTGAGCGTCAAAGGCGCGTTCCTGCACGCGCTGACCGACGCGATCGGCTCCTTCGGCGTGATCCTCTCCGTCGCGGCCGCGCTCCTGTTCGGCTGGACCTGGGCCGAGCCCGTCGTCGTCGCGATGATCGTGCTCATGATCGCCAAGACCGCGTGGGAGCTCGGCAAGCCCGCGCTCAACGTCCTGATCGACGCGGTGCCCGAGGGCATCGTGCTCGACAAGGTCGAGGCCGACCTGCTGACCGTTCCCGGCGCCGCGGGCGTCGACGACCTGCACGTCTGGGCGCTGAACTCGAAGACGACCGCGCTGACCGCGACGATCTTCATCAAGCCGGGCGCCGACCACGATCAGGCGCTCGCGACCGCCAAGGCGCTGATGCGCGAGAAGCACGGCATCAAGCACGTCGCGATCCAGATCGAGAGGATCAGGGACGCAAGGTGACGACCGGGCTGTAGATCCCGCCGCGCTCGCGCTTCCACCACGAGCCGTCCGCGCGCCGCTCCTCCGCCGTCGCGAACACGGTCCGGTAGCGGACGCCGCGCACGTAGGCCGGCGCCGACGGCAGCGGGCTCGGCCCCATCAGCGCCGCGACCGCGGGCTTGCCCTCGAGCAGGCGGTACAGGAAGTTGCCGTACCACGGCGAGTCGCCGGCCTCGCCGAGCGCCGCGAACCACATCTGCCAGTCGAGGCGCGGCATGTGCGGCGCCACCCACGGCGGCGCGCGCCGCTCGTCCCCGGGCTTGTAGGGGAACGGCCACTCGCGCCACTCGCGTCCGTCGGCCGAGACCTCGATTACGATCTCGTCGCGCGCCTTGGTCATCACCGCGAAGAGCCCGTAGTTGTTGATCGACCGCAGCGGCGAGAACGACGCGAGGACGTAGCGGGCGGGCAGCGGCGGGCGGACGCCGAGGACGCCGAGCGTCTGGACGAGGCTCACGGACAGCCAGAGGACGCCGAAGGCGAGCGCGGCGCGGCCGCGGACGCGCGAAGCCGGAGCCTCCGCCTTCTCGCGCCCGAGCAGCCGGTCGTCGAGGCAGGCGGCGCACAAGGCGAGCGTCAGCAGGTTGAAGAAGCCGTAGTTGCCCGTCGCCGCGATGACGATCATCAGGAACGCGACGGCGCCGGCGCCGGCGAAGCGCGCGCGGCGCGGCATGAGCAGGAGCAGAGGCGAGCCGAGCTCGATCGTGAACATGACCGCGCACGAGAACGTCTGGAACCACAGCGGGGCTCGGTCCATCCACCACGCGAGGGGCGTCGGCAGCGGCTGCGTCCAGTAGTGCCACGTGAGCGCGGTCAGCTCGCGCCACGCCTGGTCGCCCGACAGGAGCTTCACGAGGCCCGACTGGAGCATGAGCTTGACGAGCAAGAGGCGCAGCAGCCACAGCGCCGCGCGCGAGGCGCCGCCCTTGCCGCGCCACGCCGACAGGAAGCACGCGATCAGGCCCGCCTCGAGCAGCAGAGCGTCCCACTGGAAGCTCATGAAGTCCGCGCCGACCGCCGACAAAGACAGATAGAGGATCCAGCACGCGAGCGCGCACGGCCCCGCGGCGACGCCCGCGATCATTCCGAGCGACGCCGCCGCGCCTCCCCACGCGATCGAAAGCAGCGCCGCGTCGGAGGCGCCGAGCCACGCGACGGTCGGGAACGCCCAGAAGCGCGCGAGCCCGAGCTGCGCCTTCGCGGCGGGAAGGAGGTTCGCCGCGGGCATGATCCCGTCGGCGCCGATGAGGCCCTTCGCCTGGACCGCGAACGAGACGAAGCCCGCGAGATAGCACAGTCCGATCGCCGCGAGCGTCAGGCGCGCCGTCGTCTCGACCGGCGGCGGCACGGCCGACTCGCCCCACAACAGGCGCGTCGCGCGCGACGCGAGGACGCGGCGCGACGCGACGAACGAGTAGCCCGCCTCGAGGACGGGGGAGAGCGCGGAGTAGAGCCGGACCCACCATTCGCCGCCGGGCCCGTAGGACAGCGCGCGCAGCGCGGCCTCGGCGCCGCGCGAGGAATAGCCCGGCTCGAAGAGGTGGACGGCCTCGGCGAACTTCTCGCGCGGGACCTCGGGATGGCGGGAGGCCGCGCTCTGGTACGGCGCGTACTCGACCTTCTCTCCCGTCGAAGAGCGCCAGCGCTCGATCCAGACGCGGCAGAAGCCGCAGTCGCCGTCGTAGATCAGCAGGGGGCGCTTCACGCCCGCGATTTTAACAGTTCGTTCATCCCTTTTATCGGGCGATCGCTTATCATCAGCGCATGAACGAACCCGTGCCCAGCAGCATCGGACGCTCCGTCGTCCTCCCTTTCCTCGTGCTTCTCGCGTCCGTGCTGATCTACCGCCTCGGCGGGCTCTCGGCTCTGGCGGAGGTGGCGGGCTTCAAGCGCTCCGCGCCGACGTCGTTCACGGTCGACTATCCGACCGTCGCCCACCGCTCCTAGTTCGTCTTGAAGCGGATGGACTCGAGCAGCGGCGACGACTTGCCCGCCGCCTCGAGGCCGAGAATCTTGTCGTAGAGCGCGCGCGCCTCGTCCGGCTTGCGCGCGCCGCGCGCGACCTCGTCGGCCAGGTTGAGCGCGAGCACGTTGAGGCGCTCGTCCACGGCGGTCGCCGACATCTCGTCCTCGGTCACCTCGACGAGCCCGAAGCGCTGGACGGCGTCGAGCTTGTCCTCGGGCACGCGGTAGGAGACCGTCTGCCGCACGCCGCCGCCTTGGCGGACGACGACGCGCGCCCATGAGCCGCGCTTGCGCCAGCCCAGGCCGTCCTCGGCGAGCGCGTCGGGAGCGCCGTAGCGCTCGAGCGCGACCGCGGCCGCGACGCGCGACTGGCCGTCCCAGTCCGCGATCACCGAGCGCGCGGTCTCGCCGCGCTCGCGCGCGTCGAACTCCGGCGTGGTCGCGCGGCAGCCGGCCGCGGCGGCGATCAGCAGGACGGCGAGGATGCGGTTCCTCATGACGGCAGTGTAGCAATCCGCGATCAAGTCCGCTTCAAGGAACGGCGACATCCGTGTAAAGAAAAAGAGCGCCCGGCTATTTGCCGGACGCTCTTTTCGTCGAATCTGGCGGGGACGGCGCGAGCAGAAAACCACCGATTTAATTGATCCCCCTGTTCCGACCGGGCCGAACACGCATTATATTCCATCTTTTGAGCTCACCTGGCCCATCAAATGGGCCACTATAGAGAACGGGGAGAGGGTGTTCGATGAGGTTCTCGCCCCTCCCGCGGCCGTGCGGGCGGGCGTCTCGGACGGTCCCGAGGCCCCGAATTTCCAATCCCGTCGTTCCATAGAACGGCGGGAGCAGAAAACCACCGAGGGCGACCTGCCGGAGGTCGAGGCCGTCGCGGAGGTGGCGATCGGCGAGCGATACCTCACGGCCGCGGGCGTCCCCGTTCAGGTGCTGGGATTCCGCGGCGAACTGGTCCTGATCCAGAGCCTCGCCTCGGAGAACCGCTTTCCGCTACCGCTCGCCTACCCCCTGCGCCCATTTGATAGCGCGGAGCCAGCTTTCCCGGTCAAGGAAAGGCCGAACCGGCCGATCGACAGCGCCCAGCCAACCGTCGCGCCGGAGAAGCGGCGTCTCTCTCCCCTGATCGACGCGATGCTGCTGGCCGGCGACATGACCATGAAGGGCATCCTGCGCGAGCTCCGGCGCAAGGCGAGCGCGGCATGCAGGGGCCGGGATCTTCGAGCCAATGTGCGGGCCAGAATATCGTACCTCCGTAAGAAGGGCCTCCAGCCCCGCCTCGTCACCTCCGATACCTGAACCGCCGCGCTTCGCATTCTCGCTTGATGCCGCCCGGGAACGAAGGTAGCTTCCTCCTCGCCAGGGCGGCCCCGATGCCGCCTCTCGGCAGGAGAATAAAGCGATGGCGAAGAAGAAGTCCGCGAAAGGTGAAGCATCCAAGAAGGCGAAGGCTCCGGTGCCGGCGGCCGCCGCCAAGCCCGAGGCTCAAGCCCCCAAGCCCATCATTCGGGCGATCCGCGTCAGCCAGGAGCTCCTGGACGCCGCCAAGGCCTACAAGAAGGCTACTGGCACGAGCTTCTACACGCTGGGGTTCGAGGCCATCTCGGATCGCCTGAAGCGCGAGGGCTACCTGAAGGCAATGGAGGCCGGGGCGGGCGTATAAGGGTGGCCCGCCGCAAGAAGCTGATCCTGGCCGAGTTCGCGGTCACCGTGTGGGAGGACCGCGTCGATTGGGGCGGACTCGACGCGGTCCTGTGGCGGCTGCTCCACGCGAAGCCAGCGAGCGGATTCCTGCCCCAGCTACGGGCGATCCGCGGCCGGCGGGGCCCGCGGCCAAGCCCGTCGAAGTAGCCCGGCCGCCGCAGCGCATCGCGGCGGTCGGGCTCTTCCCCGAATCCACGCGATTTCCACCCCTCGATTCGGGGTCCCGAATTTTCGACCGAACGTCGCAACGTGTTGCCGAATTTCGCCCGGAATTGGGCCTTCAGGCCTATGGATTCCTTCGGGAAGTCGCTGTAGCTTCAGTGCTGCCCCCGACGAGAAATCGGGTGCAGGGAGGATAAAACGATGGACGACAAGACGAGAAACGAAGGGGCCCGCCCCGGGCAGTACGTGTTGACGCTGGCGACGGAGGACGGCGTCCTGGTTGACAGGTGGAAGGTGCATGACGGCCTCTTCGCCCCGGGCGACGAGACGTCGACCGACCTGAGCGCAACGTTCCGGTTGGG
>CAYVFO010000006.1:0-40193 GCA_964450975.1 uncultured Elusimicrobia bacterium | reverse complement strand
GGGCCGGGGGCCCGGGAGCGGGCGATCGCGGACGGGCTCAAGCGCGCGGTCGAGAAGGCGCTCGGAGTCGAAGTCGCGGCCCGGACGAAGGTCGAGGCCTCCATCGCGGTCCGCCGCCGGATCTGGACCGCCGCGCGCGGCAAGGCCGAGGAGTGGCGCGTGACCGGAGAGCGAGTCCAGGACGGCCAGCGCGTCGTGACCTTGAAGGTGAGGGTGCGCCGGGCGGAAGAGGGAGAAGCCGTGCCTCCGCCGGCCGACGCGACGGTGCGCGTCGAGGCGCAGGGGCCCGCGGGCGCCGCGCTGCGGCGCGCGTTCATCGAGGGAGGCTTCACGGTCGTGGACGGAAAGGCCGATTTCGTGGCGAGCGCCCGCGTCGGCGCCGGAACGGTCCGCGACGCCCGCGTCGCGCCGTTCGTCTCGAGCCGTGCGCGCGTGTCCGTCACGGTGCGCGAGGAGGGGGGCGCCGCCGTCGCCGAGCGCGCCGCCGAGGCCGCGGGTCTCGACACCGACGCGCTCGCCGCGGCTTCGGTCGCGGGCGAGACCGCGGGACGTCAGGCCGGCTCCGAAGCCGCCGGCGCCCTCTCCGATTATCTTTGGAAGCGTTGATATTGTCGTCAAGTCAGGCTACAATCAGCCTGCGATGCCCCAGAAGATTCTCGCGGTGGACGACGACAAGGCGATCCTGACTCTCATCCGCAAATATTTCTCCGCCAAGGGCTTCGCCGTCGTCGTCACCGACAACGGCTCCGAGGCCCTGATGCTCGTGCGGGAGTCTCGCCCCGACCTGATCCTCGTCGACGTCGACATGCCCGGCCTCGACGGCGTGGCCGTTTGCCGCGTCCTTAAGAAGGAAGCGGCGACCCAGTCGATCCCGGTCGTCATCATGTCGGGCGCCCACATCGGCGAGAAGGACCAGCTGGCCGGCTTCTCGGGCGGGGCCGACGACTACGTCGTGAAGCCGTTCTCGCTGCCCGTTCTGGGCGCCCGCCTCGAGGCGGTGCTGCGCCGCTACAAGGCGAGCGCCGGGATCGACGACAAGCTCAAGAAGTCCGGCATCGAGCTCGACCCGGCGGGGCGCACCGTGACGGTCTCGGGCAAGCCGGTGTCGCTCACGCGCAAGGAGTTCGATCACCTCGCGGCGCTCATCGAGAAGGCCGGCCGCGTGCTGTCCATTCCGTACCTGCTCGAGACGGTCTGGGGCTACGATCCCGCCGACTACAACGATCCCGGCACCGTCGAGGTGCACGTCTCCCACCTGCGCAAGAAGCTGGGCGCCAAGTTCGGCAAGCGCATCGTCAACTCGCCCGGCCTCGGCTACAAGTTCCAGAGCTGAGCTCCCGCCCGCGCCCTTAAGCGCGAATTAAGTCCGGCCTAAACGCCCCGCAAGCCGATCCGGCTATCCTGCGAGCATGAAGCAAAAGCTCGGAGGGTTTATGATCGCTTCCCTGATCCTGGCGGTTCTCGCGGCGGCGCCGGCCCGCGCCGACGGCTACAAGGCGCTGGCGGGCGAGCTCGCCGCGCAGGCCAAGAAGTCCGGCGTTTCCCGCGTCGCGGTGATGCCGTTCATCGCGGCGGACGGCAGCGCCAACCGCGACGGCTGGAACATCTCCGAGAAGATCGTCACCCAGCTCGTCCGCACCGGCAAAGTGCAGACGCTCGAGCGCTCGATGCTCAAGACTCTGCTCGAGGAGCACGACCTCGGCCGCACCGGCGTCTTCGATCCCGCCACCCTCAAGAGGCTCGGCAAGGTCCTCTCCGCGCAGGGCGTGGTCACCGGCAGCTTCGTGACCCTCGGGCGGGAGGTCGTCGTCAACGCCCGCCTCATCGACGTCGAGACCGGCGTCATCATCGCCGCCAGCGAGCGCCGCGCCGACCGCGACTGGTTCGACATGGCGATCGTCGTGCCCGCTCCCGAGTTCACGGTCGAGGCGCCGACGATCATCACCGAGGGCGAGCTCGCGCTCCGCGACGCCCTGGCCGACGAGAAGCCGTTCTCTTACCGCGACTGCGACAACGCCGCGACGACCGTCGACAAGCTGGAGTCGGAGATCCTCGAGCTCAAGGCCCGCTACTGGGCGCGCAAGCTCAAGGACGGCCTCGACCCCCGCACGCTCAAGGTGAACCCCGGCTCGACGATCTCCGACCCGGAGCTCAAGCAGGAGTTTTACGACCGCATGAAGGCGTATTTCGCCCAGCCGCGCGTGCCGGCCCTGACGCCCGCGGAGACGAAGCGCTTCGTCGCGATCGACGGGAAGGCGTACACGCTGGCGCAGAACTGCGGCATCTGATCTCAAGGGGGAATGGAATGAAGACCAACTTCGAAGTCGCGACGGCCGAGCCTCTCGTGCTCATCATCGACGACAACGCGGGCGTGCGCCGCGTGCTCACGCAGCTCGCGGGCGCCGTCGGCATGCGCGCGGCCGTCGCGCAGGACGGAATCAAGGGGCTCGAGTTCGCCCGCACCATGAAGCCGGACCTCGTCATTCTCGACGTGCGCATGCCCGGCCCCGACGGCTGCTCGGTCTGCGCGGACATCCGCCGCGATCCCGCGACCCGGAACATCCCCGTCCTCATGCTGAGCGGTCTCGGCGCCGCCGAAGACGAGCTCCGCGCGCTCGACAACGGCGCCGACGACTACGTGGCCAAGCCGTTCCGCCTCGACGAGCTCGTCTCCCGCATCGAGGCCTTGCTGCGCCGGAGGAGCCGTTGAGCGCCGCGAAGGAGGCTCCGGGCCCGGTGGTCCTCGTGGTGGACGACGAGAGGGCGCTTCGGGACCTGCTCGTCATCGCCCTGAAGCGGCGCGGCTACCGCCCCCGCCAGGCGGCGAACGGGGTAAGGGCGCTGGCGATCGCCCGGAAGGAGAAGATCGACGCGGCGATCCTCGACCTCGTGATGCCGGGCATGAACGGAATCGAGCTCCTCGAGCGGCTCAAGCGCGAGCAGCCGAAGATGGCGGCCGTCATGACGACGGGAGTCCCCGCCGCGCTCAGCGCCGTCCGGGCCGCGGAGCTCGGCGCGTTCGCCTACCTCGCCAAGCCCTACGAGCTCTCCGCGCTGATGGGGCTCCTGCGCGACGCGCTCGGAGAGCGGGGTAAAGCGTAAAAAATGTAGAGTTGCGAATCATGCTGCGGGGATTTATATCGGCGCCGTACTTCGCGGACGAGGACAAGAGGCGGCAGGCCCGGATCTTCCACCGCGTCTGCTGGGCCGTGTTCGCCACGAGAACCGTCTTCCTCGGAAGCTCGCTCTTCGCGCAGCAGGGCATGCAGGGCCAGGTCGCCCAGAGCTTGAGCCTCACCTTCGTCCTGTGCCTCGGCATGCTCGAGCTCAACCGGAGAGGCTGGACGAGGACGGCGGGCGTGCTCCTCATCGCCGGCTTCATCGGACGCTCGTCGTACGTCGCCTTTCTGACCGGCGGCCTGCACAGCCCGGGCGTCGCGTACTTCCTGGTCTACGTTCTCATCGCCGACCTCGTCCTCGGCGCGCGCGCGGGAATCGCGACGGCGGTCGTCTGCGCGGCGATCACTTTCGCGCTCGCGCACGGCGAAATGATCGGATTCCTCCAGCCTCGCCTGCGCTTCAACGCCTACATGTACTGGCTGCTTCAGACCATGTACACGGGCTTCGCGCTGATCGTGGGACGGCTCGCCTCGGAGTCGATCCGCGAGGCGCTCGGGCGCGCGGGCTCGGAGCTCGCCGAGCGGCGACGGGCGGAGAGCCGCCTCTCCCTCGCGCTCGACGCCGGCGGAATCGCCGTCTGGGAGCTCGACGTCGCGCGGGGAATCTTCCGCGGCGACGCCCGGGCCTTCGATCTGCTCGGCCTCCCGGTTCCGGATGACCGCGGCATATCGTTCAAGGATTGGACGGCCCGCGTTCATCCCGAGGATTTCGCCGGCGTTTCCGCGGCGCTCGACTCCGTGGTGAAGGGCGAAAAGCTCAAGTCGTCGGCCGAGTACCGCATCATCCGTCCCGACGGGGCCGTCCGCCACATGGAAGGCGCGGCCGAAGCCGCCAGCGCGGAGAGCGGCGCGCCCGCGTTCGTCGTCGGCATGGTGCGCGACGTCACGGAGAGACGCCGGCTGTTCCTTTCGAACGCGGAGCGCATCAAGGAGCTGACCGCGCTCACCGCCGCCTCGAGCGTTCTGCGCGACGAGTCGCTCGACGTCCCGGGCGTGCTGGCGGGTCTCGTCGCGCTGCTGCCGGCGGCGTTCCAGTACCCGGACATCACGCGGGCGAGGGTCGCCTTCGGAGACGCCGCCGCCGAGACTCCCGGCTTCCGGGAAACGGAGTGGAAGCTCAAGCAGCCGTTCGTCGTCGAGGGCGGCGGCGACGGATTCATCGAGGTCGTGTATCTCGAGCCGCGAGACGCCGATGCGGTCGGCCCGTTCTTCCTCGAGGAAAAGCAGCTGCTCGAGACGCTCGCGCGCATGCTGCGGGTGGCGCTCGAAGGGCGCATCGCTCAGGCCGCCCGGGCGGCGAGCGAGGCGCGCTACCGCGGCATAGTCGAGACCTCCGAAGAGGGCATCCTGATGGCCGACGCCGCGGGCCGGATCACCTTCGCCAATCCCAAGCTGTGCGCCCTCGCCGGCTGGAAGGAATCGGAGCTCGTCGGTCAGCAGGTCCGGGTCCTGCTGTTCCCCGAGGACGAGGCGGCGACGGCCGCGCGGCGCGACGAGCGCATGAAGACCGGCGAGACCCAGCAGTTCGATCTGCGCATCAAGCGGCGCGACGGCGCGTCCGTCCCCGTCTTCGTCTCGGCGAGCGTCGTGCGCGGCCCCGGCGGCGAGCCGGCGGGTACCTTGGCTATGATGACCGACATGTCCTCGCGCGACCGCTTGCAGGCGGAGCTTCATCAGACGCAGAAGATCGACGCGATGGGCCGCCTCTCCGGCGGCGTCGCGCACGACTTCAACAACCTCCTGACGGCGATCCTCGGCTTCGCGGAGCTCGTCCACATGACGATGCCGCCGGAGGACGAGCGCAAGGAGGACGTCGCGCAGATCATCGCGACGTCGCACCGCGCCGCGAGCCTGACGCGCCAACTGCTCGCGTTCAGCCGCAAGCAGGCGCTGACGCCGGTGGTGCTCGACCTGCGCGGCGTCGCCCGCGAGATGGAGAAGATGCTGGCCCGCCTCATCGGCGAGCACATCAAGGTCGTCGTGAAGCCGGGCGATGAGCCCCTGCATTGCCTCGTCGATCGCGGGCAAATGGAGCAGGTGCTGCTCAATCTCAGCGTCAACGCGCGCGACGCCATGCCCAAGGGCGGCACGCTCACGATCTCGCTGGGTCGCGCGCTCCTCCCTGCGGCGGCGGCCGAGCCGCTCGGCGTGCCGGCCGGCGAGTACGCCGCGCTGGCGGTCGCCGACACGGGATCCGGAATGACGGAGGAGACGCGCCGCCGCCTCTTCGAGCCGTTCTTCACGACGAAGCCCAAGGGCGAAGGCACGGGCCTCGGCCTCTCGACGGTGCACGGCATCGTCAAGCAGAGCGGCGGCTGCCTGCGCGTGCGCAGCGTCCTCGGCGGAGGCTCGACGTTCGAGGTCCTTCTGCCTCTGACCGACAAGCCGCTCGGCGAGAGGTCGGCTCCCGCCGGCGGCTCGGCGCGAGGCTTCGGGACGCTCGTTCTCGTCGACGACGACAAGCCGATCCGTCAGGTCGCGGCGCGCGTCCTGAGCGCGGCCGGCTTCCGGGTGCTCGAGGCGGACGACGGCCGCGGCGCCCTCGAGCTCCTCGCGAAGGAGCCCTCGGTCCGCCTCCTCATCACCGACGTCGTGATGCCCGGCATGGGCGGCTTCGAGCTCGTCGAGAAGGCGCGCGCCGCTCATCCGGAACTGAGGGTCCTCTGCATCTCGGGCTACCTCGATCGCGAGGCGCCCGCGGGGGGGCTCGCCTACCTGCAGAAGCCGTTCTCCTCGAAGGACCTGACCGAGAAGGTCCGCGCGGTCCTGGCCTAGCCGAGGACCGGCGAGGCCGCGACCGGCTCCCGCAGGCCGTCGAGCGCGAGGCTGCGCTCGGGGCCGAGCGTGAAGCGCCCGGCGAGCAGCGCCGCCGCGGCGGGCCCGGCGAGGATCGCTCCGGCTCCCGCCGCGCCCTCGAGGCGCGACGCCACGTTCACGGGAGCGCCGATGACCCCGTATTCCGCGCCGCCCTCCACGCCGAGGCGTCCCGCGGCGACGAGGCCGGAATTGATCCCGAAGCCGAAGCGGAGGCCGCCGAGACGCGCGACCGCGTCGCGCGCGCGCAGGGCCGCGCGGGCGGCCGCGCCGGCCGGGTCGGCGTGCGGCAGGGGCAGGCCGAACACGGCCATCGCGCCGTCGCCGATGAGCTTGTTGATCGTGCCGCCCTCGGCGCGCACGGCTTCGACGAACATCGCGAGCCGCTCGTCGAGCGCCGCGGCGGCCTCCTCGGGAGAGACCTTCTCGGAGTAGGCCGTGAAGCCCCGGATGTCGGCGAACAGGATCGTCGCCTCGCGCTGGCGGCGCGGCTCGATCGCGACGGCGCGCGGGCGCCCCTCGGCGCGGCGGCGGACGAGGTCGAGAAGGGCGTCGAGGGCGAACGGCTTGAGCAGGTAGTCGCACGCTCCGTCTTTGAGAGCGGCGACGGACGACTCGACCGTCGGGCAGGCCGTCATCAAGGCGACCTCGGCTCCGGTCTCGTGGCGCGCGCGCCGAAGGAGCTCGTTTCCGCCGACGCGGCCCGGCATCGAGACGTCGCTGAGGACCAGATCCCAGCCCTCGCCGAGACGCGGCAGGGCTTCGTCTCCCGAGCAGCACGAGACGACCTCGTGGCCCTCCGCGGTCAGCGCCCGCCTGCAGATCTCGCGGATGCCGGCCTCGTCGTCCACGACGAGGATTTTCACGCGCCCTCCTTGACGCGGAGGCCCGCGCACGCGCGCAGGTCGTCGCTGACGAGCGCCAGCCGCGCCGCCGCGGCGCGCACGCGCTCGAGATCCGCGCGCTGGAGCGAGCCTTCCGGCGCCTCGCGCAGCAGCAGCTCCACCGATCCCATGATGACGCCGAGGGGGTTGTTCAACGAATGGAGCAGGCCGGGCAGGGCCTCGTCGAGGCTCATGCGGCCGATCGCGCCGCGCTCCGCCGCGCGGCGGCGCTCGAGCGATCTCGCGAGCGCGTCGAGGCGCTCGCGCGCCCCGGCCAGGTCGCGGCGCTGCTCCCGCTCTTTGAAGGAGATCTGCGCCGTGACGAGCGCCGAGAAGATCAGGACGCCGGCTTTGATCGCGAACTCGCAGGCCTCCCAGGGGCGACCGTCCCAGAACGCTTCCAGGTAGAAATAGGCGAGGAACGCCGCGCAGGCGGCGAGCGCCCCGCGCACGTGGGCCATCTGCAGATGCAGGCAGGCGGTGAAGATCGGCAGCAGGTACAGCGGCCAGAAGCTCGACTTCTCGCCGCCCGAGAGGCCGACGACCAGCGAGCTCAGCGCGATGTTGACCGCCATCGAGACGAGGGGCACGGCGGCGCCGGTGGAGGCGCGCAGCAGCCTGTGGTAGGCGAGGTTGAAGGCGAGCATCGCCGCGAACGCCCAGAGGATGTCGGGAAAGCGGACGAGGGGGTTCTCCCGTCCGAGGAAGGACACGACGCCCATCACGAGCGAGAAGGGGATTTCCTGATGCTGGAGGGCGGCGGGGTCGACGAGGCGGTCTCTTGTCATGCCTCCAGTATGCGCGGGGGCGCCTGCGGGGCCCTTAGGGGGCGCTTAAGGAATGCTGAAGCCGGCCGCCCGGAAACGCGAAACCCCCGGGCTTTCGTCCCGAGGGTTCTTGTCCCGATATTTCTGGTTACGGGTTCGTTGCCGACATCATAGCCGTCCCGCGTTGCGCGCGCCATGAAGCGCGCGCAACGAACGCGTGACGGAAATCAGCCGCGCTTGGTGATCTCGATGAGGTGGTAGCCGAACTGGGTCTGCACCGGGCCCTGCACCTTCCCGACGGGCGCGGAGAAGACGACCTTGTCGAACTCGGGGACCATCTGTCCGGGGCCGAACTCGCCCAAGTCGCCGCCGCGGGCGCCGGAGGGGCACTTCGAGTGCTGCTTGGCGAGGGCGGCGAAGTCGGAGCCTCCCTCGATCTGCTTCTTGAGGTTCTCGCAGGCGTCCTTGGTCGGGACGAGGATGTGGCGGGCGCTGGCTTTCATTGGGGGTCTCCTTTACGCGGCTCTTTCGGCGGTATCGATCTTATGATTTTTCGTCTCTTTGATCAGCAGTCCGCCGACGCAGATCGTGAGGACGCAGACGGCGATGGGATAGATGAGGCCCGCGTAGATCGCGTTGTCGCCGAGCGTCGTCTTGGCCCACTCCGACGCCGTGAGCGCCGTCGCGATCAGCGGCAGGAAGCCGCCGAACCAGCCGTTGCCGAGGTGGTAGGGGAGGGACATCGACGTGTAGCGGATGTTCGTCGGGAACAGCTCGACGAGGAACGCCGCGATCGGGCCGTAGACCATCGCGACGTAGACCATCTGCAGCGAGACGAGCGCGATCAGGACGGGGACGTTGACCGGGTCCGAGTACGCCTTCATCCCCATGTAGATCGGCACGTACGTCAGCGCCGCGAGCGCGCAGCCCGCGAGCATGATCCTCTTGCGGCCGAGCGTGTCCGACAGGTGGCCGAAATACAGGAACAGCGGCGTGCCGATGAGCAAAGCCGCGGAGACGACGAGATACGCCGTCTTCCAGTCGAGCTTGAGCGCGGTCTGCAGGAACGTGAGCGCGTAGAACTGCCCGGTGTACCAGACGACGCCCTGGCCGGCGGCGGCGCCGAACAGCGCGATGAGCACGTAGCGGCGGTTGACCGGATTGAGGAAGCTCTCCTTGAGCGGGTTCACCGAGACCTTTCCGGCCGCCTTGAGCTTCGTGAACAGCGGGCTCTCCTTCATCTTCACGCGGATGTAGAGGCTCACGCCGAGCAGCAGGAAGCTGAAGACGAACGGCACGCGCCAGCCCGCGAACGCGGCCCCTTCGCCGGTCTTGAACGCGGCCTCGCCCATCGCCAGGCGCGTGCCGCCGATGACGAGCATGGAGAGGAAGAAGCCGAGAGTCGCCGTCGTCTGGATGTAGGCGGTGTAGTAGCCGCGGCGCTCGTCGGGCACGTGCTCGGCGACGTAGGTCGCCGCGCCGCCGTACTCGCCGCCGAGCGCCAGGCCCTGGAGCAGGCGCAGGCCGACGAGCGCCGACGTCGCCCAGAGTCCCGCGGTCTCGTACGTCGGCAGAAAGCCGACGAGCGCGGTCGAGAGGCCCATCGTCGCCATGGTGACGAGGAAGGTGTACTTGCGCCCGACGAGGTCGCCGACGTGGCCGAAGACGAGCGCGCCGAGCGGGCGCACGCCGAAGCCGGCGCCGAACGTCGCGAGGCTCGCGAGCAGCTGCGCGGTCTCGTCGCCGGGCGGGAAGAACTTCGCGCCGAAGAAGACGGCCAGGCTGCCGTAGAGGTAGAAGTCGTACCACTCGAACAGCGTCCCGAGGCTCGACGCGAGGATGACGCGCCGGATCGTCGCCTTGTCCTGGCTCATGGCGCCATCATAACAAAGTGACCTCGCCGAGACGCGACGGCCGGGTAAACTGATTGAAACGGAGGTCTCATGAAGCCCGCCAAGACATCGCGCATCAAGAGCACGCGCAAGACGAAGAAGATCGAGGACGGCGTCTCGAGCGGCGGTCCGACTCGCCCGGCGAGCGCGCCGCTCGACGCCGCGGTCGCGGCGGCCTACAACGCGGTCCAGCCCGACAGGTTCAAGGGCGATCCGCGCACGTCCATCGACCAGGCCGTGTCGGACCCCGACGTCGAGGACACGAAAGGCGGCGAGTGATCAGCGCTTCAGGCGCTCGACGAGCAGCGCCTGCACGCGGGCGGGGTCCTCGAGCTGCGGCATGTGGCCGATTCCGGGCAGGACGACGAGCTCCGCGCCCGGGATCGACTTCGCGAGCGCCTCGCCCTGCGCCAGCGGCGTGGTCTCGTCCTTGTCGCCCCAGATGAGCCGGACGGGCATGGCAAGCCGCGCGTAGGCCGCGCGGTCGAAACTGGGCGAGGCCTCGCCGCCGAGAACGAAGCCCGGCAGCCACTCGCCGAGACCGCGCACATAGCCCTTCGCGCGCTGCGGGCGGCGGAGGATCTCGACGCGCTCCGGCGTGGCGGCCTCGTCGCGCGCCATGAAGCCGGTCAGGCCCCGCCGCACGAGCAGCGGATTGGCGAGCGTGGCCGCGACGAGCGCCTGGCGGAGCGGGCGGACGCCGAGCGCCGCGCGCGCGAGCGCCGACGGCGGCCCCGGCGCGTCGAGGCCGAGCGCGGGCGCGATGAGGATCAGCTTTTCGACGCGCCCGGGCTCGGCGAGCGCGGCTTCCGCGACGGCGCCGCTGCCGAACGAGTGCCCGACGAAGGAGACCTTCCGCGCGCCGAGCGAGTCGGCGAGCGCCCAGAGGCGGCGCGCCTGCGCGGCGCGCGAGTAGTCGCCGCTCGCCGGGCGCTCGGAGAAGCCGAACGGCGGCAGGTCCACGGCGACGCAGCGGATGCCCGCGGCTGCGAGCGGGTCGAGCAGGGGCCGCCACAGGCCGCTCCACGCGCCCATCCCGTGCGTGAACAAGACGACCGGGCCGTCCACGGGGCCCGCTTCCTGGACGTAGAGAGAGACGTCGCCCGCGGAAACGAGGCGGCCTTCCGGCGGACGGTCCGCGGAGCGCTCCCGCACCGCGGCGCTCAGCAGTACCAGGACGGGAAGCGAGGCGAGGACGGCCGCGGACCAGAGCGCGCGCTTCACGCGCGGCGCTCGCGCGAGGCGAGCCAGAGGCGGAACGCGAGCGTAAAGCAGCAGATCCCGGAGGCGCCGAGGTACGCCGCGCCCGGAAAGTACGCGCCGCCGCCGGAGGTGAAGCGCACGAACAAGGACGTGAAGATCAGAGGCGCCAAGATCGAGGAGAGGCTGCCGAGCGAGACGAGGCTGCCCTGCATCTCGCCCTGGCGGTCGGGGGGGACGTGCTTGGCGAGGATCGACTGCAGCGACGGCATCGTGATGCCCGACAAGGAGAAGAGCACGACGATCGCGTACATCATCCAGCCCTTCGACGCGACGGAGAACAGCGCGAAGGAGACCGCGAAGATCGTCAACCCGAGCGTCAGCGAGCGCTGCTCGCCGAGCTTCGGCACGATCACGCGCGTCAGGCCGCCCTGCGCGACGGCGATCATGACGCCGACGAAGGACAGCGACAGCCCGACCTGCCAGGACGACCAGCCGAACTTCGTCTCCGTGTAGAGCGTCCAGTTCACCGGGTGGATCTGGCCGGCGAGGAACACGAGGAAGTAGATCCAGATGTAGGGCGCGAACGCGGACGGCTTGACGATGCGGAAGATCGACGCGATCGGGTTGAGCTCGCGCGCGCTCGTCTTGCGGCGGCGCTCGGGCGGCAGCGATTCGGGAAGCAAGAGCCAGCCGTAGAGGAAGTTGACGAGGTTGAGGAGCGCCGCCGCGATGAACGGCGCCTTCGGCCCGAGCGAGGCGAGCAGTCCGCCCGCGAGCGGGCCGAGGATGAAGCCGATGCCCCAGCCCGCGCCGATCATGCCGAAGTTCGCCGAGCGCGTCTTGTCGTCGCTGATGTCGGCCATGTACGAGCTCGCGACGGTCATGGAAGCGCCCGTCAGGCCCGAGATCGCGCGGCCGACGAACAGCAGGGGCAGGGTCGGGGCGAACGCCATGAACAGGTAGTCGAGCGCGGCGCCGAGGAGCGAGGAGAGCAGGATCGAGCGTCGGCCGTAGCGGTCGGAGAGCGAGCCGAGCACGGGCGAAGCCGCGAACTGCATGAGCGCGTAGGCGCTGATGAACCAGCCGAAGTTGGCCGAGACGACCGCGGGATCGTCCGAGAAGCGCCGGAGCACGTCGGGCAGGACGGGAATGAGGATGCCGAGCCCCGCGGCGTCGAGCAGGATCGTGACGAAGATGAAGCGGACGGCCGCGACCCGCTCGGCCTTGATCACTGGATGGTCGCGAGGAAGCGCGCGGCGGCCCGGGCGTCGATCGCGCAGTGCCCGCCGGGGGTCTCGACGAGCGTCGCGGCACCGCCCGCGTCGCGCAGCGCCTTCGCGAGGGCGCGCGCGCCGTCCGCGAAGCCGAACTCGTCGTCGGGGTTCGCCTCGATCCAGAACGGCGGGAGCGTCTCGGCGGCCGCGGCGAGCGCGAGCGGGTTCTCCGCCGTCCACGTGGCGTCGTCGGCCATGCGGTGCGTGAAGAGCTGCCGGCCCTCGACGTCGCGCGCCCAGACCTCCTTATCGAGCTTCGCGTACGGCGACACGGCGTACAGCGCGGGGCACGAAAGCGCCGCGCCGCTCCAAAGGCCCGGCTCCGAGAGCACGAGCTCTGCGGCGTTGTAGCCGCCCTGGGACATGCCCCACGCGAAGCGGCGTTCGACGGGGCCGAGGCCGTCCTCGATGCGGCGGCGAAGCTCGTCGAACTCCTTGAGCAGGACGGTCTGCCTGCCCGGCTTGTTGGTCATCAGCCAGTGCGAGCCGTAGGAGACCGTGACGACGCGCGGCGCCTTGCGGCCGAGCTTCTTGAACTCGCTGTAGAAGGCGCGCGAGAGGCCGAGGCGGTTCCAGCTGCGCTCGTCGCCGGTCGCGTAGTGGAGGAAGTAGACGAGATCGGGGCCCGCGTCCTTGGTCTCGTGCAGGCACCAGCGCGCGGCGCCGTCCTCTTTGCACGTCATCGCGGGCGCTTTGCCGGCGAACTGGTAGGAGGCGAAGCGGCGCGACCGGGCCGAGCAGCCGCTCAGGACGATCGCGGCGAGGAGGAGGGGAAGCAGCCGCGCGCGCATGACGTATTAAACAAAATCGTTGCTTCCCCGAGACGGCGGCGCCCGAGGCGCGGAGCTACACTATCGTCGACGCTCCCCCCGGGAGGAGCTTATGCTTCGATGGGCATTCACGTTTCTCGTCGTCGCGCTGATCGCCGGAGCGTTCGGAATGACCGGGGTGGCGGGCACGGCGGCCGGCATCGCCAAGGGCCTGTTCGTCGCGTTCCTGGCGCTGTTCGCGATCACGATGATCGCCGGCATCGCCGCGGGGCGGAAAGTCTCGCACAGGACGACGCCGTCGGTCCGCAAGCACGACGACCTGGTCCACCACTGACGCGCGCTCAGTCCGCGCGCGCGACGAGGACGCCGGACGCCCCCGCTCCGGACACGTCGCGCACGCGGAGAGCCGTCAGCGACTCGACGGCCTCGGGCGTCGCGAGCACGCGCTCGGAGGCGAGGTCCACCTCGAAGGCGCACGGGGCGCCGTTCTCGGGACGGAAGACGACGAGGTAGAAGTCCTTCGCGAGGCGCTCGGCCGTCCACAGCTTGGCGCCGCCGGCCGCGCGCTCGCGGCCGCCGAGGCGCTCGAGCACGGTGAGCTCGTCGCCGCCCATCTTGTACGCCTTCGCGATATCGATCGCGTCGAGCCCCGCCATGTCCACCCGGGCGACGCGGTACTTGAGCTTGGGCTTGGCGGCGTAGGCGTCGGACGACATGTGGATGGAAAGGGTGACGGCCGCCAGGAGCGCGGCGGTCGACGCGGCCAGGCCTTTGAGGGAGCGCCGCGCGCCCGCGCTCAGCGCCGGGGTCGGCATCGCCGCCGTCCCGGTCTCCTCGTCAGGCCGCTCGGGGGTCTCGAGCCAGCTGGTGTTATCCATGACCTCAGGATAAGCCCGTATCAGGGTTTTCTCAACCAAACACTCAGGAAACTCCGTCCGGAGCGCTAAGCTCCGACGACGAGAAGTGCCGCGAACAGCACGAACAGGGCCCCCGCGCCGCGGTCGAAGGCGAGGCGCACGCCCGGCCGCTCGAGGAGCCTCGCCGCCTGCCGGCCGCCGATCGCGTAGGCGAGGTAGCACGCGACCTCGATGACGGCGAACAGGGCCACGAGGACGCCGAACTGCGCGGCGCGCGGCTTGTCGGCGTCGAGGAACTGGGGGAGGAACGCCGCGGCGAAGAGGATCGCCTTCGGGTTGGACAAGGAGACGAGCAGCCCCTGGCGGTAGAGATGCGCGGAGTCGATGCGCGCGGCGGCGCCGCCCTCGTCCTTCGCGAGGATCATCTTCACGCCGAGATAGGCGAGGTAGGCCGCTCCGGCGAGCTTGAGCGCCCCGAACGCGCGCGGCGCCGCCTCGAGCAATGCGCCGAGCCCCGCGGCCGAGACGGCCATCATCGCGATCACGCCGGTCAGGCAGCCCGCCATCGTCCAGAACGAGCGGACGAAGCCGGCCCGCACGCTGCTCGTCATCACGAGCAGCATGTTCGGTCCGGGGGTCGCCGCGATCACGATCGTCGCGGCGACGAACAGCTTCCATTTATCCGGCAATCCTCTCCTTTAAACACAAAACCCCCAGGCCGAAGCCTGAGGGTGACGGTCCCGACATTTCTCGTTACGGGTTCGAAACTAAATTGGTTGCGGGGGCTGGATTTGAACCAGCGACCTCAAGGTTATGAGCCTTGCGAGCTACCGGGCTGCTCTACCCCGCACTTCAGTATAGCACATCCCGGCCCGCGCTGTGGTAACATCGGAATATGGCCCTCCGAACACTCGCCCTCGTCTCGCTTCTCGCCGCCGCCGCGCCGGCGCAGTCCATCGTCGAGCCCCAGTGGGACTACGATTTCCGAGGGGCGGTCAGCGAGACGCGGCCGCTCGACGGCGCGCGCGTCGTGTTCGACGGCACGCGCAACCGCAAGATCCGCATCGAGACCTATTCGGAGAACGACTACGGCACCCGGGGCCGATGGATCGTCGACTTGGAGCGCGGTACGGCCGTCATGATCGAGCCCGCCAAGGCGGAGTCCTGCCCGAGAATCCGGGTCGTCGACAACAAGCTCGAGGTGCTCGACGAAGCCGGCCGCGTGCGCTTCACGCCGTCGCCGAAGACGGCGGCGTGGAAGGGCGACCGCTCGTGCAAGCGCGTCGTCGCCGTCGAGGGGGACTACGTGGTCGCCTTCGAGTTCGAAGGAAACCGGAAGCGGACGCTCGGAAAGTGGAAATATCCCTTCGAGACCGACGCCCGCATGATTTTCTTCCAGTCGCTGGAGAAGGGCGGCTACCCGGCCACCTACGATCTCGAATTCGGAGTGGTCTGCGACGGCTACTTCGGCGCGGTATGCACGGCGCCTCCGCAGGCGGTCGAGCCCGGGCTGGACCGGAATTACCGGCCCGCGCCGAATTATCGCCGCGTCGATTTGAGCGACGGCCGTTTCGAGCTCTACGGCTCCGACGGCCGCATGATCCACAGGGGGCGTCTCCGCAACTCGTCCGAGTGGTCCGACACTCCGGACGGCCGCTGGTTCGCTTACGGCGACAACTCGCTCGACATCGTCCTCGTCGACCTTCAGACCGGCAAGTCGAAGACGGTCGGCGCCTGCGACCGAACGTATTGCCGCGTCAAATTCTCGGGCGGCGGGAAATGGCTCGCCGCCGGGAAGAAATCCTACTCGATGCCCGAGTTGACGCCCGTTCCCCAGTCGCTGTTCGACGGCGGTCAAACGACGCCGGACGATCGCTATATGCTCGTCGACGCGGGCGGCGGCGCGGCGATCAAAGATCTGACGGCCGGAACGACCGTCGCCGACCTCGGCGTGCGCTCCAGCTATGAGCAGCTGTTCTCGCCTTCGTCGAAGCTCGTCGCGTTGAAATCCTACGAGAGATCGAAGTACCTCTCCGCCGTATACGAGATCCCGAGCGGGCGCAGGGTCGCCGGTCTCCCCGAGTTCAGCACTTACCTCGCGCTCTTCAGCCCGGATGAACGGTACTTCCTGACCAGCGGAACCGACTCGCGGTCCTGGTATCTCACCGATCTCCGGTACGACGCGATCATCGTCCTCCATTTCCCTGATTATTTTTTCGATCCGGTCTTCACGGCCGACGGCCGTTGGCTCGCGGGCTACGGGGGACGCGCGTGGCGCCTGCGCCGCGGGAAGCTGCAGCGCGCGGCGATCGCCGCGCTCTCCGGGCGCAAGAAGGAGATCGAGGAGCGGCTCGCGAACCGCCGCAGGACCGAGCTGCAGAGCAGCGCGGAGATTTACGCCGGCAAGGCCAAGGCCCGCCGCACGCCGAAGGGCGAGTTCGAGTCCGCCGCCGAGTACGCGCAGCGGATGAAGGCGGCCGACGAGCAGGACGCGCTCGAGCGCGGGGAAGCGGCGGCCGAAGCCGCGCGCATCGGCGCGGTCTACGACGCGAAGGACCGCGACGAGGCCGGCAAAGTGCGCGAGGCGCTGCAGGCGGCGCTCGACGAGGAGATCAACGAGCCCGTCGCGATCACGGTCGGCAGCTACGACGCCGACGCCGAGGAGTTCGACGCGGTCGTCGACATCGACGGCTCCACGCGGGCGGTGAAGCTCGCGATCGCGCGCAAGGACGCCCAGGCGGCGAAGTCCCGCCGCATGAGCGCCGAGGCGAGCTACCGGCACCGCCTCGAGGACGGCAAGCCCGTCCGCGAGGACCTGCGCCTGTCGGTGTCGGACAAGGAACTCGGGCAGCTCTTCACTTGGTCGTCGGGGGCCGGAACGGTGAAGCGGTCCCGCACCGCGCCCGCCGCGCCGGCGAAGCTCGACGTGAAGGCGGAGTTCGCGGACGCCGACGGCGACGCGCGCCTCGGCGCGGGAGAGACAGCGAAGATCTCGGTGGTGATCTCCAACTCCGGCGCCGGCGCGTCTTACGGCGCCTCGGTCGCCGTGGCGCCGGCGGCGGCGGACGGCTTGAGCTATGCCGCGCGCCACTTCGCGGGCGAGATCGCCCCGGGAGCGTCGAAGACCGTGACGATCCCGGTCAAAGCTCTCGCCGGCGCGGCCGACGGCTCGCGATCTCTGACCGTTTCCGCCGAGGACGCCAACGGCTTCGCCTCGGGCGGCATCAAGATGGTCTTCGAGACGCGCGCGCGGCGGGGGGCGAAGCTGTCGGTCGCGTCGATCAAAGTATCCGATTCGGGCGGCGACGGCGTGGTTTCGCCCGGCGAGCTCGCGGAGATCGCGGTCGTCGTGCGCAACGACGGCGAGGGAGCGGCGGGCGCCGCGGCGATTACTCTCGCCGGCGCGAACGCGGACGCGTTCGTGCAGGGCGAGGCGCGGCGGACGCTCGGCGCGCTCGCCGCGGGCGCCTCCGCGACGGCGCGCTTCACCGTCTTCTCGAACACGTCCGCGGCGGGGACGCTGCGGCTGCGCGCGGCGCTCGGCGACGGCGTCGACTCCTGGGACGCGCCCGTCGAGGTGCCGCTGTCGAGGCCGCTCGGCTCCGCGCGCGAGCTCGTCGTCAAGGGCAAGGACCTCCCGAAAGCCGGCTCCTCCGAGGCGATCGAGACGCCGGCCGCCCGGGGGGCGGCGCGTCCGGAGGCCTACGCCGTGATTCTCGGCGTCGAGGACTATCCTAAGGCGCCGCGCGTCTCGCACGCTCGCCGCGACGCGGCCGCCTTCCGCGCGTTCGCGGCAGGCGTGCTCGGCGTTCCCGACGACGCGAACCACATGTTCTACCTCGACGAGGGCGTGACGCTCGCCGAGCTGCGCAAGGCGTTCTCGCCGAGCGGCTGGCTCGCGCGGCGCGTGGGCCCTCAGTCCGAGGTCTTCGTGTTCTACGCGGGGCACGGAGCGCCGTCGCTCGACGGCAAAGGCGCGTACCTCGTCCCGCAGGATGGCGATCCGAACTACGCCGTCGAGACCGGCTTCCCGATCGACGACATGCTCAAGTCTCTCGACGGCTCGAAGGCGAAGTCGGTCACGGTCTGGCTCGACGCGTGCTTCTCGGGCGCCGACCGCGAGAGCCGCCCGCTGATCGCCGACGCCCGCCCTTTGTCGCTGAAGGTCGAGCCGGTCGTTCCTCCGGGCAAGGTCTCGTTGTTCTCGGCGGCGTCGGGCTCGCAGGTGAGCTCGGCGTTCCCCGCGAAGCGCCACGGCCTCTTCACGTGGTACGCGCTGCGCGGTCTCGACGGCGAGGCCGACGCGGACAAGGACGGAACGCTCACCGCCGGCGAGCTCGCCGACTTCCTCGGCGCGCGCGTCTCGCGCGAAGCGGGAGCGCACGATCGCGAGCAGACGCCCGGCTTCCGCGGAGACCGCGCGCGCCCGCTGGCGCGCTACGAGAAGCGCCGCTGATGGAAACGTGCGTCCGGTGCAAGGCGGAGTTCGGCTGCGGCAACGTCGAAGGCAAGGGACATTGCTGGTGCGCGGAGCTGCCGCCCGTCATGCCGGTGACCGACGAGGGCTGCCTGTGTCCCTCGTGCCTCAAGGCCGAGATCGCGTCGATGGTGGGCAAGTGTCTCGACTGCGCGCACGCCAAGACGCTCAAGACCAAGACGGGGAGCGCGATCTTCCTGTGCGGGCGCGCGGAAGCCGAGGCGTCCTACGCGAAGTATCCGCGCTTGCCGGTGCGCGAGTGCGCGGGCTGGGGCGCGAAGGGCTAGAGCAGCAGGATCGGCACCCAGATCGGGGCCGTGACGGCGCCGAGGAAGACGGGCACCGCGACGAGAGCGGCCGGCACCTCCCACATCAGGTTCCAGCAGGAGTGCTTCGGCGGCGTCTTGTCCGAGAAGATCGAGTCCTTGAACCACGGACGGCACGAGCCGGTGTCCGCGGCGCGGGGCGCCGTCGTGGACTCCATTCGGTCGTCGAGGAACTTGGGCTCGGAGGCCGCGCAGCCGCCGAGGAGCAGGACGAAGGACAGCGCGAGGGCGCGGGCTATTTGGCCTCGGCCGTGAACTCGCACTTCGCGACGCAGCCGCAGGTCGCGCCGGCGGCGCCGCTGTAGGACGCCTCCTGGCAGATGATCTGGTTCGAGCCGCGCGTCTGCGCGGCGTCGAGGGCCTGCGTGATCAGGATCGCGAAATCGTAGTGGCCGGAGCCGCAAGAGCCGGGGCAGTCGGCCTCGAGGACGAACGCGTCCTGCGGGCCGTAGTTCTCCTCGGACTCCTCGAGCACGACGCCCTGCGGCGTGGAGATCGAGACCTTGACCTTGAGGGCGCGCACGGTGGGGTAGCGCGTGGAGAGCGTGCCGGCGGCGCGCTCGTTGTCCTCGGCGGTCTGCGCGCGGCGGACCTTCTCATCGTTCTTGCTCGGTCCGACCTTGCGCTTCTTCTTGCGGTAAAAAGCCATCCAGCCTCCGTTATTTCCTAGTGGCCGATTCTAGCATTATCGGGTAGCATGTCCCCGTGACGGATTTCATGAGGTTTCGCGGCCTGCTGCCGGCCGGTCTCGTCGCCGCTCTCGCCTGGCACGGCGTGCGAATGGCGGGCCGCCCGCTCGTTCCCGCCGTCGGAAGCGAAGACTTCAAGGCGGCCACTCGCACGGCGCTCCTGCGCCTGCGGCCGACGCGGTCCTACCCCGCGGTCGCGCGCTATATCGCCGAAATTCGCGAGCATCATTACAGCGGCATGCGCGTTCACGCGGAGCGGCCGACGTTTCTGGTCGGCTGGCCGACGTGGAACTCCAGCTCGTATTGGTACGCCGGCGCGATCGCTCACGACGCGCACCACGCGAAGCTTTATTTCGAGGAGAAGGCGCGTTTGGGCGGCTCCGAGCCGGACGCCGCCGTTTGGACCGGAGCGGAGGCCGAGAAGAAATGCCTCAAAGTCCAGTACGAGGCGCTCGATGAGATGGGCGTGCGCCGGGAGCACCTGGACTATATAGTCTCCTTGTCCAGCGCGCCGACCTACCAAAATCACGAGGTGAGGGACTGGTGACCGAGTTCCTGCGCGAGGCTCTGGCCCGAACCGCGGCCCTCGGGCCGCTCGGCTACGCGGCGTTCGTCGCGCTCTACGCGGTCTCGACGGTCGCGCTGCTGCCGATCTCGGTCCTCTCGCTGGGCGCGGGCGCGGCGTTCGGCGTGAAGCTCGGCTTCCTGCTCGTCTGGGCGGGCGCCTCGCTCGGGTGCTGCGGCTCCTTCGTCCTCGGCCGCCACCTGCTCCGGCACCGCGTCGAGGAGCGCGTCGAGCACTGGCCCAAGTTCGCCGCGATCCGCCGCGCCGTGGCGAAGCAGGGCTGGCGCGTCGTGCTGCTCACGCGCCTCTCGCCCGCGTTCCCGTTCGGGCTCATCAATTACGCGTACGGCCTCACGCGCGTGACGTTCCGCGATTACGCGCTCGCTTCGATCGCGGGCATGATCCCCGGGACGCTCGCGATCGTCTACTTCGGCTCGCTCGCGGGGGACGCGATCCGCGCCGAGACGCGCGCGCGCACGCCCGCCGAGTGGACGCTGTACGGGCTCGGCTTCCTCGCGACGGTCGCGGCGGTGGCGCTCGTCGCGCGCGAGGCGAAGAGGGCGCTCAAGGAGGCCGGCGCGTGACATTTCTCCGCGCGCTGCCCGCGTTCCTCGTCCTGGCGCTCGGCTGGCACGGCGTGCTTCGCGCGCGGCCGCCGCTCGTGCCGGCCGTGGGCTCGCCCGAGTTCGTCGCCGCCACGCGCGAGGCGCTGATCAAGCTCCGGCCGACGGCGCAGTACGCCGCGGTGCTCAAATACGTCGCCGAGATCCGGGAGCACAAGTGCAGCGGCATGAACGTCTACGGCGAGAAGCCGGCGTACGAGGTCGGCAAGCCGACGTGGAGCGCGGGCGCGCTCTGGTACGCGGGCACGATCGCGCATGACGCCCACCACTCCAGGCTCTACTTCGAGGAGAAGGCGCGTCTCGGCGGCGCGGAGCCCGACGCGCTCGTCTGGACGGGCGCCGAGGCGGAGAAGAAGTGCCTCAAGGTCCAGTACGACGCGCTCAAGGCGATGAGCGCGGACGATGCGACGCTCGCCTACATCGTGGAGATCTCGAGCGCGCCGACCTACCAGAACGTGGGCGCGGACCTGCCCGACCCCTGCGACAAGCGCGACTGGTAGGCTAGGCCGGCTTGAGCGTCAGCGTGACGGTCACGCCCTTGCCGATGCCGCCGGAGGTGATCGCGACGTCGCCGCCGTGCTTGTGCATGATCCACCGGGCGACGTTGAGGCCGAGGCCCGTGCCGCCCTGCTCGCCCTTGCCCGTCGCGAACGGCTGGAACAGGCGCTTGAGCGCGGCGGGCTCGAGGCCGACGCCGTTGTCGCGCACTTCGACGATCACGAGGCCCTTCTTGCGCTTCGCGGCGATCTCGAGGCGGCCGCCGAACGGCAGCGCGTCGAGCGCGTTCATGAGGAGGATCGTCACGACCTGATGGAAGTGGCGCTGGCTCGCGAGCACCTGGATGTCGGCGGGGACCTCGACCCAGACGTCGACCGATCTCTCGTCGAAGCGGATCCAGATCGGGTCGAGCGCGGACTTGATCAGGCTCTCGAGCGCGATGGGCTTGAGGTCGAGAGGAGTCGGCTTGGCGAAGTCGAGGATGTCGGAGAGGATCTCGACCGCGCGGTCGGCCTCCTTTCCGGCGGTGGCGAGATGCGGGCGCGGGTCGCCGCCCTTCTCGACGGTGCGCTGCGCGAGCTCGAGCGTGAGCCCCACGGTCGCGAGGGGGGTGCGCACCTCGTGCACGACGCTCGACATCATCTGGCCGATCGTCGAGAGGCGCTGAAGCCAGGCGAGCTGGTCCTCGTCCGCGAGCGTCGCCTCCACGCGGCGGCGGCGGCGGCGCCCGAGGGCGTAGCCGGCGGCCGCTCCCGCGGCGAGACAAGCCGCGGCGAGCGCGAAGTGCTTGGCCTCCATGAGGCTTTTATATAAAATCCTGGCATGGCACCGAAGGTCCTTCTCATCGAAGACGACGCCTCGTTCCGGAAGGCCGTGAGCGACGTGCTCGGCCTCGAAGGCTATGAAGTGAAGCAGGCGCCGTCGGGCAAGGCGGGAATCATGGCGGTCCAGTCCGATCCGCCCGACCTCGTCATCCTCGACCTCGTCATGCCCGGCATGAAGGGCCTCGAGGTGTGCCAGCACCTCAAGCAGGACGCGAAGACCGCGCGCGTGCCGATCATCATCCTGACCGGCAACGACAAGGAAGGCCAGGACATCGCGTGCCTCGACATGGGCGCCGACGACTATCTCACCAAGCCCGTGAAGAGCGAGCGCCTGCTCGCGTACGCGCGCGCGATCCTGCGCCGCAACGCCGGCGAGGAGCGCGCCGAGCCGCCCGCTAAGCTCGAGGTCGGCGGACTCTCGCTCGACTACCCGCGCAAGATCGTCAAGCTCGGCAAGCAGGAGCACCAGCACCTCACGCCGAAGGAGTTCGAGCTGCTGTACTACCTCGCGTCGAAGACGCCGAACCCGACCGACCGCTCCGTCGTCTACAAAGAGGTGTGGGGCGTCGAGGCTCCGTCCGAGGGCGCGCTCAAGACCGTCGAGGTCCACGTGCGCCGCGTGCGCCTGAAGCTCGGCTGGAAGTCGGACCAGTGGCTCGTGTCCGTCTCCGGACGCGGCTACGCGCTGATCCCTCCTAAGTGACCGAGCGGCCCCCGCACGCCGTGCTGCTGCGGGAGCCCGCGCGCTTCGAGCCCAAGTCCGTCGCCGGGGCGATCGGCGGCCACGCGGGGCTTTCCGCCGAGACGTGGCTCCCGGTCGTGCGCCGCGGCTGGGGCATCCTCTTCGAGCCGACTCCGGCCGAGACGGCGGAGGCGCTCGCGGCCAAGCTCACGGCCGCCGGCAGCGCCGCGATCGCGGTCCCCGCGAGCCTGCTCGACGCGCCGCCGCCGCCGCAGGCCGTGCTGAAGGCGGAGCTCTCCAACGACGGCCTCGACGCGCCCGGCGGCCGGCTGTCGTGGACGAAGCTCGCGGTGCTCTCCGCCGGGCTCGTGCGCAAGGGCGGGGGGAAGCGGCCCGAGTTCATCGAGCTCGTGTTCGTCGACCCCGCGAGGCGCCTGCGGCTGCTGGCCGCCGACTTCGACTACGCCGCGCTCGGCGACAAGATGGCGATCAGCGCCGACCTCAACTTCCGCGCGCTCGTCGCGGAGCTCGCGGCGCGCGCGCCGCGCGCGCTGCGCTCGAAGGGCGCCCGCGCCGTGCTCGCGAAGAGCCCCTCGGGCGAGATGACGTACGAGGATTTCGACGACGCGGGCCGCGAGGAGCGCTGGCTGCTCGCGCTGTCGACGCTCGAGGCGGCGCTGTGAGGCGCGCGCTCCTCCTCGCGGCGCTGGCCGCGGCCGCGTCGTGCGGGCCGGCGATCGTCGAGGATAAGCCGGTGGAGGCCGCGCGCCGCGCGCCGCGCGGGACCGCGGGACGCTTCTACCGCTTCCGCGTCTCCGCGTCGGCGGCCCCGCTCGAGATCCGCCGCGATCTCGCGCTCAAGGAGATCGCGGGCCTGCCCGGCGCGGCGCGGCGCGGGCTCAAGACCCAGGGGATCACGATCATCAAGCACGAGCTCGCGACGCACACGAGCTTCAAGACGTCGATCGGAGACACGGCGGTCTCGGCGTGGTTCGACGACGTCATCCTCGACGTGCGCGTCGCCTCGACCGTCATCCACGTGCCCCGCGAGTACCCGCCGGGCACGTGCGAGCACGACGCGGTGCTCGCGCACGAGCGCGGCCACGGCCGCTACGCTCGCGTCCACGCGGCGCAGCTCGCGCGCGACCTCGAGGACGCGCTGTCGCGCGCCGAGGGCCTGCCCACGCGCTCGTCGCCGATGATCGCGACGGACTACGCGTCCGTCGCGGAGGAGCTCAAGCGGGCGCTGTCGCGCGTCGTCGACCCCATCTACGCGCGCTTCGAGAAGGAGGAGGCCGAGGGCCAGGCGCGCCTCGACCGCCCGGACCCGTACGACGCCGTGTACCGGCGCTGCTCGAACTGGAAGTAGCGCGCTAGAGGCGCGAGTGCTCGAGCAGGAGCAGGCCCGCGCACAGCGCGGAGACCGCGACGGTCGCGCCGGAGAGGTCCTTGCGGCGCCCGCACAGCGCGTACAGCGCCGAGTGCGAGACGAAGCCCCAGAGGATGCCCTGCGTGATCGAGAACGTCAGGGGAATCAGCGCGATCGTCAGGAACGCGGGCACGGCGTCTTCGACGCTCTCGAGCGGGATGCGGACGACCGAGCGGAACATGAGCGCGCCGACGATCACGAGCACCGGCGCGGTCGCGTAAGGCGGAACCATGCCGGCGAGAGGGGAGAGGAACAGGCACGGCACGAACGCGAGCGCGCAGAAGAACGCGGTCCAGCCGGTGCGGCCGCCCATCTCGATGCCGGCCGCGCTCTCGATGTAGGCCGTTCCGGACGAGGTGCCGAGCAGGCCCGCGCCGAGCGTCGCCCACGAGTCCACGATCAGCCCCTCGCGCAGGTTCTTCGGCCGGCCCTTCTCGTCGACGAGTCCGGTCGCGTTGGCGACGCCGACGAACGTCGAGATCGAGTCGAAGAGGTCGGTGAAGAGGATCGAGACGATCGCGGGCAGCAGCGCGGCGGACAGCGCGCCGGCGGCGTCGAGCTTGAAGAGCACGCTCGTGAAGTCGGGGGACGAGACGAAGCTCGCGGGCGCCGCGATCAGCCCGAGCCCCCAGGCGCACACAGTGACCGCGAGGATGCCGCCGAGGAACGCGAACGCCGATCTGCGGCGCATCATGGCGACGATCACGCAGCCGCCGCCGAGCGCGAGCAGCGCCTTGCGGTCGATGACGCCGAGGCGCACGAGCGTCGCAGGATCGTCCACGACGAGTCCGGCGTTGCGCAGCCCGATGAACGCGAGGAACAGGCCGATGCCCGCCGCCGCGCCGAGGCGCACGCCGTCGGGGATCGCCTCGGCGATGCGCTCGCGCACGGGCGTGACGGAGATCGCGAGGAAGAGGACGCCGGCCCAGAACACGACGCCGAGCGCGACGGGCCACGGCACGCCGCGGCCGAGCACGATCGAGTAGGCGAAGAACGCGTTGAGGCCCATCCCGGGAGCGACCGCGAACGGCAGGCGCGCGTAGGCGCCCATCATCAGGGTGCCGAGAGCCGACAGCAGCACGGTCGCCGTCATGACGCCGGAGAAAGGCATGTTCGTGCCCGGCGCGCAGAGGATCGCGGGGTTGACGACGACGATGTAGGCCATCGTGAAGAAGGTCGTCAGGCCGGCGAGCGCCTCGCGCTTGAGCTCGGCGGGAGGGGGGAGCTTCATTTCTTCTCCGGGAGGGCGTCCACGACGGCGAAAACCTGCGCGAGATCGAGCGGCTTCGGGATGAAGCCCGCCGCGCCCAGCAGCAGGGCGTCCTCGCGGGTGTCGTCGCCGGTGTAGCCGCTCATCATGTGGATGGGCGCCTTGGTGAGCGCGCGCAGGCGCGAGAGCGACTGCATCCCGGTCGCGCCCGGAAGCACGTGGTCGAGCAGCACGAGGTCGAAGGAGCCGCTCGCGAGCGCGGCCTCGGCGGCTTCGGCGCTCTCGGCGTGGCGGGCGTTATGGCCTTTCGCCTCGAGCGCGCGCGCGAGGATCTCGTACACGGGGCGCTCGTCTTCGACCACGAGGATTAAGGCCTTCGTCACCTTCCCTATTATAGGTCTTTCGACCCCTGGCGCGTTGGAAGGAGGGCTGTTAAACTCAGGAAATCATGGCGTTTCCCCTCGGCGCCGTCCTCCTCGTCTGCGCCGCCATCCCGGCGGCGGCCGCCACCGTGCGCGTCGAGGTCGAGCTCGCCGCTCCCGCTCCGGTGCCGGGAATCCAGGCCGGAGTCAACGTCGTCCCGCTCCAGCTCTCGAACTCCGCCTTGGTGCCGGGCCTGTCGTTGTCCGCTCCTTCTCTGACGCCGACGGCCTCTCCGTCCTTGATCGCCGCCGTGCCCTCCGCGCTCGTTCCGCTCAAACCGGCGGCGAGCAAGGCGATCGTTCCGGTGAAAGGCGCGGCTTCCGTCAAGGCCGCCGTGCCGGTGAAGCCCGGCAAGGCCGCCGCGCCGAAGGCTCTCATCGAGACGCTCGCCGCGCCCTCGCTCGACACGTCCAAGATGGGGACCGGCGAGTCCTCCGTCGCGGCCGAGAAAGACTTCAACTCCCGCGCGCAGCTCGACGCGCCCGCCGCGCTCGCGGACGGCGTCCTCTCCGCTCCGTCGGCCGAGACCTCCGGCGACGGCAAGCGGTGGTTCTCTCCGCTCAAGCCCTTCAAGAAGCTCGTCGCCGCCAAGAAGTCCGCGCCGTCCTCCGGCAGGACGGACGCCGACGGCTCGCGGATGAAGGCGGCGTTGGCGGAGCTGGGGGCTTCTCCGTCCGGAGCGCCGCTCGAGCTGAGCTTCGTCCCGTCCCCCAAGAGCCTCGAGGCTCTCGCCGAGCTCCCGTACGAGGTGTTCCTGTACCGCCGCCGCTCCGACGGAGCTTGGCTCGCCGCGCGCGGCGGCCGTCACGAGGTCTCGGGCGAGTGGGGCGACTACGACATCGCGATCCACAATCATCCCGAGACCAGGCTCGGCGCCTACTCCGTCCACTCCGAATATCCGTCGCCCATGGATCTGGAGACTTCCGCCGGCAAGAACGCCCGCTTCGCGGTCGTGACGAAGTCCGGCGTGGTCGAGTGGCGCTCGAACGTCCCCGCGGGGATCTCCCGGAAGCTCGAGTCGACGCGAGCGGGGCGCTTCGTGATGCGGATCACATTCCCTTCGTTCTATCCGTGGCTTCTCGCGCGCAGCGGCGTCTCGGCGGAGCTCCTGCCGTGGCGCCGGGTGACGCAGGAGTGGCTCGAGCGCGCGCCCGTCCGCGGCGACGCCCGCCCGCTCGCCGATCTCTCCAAGGCGCTGATCTCCGAGCCGAAGCTCGCGGCCGCCGTGGCCGCCGCCGTGACCGATCTCCCCGAGCCGCCGAAGGACGCCGCCGAGCTCTCCGCCGTTCTCGAGGACGCGATCGCGCCGTCGCTGCGCGCGCGCGCCTCCGAGCTCGGCTTCGCGACGCCCGAGGCGTACGCCGGCTGGGCCCTCTCCGAGGACGGCGCGGCCGAGCGCCGGGAGCTCGGCAAGCGCCTCGACCTGCTGCCGATGCACTCCGGCGAGATGTTCAGCGGCTTCTTCCGCGACCGCAAGTTCTGGGCGGGCGCGACGCGCCGCTCGCTCGACAGGATGATCGCGGCGAAGGCGAAGGCCGGCGAGCGGACGCTCGTGCTCAAGAGCCTCGGCATGGGCTCGGGCCAGGAGCCGTACTCGCTCGCCATCCTCGTCGAGGCGGCTCTGCGCCAGGCGAAGGAGAATCCCGCGGACTGGAAGGTGGTCATCGAGTCCTACGACATCAACGCGCGCAGCCTCTGGGCCGTGACTCAGGGCGTGTTCTCGCGCGACGCGGTGCTCGGAGCGCACGGCCACTACGGCGGCGGCGTGCCCGAGGGCTACGAGGCCCTCGCCGCGGAGCTGTTCCCCGAGTCCGGCGGCGCGGACCGCCTCCAGGCGCTCCCGCGGCTGCGCTCCTGGATGAAGCCCGTCTGGCTCAACCTCAACGATCACGCGCAGCAGACGGCGTTCGAGGAGACGCCCGGCGACGTCGCGTTCGCCAACAACACGATGATCCACATGACGCACGACGGCAGCATCGCGCTGTCGGACCGCCTGCTGACCGGCTCGTGGGCCAACGGCAAGTACGCGTCTCTCGTGAACTTCAACGGCATGATCGTCGCCGACATCCTGCCGCCGGGCGCGAAGGCCCCGCAGGCGACGCTCGAGTCCGCGGACCCGGTGAACGTCCTCGCCGGCGCGAACGCGAACGGAAACATCTACAAGTCAGTTCTCGCCTTGGGCGAGAAGATGACGACCGGCCTCGGCAAGCCGCCCTCCGCCGTCGTCGCGTTCGTCCGGTCCCTGCGCGGCTTCCTCGGCTGGGCGCGCGGCGGCGTCACGCTCATGATTCCCGCGATCCGCGCCGGCAACGCGCACGCCCGGGCGCTCGCGTCGACGCCGAGCGCCGAGAAGCCGCTCGACGCGGGCCTGCTCGACCTCGCCGCGGGGCTCGCCGCCGCGAAGGGCCTGCGCCTCGGCGTCCACTTCGACCCGGTCCCCGCGCGCCTCGACGCCGGCGTCCTCTCGGTGAACGCGGCGCTGCTCTTCGCCGACGGCCCTTCCGTCGCGCGGCGCGCGGCGTTCCTGCGGCGCGTCCTCGGCGGCGCCGTCGCCGCCCTGCCGGAGGCGCCCGCGCCCGCCGTCGAGACTTTCGCCGACGCCTCGCGCGGCGACGCCCCCGTCGCCGCGAAAGGGACGATCTTCTGGGGCGCGACGGTCCGCGCCGTCCGGTACGCGGACGGTCCGCGCCTCGTCTGGCTCGCGGGCTCGCGCTACCGCCCGGCCTTCGGATTGAGCCGCTCAGAAGCGCCATGATCGAAGCCGCGGTCGTCTTCGAGGACGACAAGATCATCGCCGTCCACAAGCCGTGCGGCCGTCCGACCATCCCTGGCCGCGGCGAGATCGCGGTCGCCGTCAACATGGAGATCGAGCGCCGCCTGCGCAAGAAAATCTGGGTCGTGCACCGCCTCGACCTCGACGCGAGCGGCATCCTCGTCTTCGCCAAGGACGCGGAGACGCACCGCCTGCTCTCGATGGAGTTCGAGCAGCGCCGCGCCAAGAAGGAGTATCTCGTCGCGGTGCTCGGCTCGATGACCGGCAGCGGCGAGATCGACAAGCCTCTGCGCGAGTTCAGCTCGGGACGCGTCGCGCCGGCGCCCGACGGCAAGCCGGCGAAGACGTTCTGGCGCGTCGAGCGCGCTCTGCGCGGCGCGACTTTGCTGCGCGTCTGGACGGCGACGGGCCGCAAGCACCAAATCCGCGCGCACCTGAGCTCCGAGGGCCACCCCGTGCTCGGCGACCCGCGCTACGGCCCGCCCCCGCGGCCGATCGGGGGCGCCAAACGCCTGATGCTGCACGCCGAGACGCTGAAGCTCGAGCTGGGGTACGACCTGCGCGCCGAGCCCGACGCGGAGTTCCAGGGCGTCCTGCAGTCGCGCGGCGGCTAGCGCAGAAGCAGCCAGCTCGCGAGCGTGAAGTAGAACGCGTTGCTGAGCAGGTCCGTGGTCGTCGTGATCATCGGACCCGTCGCGGTCGCCGGGTCCACGCCGAGCTTGCGCAGCACGAACGGCTCGAGCGACGCCATGATCGACGCGACGAGCATCGAGAACGCCATCGAGAGGCCGACGACGACCGAGAACCACCAGCCGTAGCGGTCGTGGTAGACGAGGCCCGCGATCGAGCCGACGACGACGCCGTACGCGAGACCGAGCAGCAGTCCGATCGAGATCTCGCGCAGGATCGCCTTCTTCTCGTCCTCGGGGGCGATCTCTCCGGTCGCGAGGCCGCGGACCATGATCGTCGCGGTCTGCGCGCCGACGTTGCCGCCCATGCCCGCGATCAGGGGGGAGAAGCTCGCGAGCGCGATGATCTGGGAGAGCGTGGACTCGAAGTTCTTGATCACGTGCGAGACGAGCACGCCGCCGAAGCACGTGATCACGAGCCACGGGATGCGCGCGCCGGCGCTGCCGAGGACCGTGCGCGCGGGGCCGCGCGCGAAGCCGGCCATCTTCGCGAAGTCCTCTTCCGTCTCCTCGCTCGCGATCGCGAAGATGTCCTTGTAGACGACGACGCCGAGCAGCGAGCCCTCGCTGTCGACGACCGGGGCGCTCTTGAGCTTGTACTTCGTGAAGAGCTTGACCGCCTCTTCCTGGTCCGCCTCGGCTGAGAGCGTGCGCGGCGCGGGATCCATGAGGTCGCGCACGTGCATGTCGTTCGGCGCGACGACGAGGGACTTGAGACCGACGGTCCCGCGCAGCCGGTTCTTCGCGTCGACGACCATCAAGGTGTCGAGGTGCGTCTCCTCGATGCGGCGCAGGCGCGTGCTGTACTGCACGCGGTCGAGCGCGGCCTTCGTCGTCCACTTCTCCTCGAGCGTGACCCAGCGGCCGCGCATCAGCGCGCCGACGGACTTCGGCGGGTACTGGAGGAACTGCTTGACGCACTCCTGACCGCCCTTCTTCATGATCGCGTTGAAGTGGCGGACGAGCGGCGCGGGCAGGTCGCGGAGCATGCGGCTCGTCGACGAGGGATCGAGGTCGTCGAGCAGCTCCTGCGCGTCCTTGCGCTGCAGCCCGTTGATGAGCTCGGCCTGCTGGGGAGCGTCGAGCTCCTCGAAGAGCTGGATCGCCTTCTGGCGCGTGCTCAGGCGGAAGATCGCGACGCGCTCGTCGGCGTCGAAGTAGTCCCAGCCGTCGGCGAGATCGATCGGCCCGATCTCCTTGAGGATCGTGCGCGCCGACACGAAGTCGCGGGCCTTGAGCAGCTCCTTGAGATCGGCGAGATAGATCTGCAGCGTCTTCACGCCGAAATTCTAACACACAATCGGGAGAGGGAAAACCCCATGATATTTTCTGTTAGATAAGCTCTTGACATATATTAGGAAAGCTGTTATATATTCGCAGCTGCTACGAGGTTGACGGGCCGGGAGGATCTCGCCGATGATCGCCAAGGACCTGATGCCCTGGATGTTCGTGAAGAGAACCGCGACCTGGACGCCGTACGTCAAGATTCGCGCGGAGGGGGAGAGATGGGAAGGCTATACCGGCCGGTCCGCCGAACGGACTCGACGCCGGTCTACACGATCGGCGCCGCCTCGCGGCTGACGGGAATCCCGATCTGGACTTTGCGCTGGATCGAGCGCCACGGCCTCCTGCGTCCCTCGCGGACGCGGGGGCGCCAGCGCTTGTACAACGACGTCGATCTCGACCGGTTGCGCGACGTGCGCGGCCTCATGGAGCAGAAGGTCAATCTCGCCGGCATCCGCGTCATCCTGCGGCTGCGGACCGGCCACGCCTAGAGGACATCATGGAGCTCATCTCGCGCGTCGTCCGCCTCGTCGCCGTAGCCCTGTCCGGCCGCTCGTTCCGCATCCCTCCTCACCGCTAGCGGCGAGCGAAGTTACTCGCCAATAGTCCCGCCTGCGCGTGGGCCCCATGCTTTTCCTTTTATGGGCCCCTCGTCCCTATTGATCCAGGTCAACAGTTTCTAGAATCACGGCGTCGCCTGAGGCACGTCGTCGTGGTACTCATAGGGAGAGAACCAGCATGACCTCGTACATTTCGCGGACCTTGAAGCGCGCTGTCGCCGTCGCCGTCAGCTGCAGCCTCTTTATCTCCGCGTCCGCCTTGCCGGCCGCCGCGCAGTCGTTCCGCGCCGGCGCCGCCGCCGAGTCCGGCACCGCCGTCCGCCCCGTCGTCGCGCCTCTCGGCGGCTCGCTCGTCCCCTCGGTGACGAACGGCCTCAATCCGGCCCTCGGCCTCTCTCCCGCGCTCTCGGCCGCGTCGGCTCCCTCCGCGGTCCCGTCCGCGGCCGCCGTTCCGTCCGCGCTTCGGTCCTCCATTCTCCCGGCCGCTTCCGAGCCGGCGAAGAAGGACGAGACGCCCGCGCCGTCGGCCAAGCCCGCGCTCAAGCCCGTTCCCGCGACGGAGAAGAAGGGCGAGAACGAGGGCGACGGCGGCCCTCGCTGGGTCGAGGAGCCCGGCGCTCCGGCGAAGACCGTCGCCGACGGCGGCCCTCGATGGGTCGGCCCGATCAAGGGCCTCGTCGCCCGCTTCCTGCCGTTCCTGTCGAAGCCCTCGTCGAACGACTTCGACGGCGCGAAGACGCGCAAGAACGGCGTCGAAGACACGCCCGTCGCGGCGAAGGGCTCCGAGACGCGCCCGTCCGGCCTCGGCCGCTCCTCGCGCACGTCCGTCATCCAGGACATCTCCGTCCCGACGCCGAAGGCCGTCGAGAAGGTCGCGGCCCTCGACAAGGCGCGCGCCGACGCCGGCCCCCGCTGGGTCGGCCCGCTCAAGGCGATCGTCCCGCTCGCGATCGTCGGCGCCGCCGCGCTGCTCTCGCCGGCCGCGCTCGTTCCCGCCGCGATCATCTCCGGCTCGCTGATGTTCTCGATCCTCGCGCACGAGACCGCGCACATCCTCGGCCTGCGCATCTGGGGGGACAAGACCCCGAAGCTCGCGGGACGCGACAGCTTGAACCCGTTCAAGCACGTCTCGATGGTCGGCACGGTCCTCGTCCCCGCGGCGACCCTCATCGCGTCGATGGCGACGATCGGCTTCCCGATCCTCTTCGGCTGGGCCAAGCCCGTGCCCGTCGACTTCAACAACCTCAAGAACCCGAAGACCGACGCCGCGAAGGTCGCGATCCTTGGCCCCCTGACGAATCTGGCGCTCGCCGCCGTCGCCGGCCTCGTCTACCTCGCGTTCCCGGCCGCCGGAATCGCGTCGACGATCGCGCTGACGCTCTTCAAGATGAACGTCGCGCTGACCATCTTCAACCTGCTCCCGCTGCCTCAGCTCGACGGCGGCAAGGTGCTCGTGAGCCTGCTCCCGAAGAGCTGGTACGCGAAGTGGACGCACGATCCGAAGCTCCCGAACGGCTACCAGGCGATCTACAAGCGCATCTACGAGGGCCCGGCGAACCTGCTCTCTAAGCTGCACGTCCACAGCTTCGAGCACGTCAACACGATGACGCGCGTCGCCTCGCTCGCGGCGCTCGGCGTCTTCTACGCGGCGTTCTTCAACGTCCTCGCCGTGCCGCTGCTGTTCCTCGCGCTCCCGTGCTCGTACGACTACTGGTGCATCCGCGAGAAGGTCCGCTCCGAGGCCGCCGTCCAGGACCTCATGGAGATCATGAGCCAGTGGTCCGCGGTGATCGTGCAGATCTCCGAGGATCTCGGCCTCGACAGCGAGGTCTCCGCGTACGAGACCGAGCACGCGATGAAGAACGCGCTCGAGACGCTCGTCGACGAGCTCATGGCGAAGGAGGAGTTCCGCGCCCTCACCGACGAGCAGAAGCTCGAGGAGCTCATGAAGGCGTACCCGGACAAGGCCGCCGAGTTCCTCAAAGAGAAGGCGATGACCGAGGACTCGCTCGAGAAGATCAAGGCCGTCCTCGCGGACCCGCGCAACGCCCCGTTCTACGAGCGCCTCAAGAAGTGGTTCGGCGAGCACGAGATCTTCGCGCGCTGGGACAACGACCACCACAAGGGCAAGCTCAAGGACGCGATGAAGGAAGCCGGCAAGGACAAGGCGCAGGGCGCGGGCTCCATCGGCCACGGCACTCACGGCGGCCGCCTGCTCTCCGCCCTCTCGCGCCTGCTCTCGGCGCCGGTGATCGGCGACGACGACGCTCCCGCGGACGCGTTTCCGTGGAACAAGGTGACGTCGTGGGACGGCCGCTCTGTCTCCGCGATCTCCGTCCAGCTCGCCCCGAACGCCGACTCCTCCGACGTCGCGCGCGTCCTTCAGGGGCTCGACTACCGCCCGATCAACGAGGCCACGCGCTACTACGAGGTCGTGATCGCCAACCGCACCGACGGCGCGCTCATCGCCCGCCGGCTCGCGCGCGACCAGACGGTCGAGACCGTCACCGTCAACCCGGCCCTGCGCGAGCAGATGAACTTCCCGTCGGCGGAGCCCGTCCGGACGCCGGAAGCCGATCCGTTCGCGCCCGTCGCGTGGACCGACAAGGTCAAGCTCAACAACGGCTACCCGCTCAAGCGCGTCCGCGTGATCTTCCACAACCAGGGCGCCGCCCGCAAGGCGTTCCGCGAGTTCTCCGGTCAGAAGGAGATGAAGGGCTCGATGGCCGTCGAGTTCTCGGCCCGCACTCCCGCCGACGCCGCCGAGATGGCCCGCGAGTTCGCCGGACAGATCGCGGTCAAGAACGTCACCGTCGGCTCGACCGTGTACCAGCAGCTGCTCCCGTCGCAGAACCGGGCGACGCCGCCCGACGCCGTCGAGCCGCCCGCGACGCGCGAGGAAGAGACCGAGCAGCGCGACCTCCCGCTCGAGCAGGCCGATGGAACGAACGCGTCCGCTCCCGAGGAGACGCCGGCGCCCCAGCCCGAGCCCCTCGACGAGAACTGGCAGGCGAAGGTCCAGCGCGAGGACGGCCTCGACTGGAACGTCCGCGTCTCGTTCGACCCGTCGCTCGACGCGGACAAGGTCCGCGAGAGCCTCGTCGGCTACGGCGCGCGCGAGAAGATCGGCGACTACGATTGGAAGATCTCCGTCTCCGAGGCGGGCCGCCGCGCGGAGGTCGCCAAGGAGCTCGCGCAGCGCCGCGGCGTCACGTCCGTCGGCGTCTCGAAGGAGATCAAGCGGACGCTCCTGGGCGCGCCGCCGATGCCGGAGAAAGTCTCGAGCCACGGCAAGGCCGAGTACGGCGTCAACGTCGTGCTCGTGAAGTTCGCCGCCGGCACGGAGGACTCCGTCGTGCGCGACGTCATGGCGCGCCACGGCGCCCCGACGCTCTACCATCACGGCGACATGGTGACCCTCTCGGCGAAAGACGACGCGGAGGCCTCGGCGAAGGCCGTCGCGCTCGCCGCCGAGGAAGCCGTCCAGCTCGTGAAGGTCCACCCGAACGTCGCGTCGGCGTACACCGATGACGACCTTCCTTATTCCGGCGCCCCGGCCTACGACCACTCGCGCGCGCTGATCGTCGACTTCCGCGAGGGCGTCTCCGAGGAGGCGATCGCCGAGTACGCCGAGCTCCGCCGCCTCACGCTCGTCCATCCGAAGTTCCGCGGCGCGGAGCGCTCCGCGCTCGTGACGGTGCCCGCGGGCGCCGACCTCGACGCGACGCTGCAGATGCTCGTCGACGAGACGGCGGCGCAGCACTCGGCCGCCGGGTCCGTGCGCCCGTTCCAGGAGCAGCCCGGCAAGGACGCCGTCGTCGCTTCCGAGGCCGCCATCGCGGCCGCTAAGACGGAGGAGAAGGCGCCCGAAGCGGCCGTCATCCCGCGCCGCGACCCCGCGCAGGCCTGGGTCGAGTACCTGCAGAACGTGACGCTCTCCGACGGCAAGTCGAAGCTCACCGACAAGCAGATCCAGCTCATCGCCTACTACCTCAAGCCCATCGCGAAGAGCCCCGAGGACACGCGCCCGCCCGTCGTCGCGCGCACCGAGGAGATCAAGCGCGCGCTGCCGATCGTCACGTCGCCGCGCGGCATGCGCAACTCGATCATCCTCGTCGGCGAGGCCGGCGTCGGCAAGACCGCGATCGCCGAGGGCCTGGCCGAGATGGCCGAGCAGGCCGAGCACGCCGCGCTCACCGGCGAGTCGAGCCACCTCGACTTCGCGCGCCTCAAGGGCCGCTGGCTCGTCGAGATGGACATCAACGAGGTCCTGGCCTCCGAGGACCCCGTGAAGACGCTCTCGGCGATCCTCAAGCTGCTGCCGCTGCTCAACGAGAAAGACCCGTCGGAAGGCAACAAGGTCATCGTCCTCATGGACGAGATCCAGAAGTTCTTCCTCGATCCCGCCGGCACCAAGATCGCGAACATCCTCAAGAACCCGCTGCGCAACGGCGAGCTCTCGGTGATCGCGGGCACGACGAGCAAGGAGTACAAGGCCTACATCGAGAAGGACGACGCGTTCCGCCGCCGTCTCGAGAAGATCGACGTCGAGGAGTTCACGGTCGAGAAGACGATCCGCGTGCTGCGCGCGATGAAGACCTGGTTCCAGGGCCGCCACAAGGCGTCCATCCCGGACCAGGCGCTCGTCGACGCGGCGAAGCTCACCGACCAGTTCGACAAGACCAACTTCAACCCCGACAAGGCGATCAAGGCCGTCCAGGACGCCGCCGAGCTCTCGCGCCCGGAGACCCTGCGCGGCGAGATCGCGCTCGACATCAGCGAGACGTGGGGGGAGCTCGTCGTCGCCTTCAACGAGGCGCGCCAGCTGCTGCTCGACAAGGGCATCGCGAGCACCGTGGCTCTGCCGGCCGAGCACTGGAACAAGATCGCCGAGCTCGCCGACAGGGCCGCGAAGCTCTACGCCGAGCGCGACGCCGTCGAGAGCGGCGTCGGGAAGGTCACGACCGAAGTCGTCAAGCGCGTGATCGCTCAGAAGACGGGCATCGCCTCCGGCCAGCTCAATCTGGGCGAAGAGGACGCCGCCCGGTACAACGCTATGGAGGAAGAAGTCTCCAAGCGCGTCGTCAACCAGGAGCCCGCGCTCAAGGCGATCGCCAACGCGATCCGCCGCAACAAGGCCGGCCTCTCGAACCCGAACCGGCCGATGGGCAAGTTCCTGCTGACCGGCCCGACCGGCGTCGGCAAGACCTACCTCGCGAAGGAGCTCGCGCGCTTCCTCTTCAACGATCCGACCGCCATGATCCGCTTCGACATGTCGGAGTTCATGGAGGAGCACGCGGCGATGCGCCTCGTCGGCGCGCCGCCGTCCTACGTCGGCTACGGCGAGGGCGGCCAGCTCACCGAGGCCGTCCGCAAGAAGCCCTACTCGGTCATCCTCTTCGACGAGGTCGAGAAGGCCCATCCGAAGGTCTTCGACATGCTGCTGCAGATCCTCGACGACGGCCGCTTGACCGACGGCGAGGGCCGCACGGTCGACTTCAAGAACACGGTCATCATCATGACCTCGAACGCCGGCATGTCCGGCGTCGACGGCGAGAAGTACGCGAAGCTGCTGGCCAAGATCGAGGCGCACAACGCGGCCGTGAAGGCCGGGAAGTCGGTCGAGGTCGAGGGCAAGGCCCTGCCGACCGCCGAGGAGGTCGAGGCCGCGTGGGACGCCGAGATCGACCTCATGGTCGCGGAGTCGCTGAAGACGAAGTTCCGCCCCGAGTTCCTCAACCGCCTCGATGAGGATCCGCGCTCCAAGAACAAGTGGATCCGCGTCAACCGCCTGCGCCAGCAGGACGTCCGCAAGATCGCGAAGATCCAGCTCGAGGAGTTCCAGCACCTGCTCGCCGACCGCCACGACACCGAGTTCGCGTGGGACGAGAGCCTCATCGAGTTCCTGACCGTCGAGGGCTTCTCGCCCCTGTACGGCGCGCGTCCGATGACGGCGGCGATCGAGAAGCACATCATCGACCCGCTCGCTCAGTGGATCCTCAAAGAGGCGGCCGAGGGCCGCAAGGACGCCCGCGGCGGACGCATCCACGTGAAGGCCGAGGACGGCAAGATCGTGTTCATGGCGGCGCCGAAGCCCGCGAAGAACGTGCAGAAGATGTCGATCCAGGGCGCGGCCGAGTCGGTCGCGGCGGAGACGTTCGCCCTGCTCGAGTCGCTCGTCGGCGAGGGCCGCGGCGAGGAGCCGTCGGAGTCCGTGTTCGACGCGATGCTCCGGCGCGCGGCGCCGAAGAAGTCCGCGGGGGAGACGGAGGCCAAGGCGGAGCGCAAGCAGGCGTTCTTCAACCCGGGCGCGGGCATCGACGCGCGCGGGACCGCGGTCGTCGCGGAGCACAACAACGCGAAGAAGAAGGATGCCGCGATGCGCAAGGCGATCGCGGACGCCCGCGAAGCCGCGGCGGCGCAGGGCTGGGCTCCGGAGATCGTCGATCTCCTCGACGCGCCCGCCGGCCAGGTGGGCGAGGGCTGGCTCAAGCAGCTCGTGCGCCTCTCGAAGGAGCACGCGGCGCGCGACGGCGCGGCGCCGATCGGCGTGACGGCCGAGATCGGCAAGGACGCGATCCGCATCGCCGTCTCCGGCGCGCACCGCCTGACCGCGGACGACCAGAAGTCCCTGCTCATGCACTTCACCGGCGCGGCGCCCGAGTCCTATCTCGCGGCGCAGCAGAAGGCCGACAACCTCAACCTCTCGGCCCGCCTGCTCTGGGACCACAACCTCCTCGACCTCTACCGCCGCCTCTCGGCGATCCCCGGCGCCCGCATGGGCTACGAGACGGGCTCCGCCGGCACGACGATCTGGGTCGAGATCCGCAAGGAGCAGCCGAAGGCGCTCGTCGAGGCCGCGGCGAAGGCGTCCGCTCCGTCGACGGACGAGGGCGGCCGCGGCACGCCGCACCAGCGCCGCGAGATGAAGGCCGCGCAGGATCTGTTCATGAAGTTCGTCGACCAGTCCCGCCTCAAGGAGAGCGACCGCGACGGCCACGCGATCCGCATCGCCGCGGCGGTCGCCTGGACGCAGCTGGCTCAGCCCTCCGACGCCGCGCTCGCGCGCGAGTGGATCAAGGCGAACGGCTGGGACGCCGACGTCGAGGTGGTCCCGCCGGCCTCGCAGTACGGCTCGGCGACGGTGAAGAAGTCGATCTCTTCCGAATGGCCGCTGGCGATGACCGCGGCCCTCGTGCTCGAGAAGTTCGGCGGCGCCGAGGACGCGCTCCTCCTCGAGAACGTGTCGCGCCGGATCACGGGCACCAGCCACTACGAGGTCCCCGTGCACCAGGCGCTGACGCAGGCGCTCTCCGCGATCTACGCGCGCTTGGGCCTCGCCGCGACGCGCGCCGCGATGAGCCGCGCCGCGCAGATCAAGGGCGGCCACACCGCCGACATCACGGGCGCCGCCAAGCGCGCGCTCGGCTCGGTCGGCATGCCGATCGACGCCGACGAGGCGAAGAACGACCCCGACGGCTGGCTCGCGCTGCAGAAGCGCCTCGGCAAGACCTCCGAGCTCCTGCGCGTCTACAAGGACACGACGTTCTGGGGAATGGCCTCGGACCCCGTCAAGCAGGCCGCGCTGCGCCTGGCCGGCGAGACCGAGACGGGCGACGACGCGCTGCGCATGCTCAAGAACCACATGAAGACGCAGACGTCCTACTCGCGCACCGGCTTCGAGGCCTCGTACGCGTGGGCCGCCGTCGCGGCGCGCATGAAGCTCACGCGCGGCCTCGGCGGCGCCATCAAGCGCTACCTCGACGAGAAGGGCCTCTCCGAGTACTCGAGCGCCACGGCCTGGACGACTTTGCTCGCCTACGTCGAGCTCGCGCGCCTCGCGGGCGGCGCCGAGGTCCTCGGCGCTCTCGAGGAGATGATGGACCACTCGCCCTCCGACATCACGCCCGTGCACGAGCAGCCCTACTTCTCGACGCCCGACGCCTGGGCGCGCTCGCTGCTGCGCTCCGGCAAGTTCGACGAGTACGCCAAGCCGCAGGGCCTCGACGAGAAGGGCTCTCCGAAGCCCTCGAAGCTGCAGGTCATGCTGCTCGACAAGAACCGCCCGATGAAGGTCGCGGCGGCCCTGCGCGCGATCGCTTACGCGCGCGACGCGGGCTTCAAGCGCGACGCGATCGAGCCCGCCGGCGACGTGCCGAACATCCACCCCGAGGGCTCCTCGTCCTCCTCGAGCCCGCGCGGTCCGTCCAACCCGCGCTTCGACCCCGACCGCAACTACGGGGGCGGCTACGGGTACGGCTTCCATTAAGCCCCTCCGCGCCTAGGTCTCCCGGCCCAGGCGCGCCCGCGGCCCGGCGGCTATCCTTGCTTTGATGAGGAAGCTCGCCGCCGTCCTGCTGTGGGCCCTGACCCTGCCGCTCCACGCGGCGGTGGTCGAGATCCGCGTCGAGGCTCCGGTCGTTCCCTCGATCGGGGCGTTTTCCGGGCCGACCGCCCTCCTCGCCGGTCCGCAGCTCTCCGCGGCTTCCCTCACGCCGACCCTCGCGCCCTCCCTCACGGTCGAGCGCCCCGGAGTCTTCTACCAGAACGAGCAGGAGGGCAATCTCGTCGCGTCCGACGCGAAGGACTCATCCGGAAACGTCTTCCGCTACTACAAGCCCGTCGAGCTCCGGCCCGACCTGCTGCAGAAGACGCAGGCCGCGCTGACCGGCTTCGACAAGATCTCCTACGCGGTGAAGAGCGCCTTCGGCCTGCGCACCCGCTCCGATCCGGAGAGGATCTGGAACGCGCTTCCGCTCGGCGGCAAGCTCACGTATCTCGACGGCCTCGAGCAGGCGGTCGTCGCGGAGAAGGGCGAGGCCGCGGCCTGGAAGGGGAAGAACTTCCTGCTGCTCGGCAAGTCGAAGAACGCGCCCGATTTCGTCGCCGAGCATCCCGACATGGAGGAGCCGCCGACCGGCAAGCTTTCGGGCCCGATGCGCTTCATCCAGCCCGAGATCGTGTCGGCCAAGGACAAGCCCGCCGCGACCGGCCGCGAGGCGATCGGCCGCACGCGCCAGGTGATCTCCGACACCGGCCACGCCGGCACGCAGTACCACGTCTTCGTGAAGCTCTCCCCCGAGTCGCTCGCGGCGCAGCTCGACGCGCTGCTCGAGACGGTGACCGCGTTCAACGAGGTCCTTTTTCTTGAAGCGGCTATTGATAGCCCTGAAAACCTCTTCCACGGCTCGCTCAAGCCCTGGCACGCCGGCCGCTCGCGCCGCGTGAAGGACCTCGCCGCCGCCGGCGGCGCGGCGCATCAGCCCTCGTGGAAGGACTTCGACAGCGAGAAGCACGCCTACCTCGGCGTGCGCTGGTGGGGGATGGAGAACGGCAAGGCCGTCGTCTCGCTCGAGCTGCGCGGCGCTTCGATTCCGTGGCGCCGTCACGGCGCGGCCGCGATGCGCGGCGTCGAGGGCTACGCCCCGGAGATGAAGCGCGACTACTCGCACGTCGAGCGCTGGCTCGGCATCCTCGGCGCGCGCGCGGGCCTGCTGACCG
>CAYVFO010000005.1:2865-41008 GCA_964450975.1 uncultured Elusimicrobia bacterium | reverse complement strand
CTCGCGCGGGACTGTCCCCGCGCAGCCCCGCCTTGCGGACCATGCGCGACTCGGCGTCGGGCGGGACCCCGTCGCTCTCGAGCTCCGCCTTGCGCGCGGCCATGCGCTCGCCGAGCGCCTCGAAATCGATCTCCGTCCCGGCCGCCTCGCGGAACATCAGCCCCTCCTCCTCCTTTATGTGGTGCTGGACCATCTCCGCGAGCACGAGGAACTTCGCGCGGTAGTGCTCCTCGGAGCCGCTCATCAGCTCGAGCTCGGCGATGAGGACCTTGGCGGCGTGATGCTCCTCGTCGGCCTCGTCCATGATCCCGTCCTCGTCGTCGATCTGCTGGCGGACCGCCGGATAGAACAGCTCCTCCTCCACCGTCGCGTGGACCCGGAGCTCCTGGAGCGCCTTGTCGGCGATCGCCTTGCACTTCTGCTCGTCTCCGGCTTCGTCGGCCTTCTCGAAGCGCTTGAAGAGATCCTTGACCCGCTCGTGGTCCTGCTTGAGCATCATGATCGCTCCGCGCGCGCGCGTCTTGAACAGATTCATATGGCCTCCCGCCGTTTGCCGGCGCTATAGTGTGCCTCCGGCGGACGGGCGCGGCCATGAACGAGGCGTCAATCAATCGTGACGCGGCGTCCGTCGCGGCGGGCGCCGCGATCGACTACGATCGGACGATGAAGAAAGGCCATCCCGCCCTGCGCCGCGCCGCGATCGCGCTCGTCGTCGTCGCCGTCCTGCTCGGCGGCCTGCGCCTCGCGCTGCCGTCGATCGCGAAGGCCCGGATCAACAAGAAGCTCGCGGCGCTGCCCGAGGGCTGGAGCGGCAAGCTCAATCGCGTGTCCCTGTCCTTGCTGCGCGGCGAGGTCGTCGCGCGCGTGCGCGTCGAGGCGCCGAAGATCCGCGTCGTCCTCGAGCGCAAGGGCAAGGCGGAGCTCAAGGAGAAGAAGCCGATCCAGGCCGAGCGGCTGCCGGATCTCGAGAAGCTCCTGCCCTTCCGGATCGACAAGGTCGAGCTCGACGACGGCGAGATCTTCATCCTCGCCGGGGGAGCCGAGCTCAAGCTCTCCGACGCGAAGTTCTCGGTCGAGAATCTCACGAACCGCCCGAAGGACGGGAACGAGCGCTTCGCGAAGGGCCTGGCCTCCGCGCGCGAGCAGAACGGCGGCAGCTTCGCCGTCGAGTTCGTGGTGGATCCGACGGCCGCGAAGCCGGCGTTCCACGTCGCCTTCCAGATCGCCGAGATCGACCTGCCCAAGCTCAACCCGATCCTGCTCTTCGAGCTCGGCGTGGACGTCGACAAGGGGCGCTTCTCGCTCGCGAGCGAGGCCGACGCGAAGGAAGGCGGGTTCGAGGGCTACGTGAAGCCCTACGTCGACGACCTCGAGATGGGCCCGACGCACGGCGCCGACAAAGGCCCGATCAAGGTCATCAAGGAAGCGGCCGCGGCGGTCGCCGCGGCCGTCCTGAAGAACCGGGACACGAAGGCCGTCGCGTCGAAAGTCCCGTTCAAGGGACGCTTCGACGATCCCGACGTCGGGACGTGGGAAGCCCTCGTCGCGGTCCTGCGCAACGCCTTCGTCGAGGCCATCCGGCCCTCGCTCGAGCGCGGCCGCTGATCGGTCCGCGGTCCCCCCGAGCCCCTGGCCGACCGGCTGGGGCGGAAGGGTGTCGGGCTTGGGCGGGATCGGGCTCGGATCCGGCCTCCCGGGCTGCGGCTGGGGCGCCGGCGGAGCCGGGTCGGGCTGCGGCGGGATCGGATTGGGGCTGGGGATCTGGGGTCCTGCGCGGCGGGTCTTCATAGCGCCTCCCGGGGGGCTCTTCCTCCATAATGCCGCTCCCGCCGCCCCCGCGCCATAGAGCGGATGTGACCGTTTCTTGACGTTATCGAGCTTCCAAAGCCGATGGTCACAAAACCGTCATAAATGAGGTACCGGCGCGCAATGGCCCGTCACATAAACGTCCAATATAATGGAGGAATTCCGCCCCTCACGCCTTTATCGTCGTCCTAAGAGAGCCCCCCATGACCGCGAAGAACCCCGACTGCGAAGCCGAGCTCGCCGACATTCTGGCCGTTCTGCAGTCCGCCAGGAAAGGCGGCGACGCGCGGATGTCCCTGCACAAGAGCGGCGCCGCCGGCCGCGTCGCGGACCTGCTCAACGACATCCTCGACGACCACGAGCGCCTGCAGGACGAGATGGAGCGCGTCTCCAAGGTGCTCACGGCGGTCAAGAAGGGCGACTTCTCCGCGCGCGTGCCGATCCACCGCTCCGCGCTCGGCCTCTCGCGCGCGGTCGGCGAGGACTTGAACGAGATCGTCGAGCTCAACGAGCGCATGGCCGGCGAGTTCCGCCGCATCTCCCTGCTCGTCGGCAAGGAAGGAAAAATCAACCAGCGCGCCTCGATCGGCGAGGTCTCCGGCTCCTGGAAGAACACGGTCGCGTCGGTCAACTCGCTCATCGCGGACCTCGTGCAGCCCACGAACGAGGTCGCGCGCGTCATCGGCGCCGTCGCCCGCGGCGACCTGTCCCAGACGATGGCCCTCGAGGTCGACGGCCGCCCGGTCAAAGGCGAGTTCCTGCGCATCGCGAAGGTCGTGAACACGATGGTCGACCAGCTCGGCTCCTTCGCCTCGGAAGTCACCCGCGTCGCGCGCGAGGTCGGAACGGAAGGCAAGCTCGGCGGTCAGGCGCACGTCAAAGGCGTCGCCGGCACGTGGAAGGACCTCACCGACAACGTCAACTCGATGGCCGGCAACCTGACGTCCCAGGTCCGCGGCATCGCGAGCGTCGTCACGGCCGTCGCGAACGGCGACCTCGACCGCAAGCTCATGCTCGAGGTGAAGGGCGAGATCGCCGCGCTCGCGGACACCATCAACGGAATGATCGACACGCTCGCGACGTTCGCCGACCAGGTCACGTCGGTCGCCCGCGAGGTCGGCGTCGAAGGCAAGCTCGGCGGCCAGGCCAAGGTCCCGAACGCGTCGGGCACGTGGCGCGGCCTGACGGACAACGTCAACCAGCTCGCCGCGAACCTCACGACGCAGGTCCGCGCGATCGCCGAGGTCGCCACGGCCGTCACGAAGGGCGACCTCACGCGCTCCATCGCCGTCGAGGCGCAGGGCGAGGTCGCCGCGCTGAAGGACAACATCAACGAGATGATCCGCAACCTCAAGGACACGACGCACAAGAACACCGAGCAGGACTGGCTCAAGACCAACCTGGCGAAGTTCTCGCGCATGCTCCAGGGCCAGCGCGACCTCGTGAACGTGTCGAAGCAGATCTTCTCCGAGCTCGCGCCGCTCGTCTCGGTCCAGTACGGCGCCCTCTATCTCGTCGAGCAGGCCGACGGCGAGGCGTCTCTGCGCCTCGTCGGCAGCTACGCGGGCACCAACCTCGTCGAGCGCTTCAAGATCGGCGAGGGCCTCATCGGGCAATGCGCGGCCGAGAAGCGCCGCATCCTCCTGACCGAGGCCCCCGGGGACTACATCCAGGTCTCGTCGGCTCTCGGCAAGGCCGTGCCCTCGAACATCGTCATCCTTCCCGTCCTCTTCGAAGGCGACGTCAACGCGGTCATCGAGCTCGCGTCGTTCGAGCGCTTCAGCGGCACCCACCTCAACTTCCTCGATCAGCTGACCGTCTCGATCGGACTCGTGCTCAACACGATCGCGGTCAACTCGCGCACCGAGGACCTGCTCAAGCAGTCGCAGTCGCTGACGCAGGGCCTGCAGCGCCAGCAGATCGAGCTCAAGGAGACCAACGAGCAGCTCGAGGAGAAGGCCCGCCTCCTCTCCGAGCAGAAGGAGGAGATCGAGCGGAAGAACAACGAAGTCGAGCTCGCGAAGAAGGCGCTCGAAGAGAAGGCCGACCAGCTCGCGCTGACCTCGAAGTACAAGTCGCAGTTCCTCGCGAACATGTCGCACGAGCTCCGCACGCCGCTGAACTCGCTGCTGATCCTCGCGAAGATGCTCTACCAGAACTCCGAAGGCAACCTCACCGCCCGCCAGATCGACTTCGCGAAGACGGTCCACTCGTCCGGCTCGGACCTGCTCGCGCTGATCAACGAGATTCTCGACATGTCGAAGATCGAGTCCGGCATGATCACCGTCGAGATCGGCGACCTCGACCTGGCGGAGCTCTCGGACTACGTCGACCGCAACTTCCGCCAGATCGCGCAGGACCGCGGCCTGGAATTCAACCTCGAGCTCTCCCCGAACCTCGCGAAGGTCATGCGCACCGACTCCAAGCGCCTGCAGCAGATCCTCAAGAACCTGCTGTCGAACGCGTTCAAGTTCACCGAGAAGGGCTCGGTGTCCCTGCGCGTCGGCCCGGCGGCCGCTGGCGTCATCTACGACAACCCCGTCCTCCAGGGCGCGGAGACCGTGCTCGCCTTCTCGGTCAAGGACACCGGCATCGGCGTCCCCCTCGACAAGCAGAAGATCATCTTCGAGGCCTTCCAGCAGGCCGACATGACGACGAGCCGCAAGTACGGCGGCACGGGCCTCGGCCTGACGATCTCGCGCGAGATCGCCCGCCTCCTCGGAGGCGAGATCCACGTCCACGCCGCTCCCGGCGAGGGCTCGACCTTCACGCTGTACCTCCCGGCGAACTACGTGCCGCAGGCTCCGGGTTCCAACGCGCCCGAGGGTCAGACCCGCGCCCACGTCATCCACGCCGAGCCGCGCCCCGAGGACCGGACGCCGCTCCCGCACGTCGACCGCATGGAGGTCGTCGAGGAGATCCCCGACGACCGCGACGCCGTCGCTCCCGGCGACCGGGTGCTCCTCATCGTCGAGGACGACCCCGCGTTCGCGCGCATCCTGGTCGACCAGGCGCGCGGCGAGGGCATGAAGGCGCTCGTCGCGCAGCGCGGCGAGGCCGCGCTCGCGCTCGTGCGCAAGTTCAAGCCCGACGCCATCACGCTCGACATCCGGCTGCCCGACATGGACGGCTGGCGCATCCTCGACATGCTCAAGCACGAGCCGTCGACGCGCCACATCCCGGTGCAGGTCATCTCGGCCGACGCGGAGAGCCAGCGCGGGCTCAAGGTCGGCGCGCTCGCCTGCCTCTCCAAGCCCGTGACGCCCGAGGGCCTGTCGACGGCGATCGGCGAGATCAAGACGTTCATCGACCGCCGCGTGAAGGAGCTCCTCATCGTCGAGGACGACGACGTGCAGCGCACGTCCATCGTCGAGCTCACCAGGGCGGAGGACATCGAGTCCACCGCGGTGGCGACCGGCAAGGAGGCGCTCGAGGTCCTCGCGAAGAAGAAGTTCGACTGCATGATCGTCGACCTCGGCCTCTCCGACATGACCGGGACGGCGCTCCTCGAGACGATCGCCAAGGACGAATCGCTGCGCCGCCTGCCGATCATCGTCTATACCGGCAAGGATCTCGGCCACCGCGAGAAGGCCAAGCTCAAGAAGCTCGCGAAGAGCATCATCATCAAGGACGCCGGCTCCCCGGAGCTCCTGCTCGACGAGACCTCGCTCTACCTCCACCGCAAGGAGGCGGGCATGACCGACGACAAGCGCCGCATGATCGAGCGCCTGCGCCTCGAGGATCCGTCGCTCGCGGGCAAGAAGGTGCTGATCGTCGACGACGACGTCCGCAACATCTTCGCGCTCACGAGCCTGCTCGAGCAGCACGGCGTGAAGGTGCCGTACGCCGAGAGCGGCAAGGGCGCGATCGAGCTCCTCAAGTCCGACCCGGAGATCGACCTCGTCCTCATGGACGTCATGATGCCCGACATGGACGGCTACGACACGATGCGCGCGATCCGCAAGATCGACAAGTTCAAGTCCCTGCCGATCATCTCGCTGACCGCCAAGGCCATGAAGGGCGACCGCGAGAAGTGCCTCGAGGCCGGCGCGTCCGACTACATCGCGAAGCCCGTCGACATCCCGCAGCTCCTCTCCATGCTGCGGGTGTGGATGTACAAATGAGCCCCCTCAACGGATTCGCCCCGCTCAAGAAGAACGCGTTCTCGCCGGCTGCGCCCGAGCCGGCGGCGAGGATCAAAATCCTGATGGTCGACGACCAGCCGAACAACCTGCTCGCGCTCGAGTCGATGCTTCAGCACCCGGACTACGAGCTCGTCCGGGCCGACTCGGGCGAGGACGCGCTGCGCAAGATGCTGGGCGAGACCTTCGCGCTCGTGCTGCTCGACGTGCTGATGCCGGGCATGGACGGCTTCGACACCGCCGCGATGATGCGCAAGTCCAAGCGCGCCAAGGACACGCCGATCATCTTCCTGACCGCGGGCACGCTCGACGAGACGCACGTCAGCCGCGGCTACTCGCTCGGCGCCGTCGACTACCTCTACAAGCCGATCGTCCCCGAGTTCCTCAAGGCCAAGGTCCACGTGTTCACCGACCTCTGGCGCAAGACCGAAGGTCTCAAGCGCTCCGAGGAGGCGCTGCGCAAGCAGCTCGCCGAGCTGCAGGCCGCGCAGGAAGCCAGGCAGGCGAGCGAGGACAAGTACCGCGAGCTCTTCTCGCGCGCGACCGACGCGATCCTCGTCTACGACGGGCGGGACGGGTCCGTGCTCGACGGCAACCGCGCCGCGCTCAAGCTCTACGGCTACGCGCGTCCCGAGCTCAAGAAGCTCAAGGCGTCCGACTTTCCCGACGATCTGTCGAAGAAGCGCCTCGAGACCGTGCAGCGCCGCAAGGACGGCTCCGAATTCCCCGCGGAGATCACGCACGGCGATTTCTCGATCGCCGGGCGCCGGATGATCATGGCGCTCGCGCGCGACCTGACCGAGCGGCGCAAGGCGGAGGAGTCGGAGCGCCTCCGCGAGCGCGACATCATGCAGCGGCGCCTCGTCTCGACCGTCTCGCACGAGCTGCGCACGCCGATCGCCGCGATCAAGGGCTTCGCCGAGACGCTGCGCCGCGGCGGCCTCGACGACCAGAAGAACCGCGTCGAGTTCGTGAAGATCATCGAGAACCACGCCGACCGCCTCGGCTGGCTCGTGGAGGATCTGCTCGCGCTCGCCGAGCTCGAGTCGGGCAAGGGCCAGCCCAAGCCGCAGGAGCTGCCTCTCCGCAAGTTCGTCGGCGACTTCGTCCAGAGCATCGAGCCGATCGCCGCGCGCCGCGCGGTCGCCATCTCCCTCGACATCCCGGAGGAGCTCGCCCTGTTGGCCGACCCCTCGCACATGACGCAGGTGTTCCAGAACCTCCTCGACAACGCGATCAAGTACAACCGCAAGGGCGGCACGGTCAAGATCGCGGCCGCGCGGGCCAAGGGCGGCATGGCCGAGATCTCCATCGCCGACGACGGCATCGGCATCGGCCCGGCCGACTTGCCCCTGATCTTCGAGCAGTTCCACCGCTCGGAGGGCGCGAAGGCGCACGCGATCAAGGGCACGGGCCTCGGGCTCTACATCATCCGCACGATCGTCGAATCGCACGGCGGCAGAATCTGGGCGGAGAGCGAGAAGGACAAAGGCTCGATCTTCCGCTTCACCGTGCCGCTCGCCGACGGCAAAGGACGCTGAGCTTCCCGCGGGCTTGACGAAAGCGTCGCGCGCCCGCGATGGCGCGCGCCGCGGCGCGGCGCTATCCTGGCCGCATGAACGCCAGGACGATGCGAAGACCGCTCCGAACCCGCCGGCTCGCCCGCCGCCCGCCGCGCGGTCTCGCGGCCGAGCGCGCCGCGGCCGACGCCCAGAGACGCCTCGAGCGCGCGGAGGACGAGCTCATGACCTTCGCGCACGCCGCCTCGCACGATCTTCAGGCGCCCGCGCACAAGATCGCCGCGTTCGGCGAGCTCCTCCGCCGGCGTCTCGACGGGCGCGTCGACCCGCAGTCGCTCGACTACCTCGAGCGCATGATCCGCGCGGCCGGAACTCTGCGCGGGCTCGTCGACGACCTGCTGTCGCTCACGCGCGTCACGACGCGGGGCGGCCCGCCCGTCCAGACGGACGCGACCGCCGCGGCGCGCGAGGCGCTCGCCGAGATCGCGGCGCGGCGGGGCCCGCTGCCGGCGCGCGTCGACATCGGCCGGCTTCCCCCCGTCCACGCCGATCCGGCCCAGCTCCGGAAGCTGTTCGCCGTCCTCCTCGACAACGCGGTGAAGTTCCGCCGCCCGGGAGTCCCGTGGCTCGCGACCGTCAGCGGCCGCGAGCTCGACGGGCTGTGCGAGTACGTCGTGGCCGACTCGGGCAAGGGCTTCGACGAGCGCAGGCTCGACCCGGCCTTCCCGCCGTTCCAGCGCCTGCACGACGCCGCGGAGGGCGCGGGCTCCGGCATGGGGCTCGCGATCGCCGCGCGCATCATCGCGCGCCACGGCGGCTCGCTGACGGCTCATTCCGTCCCGGGAACCGGCTCGACTTTCGTCGCCCGCCTGCCGCGCGATCCTATCGCGGCTCCGTCCTGATCCAGGCGCGCAGGACCTCCGCGACTCCCCACGCCTGGGCGACGCACCCGCGCGGCGCGTAAGGCGGCTCGGCGTCGAATATCTCGCTGATCGAGCCCAGGCACGCCTCGCCGAGGTGCGCGACGAGTCCGTCGAGGCACTTCCGCGCGCCGGCGACGTCCTCCGGCCGCAGCTTGAGGCGGGCGTCCACGTAGGGCCCGATGAGCCAGCTCCAGACGGTCCCCTGGTGATACGCCGCGTCGCGCGAGCGCAGGTCGCCGTCGTAGCGCGCGCGGTAGCCCGGCGAGCCCGGCGCCAGCGAGCGCAAGCCGACCGGCGTCAGCAGGTCCCGCTCGACGACGGCGAGCACGGCCGGACGGCGCGCCTCGTCGAGCACCGCGTGCGGCAGCGAGATCGAGAATATCTGGTTGGGACGGACGAGCGCGCCCTCGGCCGGCTCGCCGTCGAGCAGGTCGTAGAGACAGCCTTTCTCCGGGTTCCAGAACCGCGCGTTGAACGACGCGCGGACGAGCTCGGCGCGCGCGGCGTGCCGCGCCGCCGCCTTCTCCCCCGAGGCGCGCAGAGTCCACGCCTGCATGAGGCGCAGCGCGTTGTACCAGAGCGCGTTGATCTCCACGGCCTTGCCCCGCCGCGGCGTGACGACCCAGCCGTCGACTTTCGCGTCCATCCAGGTGAGCTGGTAGCCTTCCTCGCCCTGCCTCAGCAGCCCGTCCTTCGGATCGACTCCGATCCCGAAGCGCGTGCCCTCGACGTGGCGGGCGATCGCTTCCTCGAGCGCGGGCAGCAGCGCCTCGACGGTCGGCCAGTCGCCGCTGTAGTCGAAGTAGCGGCCGAGGGCGTGGAAGAACCACCAGGTGGCGTCGGCCGAGTGGTAGAGGCCGCTCTGCTCGCCTTCGGGGAAGAGGTTCGGGATCAGTCCGTCCTTGAAGTGACGGGCGAACATGCGGAGGATGTAGCCCGCCTCGACGGTCCGGCCCGTCGCGAGCGCGAGCCCCTCGAGGCCGATCATCGTGTCGCGGCCCCAGTCGGTGAACCAGTGGTAGCCGGCGATGACGGAGCGGATGTCGTCGCCGGCCGCGCGCGTGCGCGCCGCGTCGATCACGCGCATGTTCGGCGTGATCACGAACTGGTCGGCGGCGATCACGAGCTGCGCCGCCGCGCCCCGGCGCGCCGCGGGCGCCGCCGTCGCGACGAGACGCGCGCGCCGCGCGAGCTCCGTCGAGAACGCGTTGCCCGGGTCGAGCGACGAGAAGACGTCCCACGGCTCCGTCGAGGCCGCGAGCGACGCCTCCCCTCCCGGCTCGAGGTCCACGCGCGCGTAGCCCGGGCTCCAGAGCCGGCCGCGGGAGTCGTAGCCGCGATCGTGCTCGACGCGGTAGAACAGGTCGCGGAAGCGCCCGCCGTCGAGCACGAACGACGCCCCCTTGCCGTAGACGAGCAGCCGCAGCGGCGGGTCGCCGGCGCCCGCGCTGACCTCGTGCCGCTCGCCGAGGGACTCGACGGCGTAGGCGCGCGGCAGCGCCCCGTCGACGCGCCCCTCGTGCGCGCGGAAGTGCAGCGACGGCCGGGCGCGCAGGCGCACGGGTCCCTTCGCCGAGAGGAGGCGGTAGCGCACGAAGACCGTGTTCTGCCCGTGCGGCATCACGAGGCTCTTCTCGAGCGCCGCCCCGCCGAGCTCGTAGCGCCAGAACGGCAGGCCGCTCTCGAGCCGGAACTCGGCGAGCGCGCCCGCGCCGTGCAGGGTCAGGGCGCCCTCGGACTCCTCGTCGCCGCCGAGGCTCCGGAACGAGCCGTCGGGCATGCGGACTTCCTCGGAGAGGTGGTTGAGCATCATGACGCGGCCGAGCGGCGCGGCGAGCGCCGCGATCAGGAGTCCGTGGAACCGCCGCGTGCACGCGCCCGCGACGGTCCCCGCCGCGTAGCCTCCGAGGCCGTTGGCGACGAGCCACTCGCGTCCGAGCAGCAGGGGCAGGTCGGCCGGATCCTCCTTGGCCCACGGCATCCGGTTGAGGACGGGCTCGCCGCTCATGAGGCCCCCAGCACGACGGCCGAGTGCGCGGGCAGATTCCACGCGCCTTTCTCATCGAGCGGCGGCGGCGCGGTGAGTCCGCCGTAGACCGGGCTCTCGCTGTGCCACAACGGCCGCCAGCGCGCCCCGGCGGGCGGCGCGAGCAGCGGCTCGGCCTGCGTCGCGAGGCTCTCGTCGCAGCCGAGGTTCACCGCGAGGAGGCGCTCGCCTCCTCGCGGGCCGAGCCAGCGCAGGACGAAGCAGCCCGGCGAGAGGACGGCTCCGGCGATCAGGTCCGAGCGCTGCGCGGAGAACGCGGCGTCCTCGCGGCGCAGCCGGAGGAGGTCGCGGTGCAGCGCGACGAACTCGCGGTGCGCGATGCTCTGGGTCCAGTCGAGCTTGCAGCGCATGAACGTCTCCTCGGAACCGGGCGCCGGCATGTACGCGTCGCCTTCGGGCCCGGCGTAGCTGGGGAACTGCCGGAGCACGTCGCGGCGGCCCTTCGCGACGGCGCGGCCGAGCGCTCCGCGGTGGTCGGCGAAGTACTGGAACGGCGCGGTCGCGCCGAACTCCTGGCCCTGGAAGAGCAGCGGCGTCCACGGCCCGAGCAGCAGCAGCGCCGTGAGCGCGCGCAGATCGCCGGGATGGGCCGCGAAGCGGAGGCGGCGGCCGTCGAGCGAGTTGGAGACCTGGTCGTGATTCTCGAGGAAGCACACGTACGCCGAGCCCGGCAGGTCGAGCGACGGAGTGCCCCGGGGATTCTTCTGCCACTCGTAATACTGTCCCTGGAACAGGAATCCGCGGGTCGCGCACGAGATGAGCTCCTGCGGGGAGCCCGCGTAGCCCGAGTAGTACGCCTCGCGCCGCCCCGTCAGGGCCGCGCGCGCCGAGTGATGGAAGTCGTCGTTCCAGATCGCGTCGAGCCCGAGGCCGCCGGCGCGGCGCGGCCGCGCGAGCGCTGCGTCCTGCCGCTCGTTCTCCGCGAACAGGAGCACGCCGCGGCCCCGGCCCGCCGCGCGCGCCGCCGTCCCGAGCTCGGCGATCACGTGCGTCGCCGAGGCGTCGCGGATGGACTGTGTCGCGTCGAGTCGGAGCCCGTCGACCCGGAACTCCGACACCCAGTACGCGGCGTTCGCGACGACGAACTCGCGGACCCTTTCCGAGCCCGGGCCGTCGTAGTTGATCGCGTCCCCCCACTCCGTCTTGCCGGCCGCTCGGAACCACTCGCGGGCGAAGCGTCCGAAATACGCGCCGTCGGGGCCGAAGTGGTTGTAGACGACGTCGAGGATCACGCCGAGCCCGGCCGCGTGCGCGCGATCGACGAAGCGCCGGAAGTCGTCCGGCGTCCCGTAGGCGCGCGCCGGCGCGAACAATCCGACGCCGTCGTAGCCCCAGCCGAAGCGCCCCGGGAATTCCCCGACCGGCATGACCTCGACGGCCGTGACGCCGATCTCCTTGAGCCAGCCGAGCCTTCGCGAGGCCGCGTCCCACGTCCCCTCCGGCGTGAACGTGCCGACGTGGAGCTCGTAGAGGACCTGCCCCGTCCGCTTAAGGCCGCGCCAGCCGGCGTTTTTCCAGCGGTAGGCGCGGGGATCGATGATCTCGGACGGGCCGTGCGGCCCCGCGGGTTGGAAGCGCGACCACGGATCCGGGAGCGCGTCGCCGCCGTCGAGCCGGTAGCGGTAGAGATCGCCGGGCTTCGCCCGCGCGACGAGCGCCGAGTGGAGGCCGCCGCGCTCGCGCTTCATGCGCGCCTCGCCGAGCGGGACGCCGGCGCGGTCCTCGAAGACGACCGAGACGCGCCTCGCGCGCGGCGCCCAGACGCGGAAGCGCGTGCCGCGTCCGCGCCGCCAGTCCGCGCCGCACGCCCGGTCCTCAGCCCTCATGCGAACTCGCGAGAAGCGCCGCGCCGAGCGGCGACAGCAGCTCGGCCGCGGGAATGAAGGCGCGTCCGCCGCGCGTCCGCGCCCGCACTCGCCGGTGAGTGAGCTCGTCGCGGAACGCCCGGGGCGAGCCGTCGTCCGGCAGCAGGACCCGCGTCCCGTCCCAGAACCCGGGCTCGCCCGCGCGCGAGAGAAGCCGGCCCGCGGCCGCGAGCGCCGTCGCCGGGCCGCGGCGCCGCAGGAACGCCACGACGCGGTCCGCGCGCGGACCGACGGCCTTGAGAGGCACGTGCGCGCCCTCGGCGAAGACCTCGGGCAGGCGCCGGCGCAGCCGGAGGCCCTCCCTCAGCACGAAGAGCTTCACGCGCCCGTCCTCCTGCTCCGCGAGCAGCTCGCGGACGGCCTCGAGGCGAGGCCGGCCCGAGCCGAGCAGAGCCCCGAGGGACGCCAGCGCCCGCCGTCGCGCGGCGAAGTCGACCGGCGCGCGATTGTCCGGGTCGACGAGGCGGCAGTTCCAGAGCTCGTCGCCCTGGTAGACGTCCGGCACTCCGGGCATCGCGAGCTGCAGGACGAGGGCCGACAGCGCCGAGCCTCGGGCGATCGCCGCCGCGCGGCGCTGCAGAGGCAGAAAGGCGCGGAGGAAGGGTCCGCGCTCGAGCAGCGAGACGACGAATCGGTCCACGGCGGCCTCGTAGTCCTCGTCGGGGCGGATCCAGCTCGTGCGCCGGTTCGCCTCGCGCAGGGACTTCCGGACGCACTCGCGCACGCGGCGGGAGAACTCCCCGCTCGCCGCCTCCGCCTCTCCGTCGGGCCAGGCCGCGACCAGGGTCTGATAGATGAAGTATTCGTCGTCGCGCTCGACCCCGGCCTCGCGGCCGTCGCCGCGGGCGGCCCGCTCCTCGACGAAGGTCTTCCACTCGCCGGCGAGCTCGGTGAGCGCGCTCACCCGCAGGCGCGCGTCCGAGCTGCGCTTCGCGTCGTGCGTCGTGAGCGGAACGAGGCCTCCCGGCCAGCTGCGCGCCCGCTCGAGTCCCAGCCGGTGGAACTCGGCCGGCGAGCAGCCGAAGCGGCCCGGGTCGCCGCCGACCTCGTTCAAGGAGATGAGCCTGTTGTCGGCGTAGAACGCCGTGTCCTCGAGCCCCTTCGCCATCACGGGCGCCGTCAACTGCTGGAACCGCATGACGACGTCGCGGTAGCGCTCGCGCGTCTCGCGCGGAAGCCCGCGCTCCGCCTCGAGCAGCAGGACGTCCTGCAGGAAGTCGAACACCTCGGGCCCGAGCTCGGGCGCGGAGGCCTTCGCCTTCGCGATCGCGACGCGCACGTAGCGCTCGTCGCGGCGCGAGGGGACGCGGTCGCGCGGAGCGATGTAGGTCCGGTACACCGGGAAGCAGGAGATCGTCTCGCGCACGGCCGCGGTGATCGCGCGCCGCGTGAAGTCGCGGTGGTAGCGGCTCCCCTCCGAGACCGCGTCGAGCCGCCGGCCGAGCGCCTCGATCTCCCCGGCCATGTTCGACTTGAGGAACACCCGCTTCGAATCGTGGATCAAGGCCTCGAAGTCGCGCGCGCGCCCTGTGAAGGTCTCGTAGAGCTCCGTCATCGCGCCCTCGGCGGCCGGATCGACGAACAGGCCGTTGATCGCGTTGAGCGCGTCGTAGCCGACGGTGCCTCGCACGCGCCAATCCCCGGCCAGCGGCTCGCGGCGGTCGAGGATCTTCTCGACGACGACGTACAGCGGCGACGCCCCCTCGGGAGGAGCGTCCTCGACGCCGAGGCGCGCGAGACGCCGCTTGACCCACCCGTCCTGCAGGCGCGCGAAGTACGCGGGCGGGTCCCACAGCCCGTCCGGGTGGTCGATGCGCAGGCCCGTGACTTTCCCCTCCTCGAGAAGGCGGAAGACGAGCCGGTGGCAGGCCTCGAAAACGGACTCGCTTTCGATGCGCACGGCGGCGAGCTCGTTGCAGTTGAAGAAGCGCCGGTAGTTGATCTCGTCGGCGGCGGCGCGCCAGTGCGCGAGACGGTAGTGCTGGCGCTCGAGGAGCTCGTCGAGCAGGTCGAAGCTCGCGGCGTCGCCCGGGCGGCCGCCGTAGAGCGCGACGCAGTACGCGAGGAACCGGCGGACGGCGGGCAGCCTCCGGGCCGCGCCGCCGAGCCGCCTCGCGGCGGCCGCGCCGTCGCCGAGCGACGCGACGAACGCCGCCTCGCGCAGCGCGCGAGAGGCGGACGCCGTCAGGCGCGACGAAGAGCGCTCCAGGCCGCGCTCGACGATCAGCGCCCAGCTGCGCGGCGCGAGCGGGAAGCGCCGGTCGCGGTAGGCGAGCCGGAACCGCCCGCGCTCGTGCTCGAGGCGCAGCAGGCCCTTCTCGAGCACGCGCCCGTAGAAGTCCTCGAGCACCGGCAGCTGCACCTTGTTCTCGAGCTCGGCCTTCGCGGGGTTCCAGTCGATGTCGAAGAACTCGGCGCAGCGCGACTCGCGTCCGCGCTCGAGCACGTCGTCCCAATACGGATTCGCGCCGCCGCCGACGCCCATGTGGTTCGGGACGATGTCCGCGACGTGGCCCAGGCCCGCGCCGGAGAGGCGCGCGCAGAGGTCGTCGTAGTCGGCCTGCGTCCCGAGCTCCGGGTTGAGCGTCGCCGGATCGACGACCGCGTAGGAGTTCGCGTCTCCGGGCGCCGTGCGGAAGTACGGCGAGAAGTACGCGGCCCCCGCGCCGAGCGCGCGCAGGTAGCCCGCGAGCCCGGCGGCCTCGCGGAAGCCGAGGCCGGGGCCGAGCTGAAGCCGGTAGGTGGACGTCGGGGCGCGGACGGGGCGCAGGACGTCCCGCGCCGCGAGGCGCGGGTCCGATATCTTCATGCGTCCATCATAGCCGCGGCCGCCGCGCGGGGGCCATGGCGGCCGCGTCGCATTTTTTTTACCCCGGCGGTCCAACGAACGTTGCGCCGCCGCGATGGCCGGGACGCCGCCTCCGGGGGTATTCTGAGGGCGACTCAGGGAGGACGCCATGGCCCGTAAAAAGGACGACAAGAAGGTGGACGAGTCGAGCCGCGAGTCCATGACCGCGAGCGACTCGCCGGCCTGGACCTCGGGCGGAGAACGGTCGCCCGGCGCCGCCGCGAAGCCCGACATGCGCTCCCTCTGGTCGGCGACGGCGGCGCTCCCGAAGCACGAGCCGCTGCGCGGCGGAGCCGACGTCGACGTCTGCGTGATCGGCGCCGGCTACGCGGGGCTGACCGCGGCGTACCACCTCGCCAAGCGCGGCCGGAAGACCATCGTCGTCGACTCGATCGGCGTCGCCGCCGGCGAGAGCTCCGTCTCGACCGCGCACCACACCGTGTGGCTCGACCCGGCTTGGACCGTGCTCGAGCGCCGGCACGGCGCCCCGGCCTGCCGCCTCGTCGCCGAGAGTCACGCGGCGGCGATCGACCTCATCGAGGAGATCTGCCGCGACGAGAAGATCGCCTGCGGGCTCACCCGCGCGGACGGCTGGCACGTGCTCGAGCGCGGAGATTCGCCCGAATCGCTGCGCGCCGACTACGAGGCGGCGATGCGCTGCTGGGTGCCGGGCGTCTCCCTCAGCGAGAGCGCGCCCCCCGGATTCGGCGCCGGCCCCGCGATCCGCATCGCGCGCCAGGCGTACTCGGATCCGGTGAAGTATCTCTCCGGCCTCGCGAAGGCCTTCGAGGAGCACGGCGGGAAGATCTACGGCGGGACGCGCGTCGAGAGCGTCGCCGACGGCGAGCCGGCGACGGTCGCGCTCGCGGGAGGCGGAACGATCAAGGCCCGCTCCGTCGTCGTCGCGACGAACGTGCCCGTCAACGATTGGGTGTCGATGCACACCCGCCTCTACCCTTATCGGACCTACGCGATCGCCCTGCGGGTGCCGCGCGCCATGCTCGAGCCCGCGCTGTACTGGGACACCGGCGAGCCTTATCACTACGCCCACGTCGTCTCGCTGCCGGCCTGCGACCTGCTCATCGCCGGCGGAGAGGACCACAAGACGGGACAGGAAGAGCATCCCGCGCGGCGCTACGGGCGGATCGAGCGCTGGGCGCGCGAGCGGTTCCCGGGCCTCGGTCCCGTCGAGTTCGCGTGGTCGGGCCAGGTGATCGAGACGCCCGACGGCCTCGCCTTCATCGGCCGCAATCCGGGCGACGAGCACGTCTACATCGTGACCGGCGAGTCGGGCAACGGCACCACGTACGGCACGATCGGCGGCAAGATCGTCGCCGATCTCATCACGACGGGCCGCAGCCGCTTCGCCGACGTCTACTCGCCGTCGCGCGGCCGGACGCGGGGAGCGCCGACGTGGCTGCGCGAGAACCTCAACGCCTTCTCGCGCTACTCCGAATACGTCCGGCCCGGCGACGTCCGCGACGAGGACGACATCAAGCCCGGCACCGGAGCGGTCGTGCGCCGCGGCCTGTCGAAGGTCGCGGCGTACCGCGCCGAGGACGGCTCGCTGCACGAGTTCTCGGCCGTCTGCCCGCACTTGGGCGGCCTCGTCTGCTGGAACGACGCCGAGAAGACGTGGGACTGCCCCGTGCACGGCTCCCGCTTCGACACCAACGGCGAGCCGATCAACGGCCCGGCGAGCACGCCTCTGCGGCCTAAGCCCGAGCCAGCGCCTCGATCCGCGCCGACAGAGGCGGATGCGTCGAGATCAAAGCGAGAAGGCCGGAACGCCCGCCCGCGATCTTGAGCGCGGCGTAGGCCTCCTGCTGGTCGTGCGGCTCGAAGCGCCGCTGGAGCGCGCGCAGCGCGGCGATCATCTTGTCGCGCCCGCCGAGCTTCGCGCTGCCCGCGTCCGCGCGGAACTCGCGGTGCCGCGAGAACCACGCGACGACGATCATGCCGAGCAGGCCGAACGCCAGCTCGAGCGCCATCGTGACCGCCCACTGCGTCATGTGGCGATTGTCGCGGTCGGAGTTCTGCGAGAGGGCGAACGCGATCACGCGCGCGAGGAACATCACGAACGCGTTGACGACGCCCTGGATCAAGGTCATGGTGACCATGTCTCCGTTGGCGATGTGCGCGACCTCGTGGGCCAGCACGCCCTCGATCTCGTCTTTGCTCATCGAATCGAGCAGGCCGGTCGACACCGCGACGAGCGAGCGCGACTTGGACGGGCCCGTGGCGAACGCGTTGGGCTCGGGGCTGTCGTAGACCCCCACCTCGGGCATCGCGGGCAGGCCCGCGCGGCGGGAGAGCTCGTGAACCGTCTCCACGAGCTCGCCGCTCGTCTGCAGCTGGACGCCCATGCTCCACTTCGCCATCTTGCGCGACATCGCGAGCGAGATCAGCGAGCCGGCGAAGCCCCAGACGAGGCAGAACACGGCGAGGGCGCCGATATCGAGTCCGCGCGCGTCGAGGTACGGCCGCGCGCCGAGCATCGACAAGGTGAACGAGATCGTGAGCATCACGAGCATGTTCACGGCCATGAACAGGAATATGCGCTTCATCCAAGCCATCGTCTTACCCTCCCTAAAATAAAAAGGACCTTTCGCGATCCTTCGCGAAAGGTCTCGATCGGCTCCGCTCGGAGCCCGCTTGGACCGGCCCTCTCACGAGGACGTGTTGACGATCCAAACGTCAGCGATCTACTCCCCTAACCCGACCATTATAGTCAGGATTGTCCGTTCCGTCAAGACCCCCCGATTCTCTTCACCTTATACCCGTCGGCGACGAGGATCTTCTCGACGCGGTCGCGGTGGTCTCCCTGGAACTCAAACGTGCCGTCCTTGAGCGTGCCGCCGCAGCCGAGCGCCTTCTTGAGCTTGGCGAGCATCGCGTCCTTGTGGGTCGGGTGCATGACGAGCCTCTCGATCTTCGTCACGCCGGAGCCTTTCGCGCCGCGCTGAAACGATAGGCGAACGGGCTCGGGCTGGCGCGGCGTGCCGGGCTTGCCCCAGTCCGGATCGGAGGAGTAGACGACCTTGTCGCTCATGCGAAGAACTCGACCAAGTGCGCGTTGACGCGGTCGGGCGCGTCCTCCTGCGCCGCGTGGCCGCAGCGCTCGAGGCGAACGAACTTGGCGTTGGGAAGCACGCCCGCGAAGCGCTCGGCCGAGCGGCCGACGACCGTGTCGTCCGCGCCGACGAGGACGAGCGTCTTGTGCGCGATCGTCGGGTAGCGCGCGATGCGCTCCTTGTGGTCGCGCGGGATCGCGGTGCGCACGAACTGCGCGACGGCTCGCCGACCCTCTCGCGACTTGAGCGCGAGGCCGTACTCGGCGAGAAGCTCGGCGTCCACTTTCGACTTGTCGGTGAAGGCGGTCGGCGCGATGAAGCGAAGCGCCGCGTCGCCCAAGACCATCTCGTAGAGGCGGCCGACGACGGGCCAGGAGATCGGCCAGATGAGCTTCGGCGTGTTCTCGACGTACGCGGGCGCGCCGAGCAGCGCCATGCGCTCGACGCGAGACGGCGCCTCCATCGCGGTCCACAGCGTGAGCACGCCGCCCATCGAGTTGCCCGCGAAGCGCGCGGACTTGAGGCCGTAGTGGTCCATGAACTTGAGGATCCAGGAGTGCTGGCCGTGGAGCGAGTAGTCGTGATCCCAGGGCTTGTCCGTGCGGCCGAAACCGGGCAGGTCCGGCGCGTAGACGTCGTATTTCTTCGCGAGCTCGGGCAGAGCGTAGCGCCACGAATAGCCCGAGGCGCCGAGGCCGTGAAGGAGGATCACGGGCTCGCCCGCTCCGGCGCGGCGCACGTGGACCTTGAGGCCTCCGACGACGGGGTTCTCGACGCGGATCATCGTAAATAGTGTAGCGCAGAGCGGGCTTTTTAACCACCCTCCGAAGGGCCTAGGCCCCCCGGGACCGGGGGACCCTCCCGGGCGGCCTCCGGCCGCCCTATCCTATATTCGATGACGCGAATGTCCCTCGTTCTGGCCCTGCTGATCGCGCCCTTCCCGTCCTGGGCGCAGGTCGGCCGCGTCGCCATCGAGGCGCCCGCAACGCCCGCCTTCGGCGGGCCGGTCGCGCCCACGCCGGCGCTCGGCACCAGCCTGAGCGCCGCGTCGCTGACCCCGGGCCTCGGCCTCCTGCCCGTCCTGTCCGCGCCCGCCGCGCCCGACCTCCTCAAGCTCGAGGCCGCCGTTCCCGCCGCCGCGGCGAAGCCGGTCCAGACGATCATCCCGCGCCGCGCCGCGAACGACCCGTCGATGCGCGCGCTCACTCTCGTCCAGCCGCTCGCCGAGGCGAGCAAGGCCGCCGCCGAGAAGCCCGAGTCGGTCGCCGCGCTCTACGACGGCGTCCCCGACGCGCCCGACTTCGACGCGCTCGCTTCGGTCAAGGCGCCGGCGGCTCCTAAGGCGTGGACCCCGAAGTCGGCCCTTCTCAAGCCCGCCTCCTATCTCGTCAACGCGTTCCGCGCGGCGGCGCACGACCGCCGGATCAACAACCTCGGCCACGAGGAGCGCGTCACCGCCGAGGAGCAGGGCACGGCGCAGAGCCTCGGAGAGGCGTACGGAGCGCTGAAGGAAGGCCGCCTGCAGGACTCTCTCCGGACCCTCGCGTCCTTGTTCAAAGGCCGCGACGCCAACCGCTGGTACATCGCCAACCCGAAGCAGCGCCCGTACCAGCTCAAGGCTCACGAGTACATCCGCTTCATCGAGCAGGCCGTGCTCAAGGCCTACGTCCGCGCGCACGGCCGCGCGAAGAGCGAGACTTTGATCGCCGAGGCCTACGAGGCGGCGCGGAACGGGTCGCTGCTCGGGCACGCTTACCGCCGCACGCAGATTCAAGACGAGGACTCGGGCCACTGCGCGCACCACGCGCTGTTCAACGCGATCCAGGCCGCGGCCGGCTTCGCCCATCCCGTCAACGTGCACCGCTTCGTCGAGAGCTCGCGCGAGAAGCTCAACGTCTCCGCGAAGGACCTCGCCAAGAGCGGCTCGGAGCTCTCCGCGCTCGAGGCCGCGACCGGCATCAAGCTCGGCGTCGACGTCGGACAGGGCATGGGCTCCGCGCAGATCGCGAAGTGGGCTTCCATGCTCGGCGTCTCGCTCAAGGACCGCGCGCCGCCCCGAGGCGACGAAGGCTGGAGCGCGCTGCTGCGCTCCGGCGACGAGACTTTGCTCGGATTGCGCATGTTCCACCCCCGCTTCAAGCACGGCCCCGACGAAGCGATCCTCCACGGCCACGAGTACCGCGAGCTCCGCCACGGCGTCTACCTGCTCGGCGCCTTCGACAGCCCCTCGCTCGGCGTGCGGCTCTACATGGTCCAGGACTCCGGCTCCGGCGCGACCGACTTCTACACCGCGGCCGAGCTCTCCGCGGTAACCGACGGCGTCCAGACCGGCCGCATCGACGCCTCCGTGACTTTGCCGAGCGCCAATTGACCGACGCCTTCGCCGCCGCGCTCCCCAAAGCCGAGCTTCATCTCCACATCGAAGGCACGCTCGAGCCCGAGCTCCTCTTCGCGCTCGCGAAGCGCAACAAGGTCAAGCTCCGCTTCGGCTCCGTCGAGGAGCTGCGCGCCGCCTACGACTTCGACGGCCTCCAGTCTTTTCTCGACATCTACTACGAGGGCGCGTCGGTTCTCCTGACGGAAGAGGACTTCCACGATCTCGCCTGGGCGTACTTCACGCGCGTCGCGCCGATGAACGTCATGCACGCCGAAATTTTCTTCGACCCGCAAACGCACACGAGCCGCGGGGTTCCGTATGAGGCCGTCATTCGCGGACTCGACTCGGCTCGACGCCGCGCCGAAAAGGAGTTGGGCGTCACCTCTCGTTTGATTCTGTGCTTCCTGAGGCATCTCTCGGGAGACGACGCCCTCCAAGCTTTGTCCGCGGCGCTGCCGTTCGGATTGATCGACGCCGTCGGCCTCGATTCGTCGGAAAAAGGCCGTCCGCCGTCGTTGTTCAAAGCGGCGTTCGCCAAGGCCAAAGCCGCGGGACTCAAAGCCACGGCCCACGCGGGAGAAGAAGGCCCCCCCTCCTACATCACGGAGGCCCTCGACCTCCTCGGCGTCGAGCGCGTGGACCACGGCGTCCGCTGCGTCGAGGACGCGAACGTGCTCGCGCGCCTCGCCGCGGAGAAGGTACCCCTCACCGTCTGTCCGCTGTCCAACGAGAAGCTTCGGGTGTTCAAGACGCTGAAGGACCACAACCTCAAGTCCTTGCTCGCGAAGGGCGTCCGCGCCTCGATCAACTCCGACGATCCCGCCTACTTCGGCGGCTACGTGGACGCCAACTACCGGGAGACCGCCCGCGCCCTCGGCCTCACCAAAGCCGAGCTCGCTCAGGCCGCGCGGAACTCGTTTCTCTCGTCGTGGCTGTCCGAGCGCGAGAAGGCCGCGCATATCGCGGCGATCGACCGCCTGGCGGCGGCCGCCTAAACGCGACCGGCCCCCGCGTGTACGCGGAGGCCGGCTTTATCTCGTCATGGCGACGGCGAACTTCGCCAGGACGATCGCGCGCTCGACGTCCGGCTTCGGACGCTCGGCCGTCGGAACCAGCGCCTTGCAGGCCGCCAGAGCCACGTCAAGCGCCGTCACCGCCTTCTGACGCCGATGCTTTCTCATCGTCTTCATGCTCACTCACCTCCTTTTAAAAGCGAAACCCCGGGCGCCGTGCCCGGGGTTCCCGCGCCGCGCGGCGATGCCGCGGGCTAGAGGGAGTCCTCCGGTCCGGCGTGACGTTGGGACGATAGATGATGGTTCATCGTTGCCCTGAAAAAGAAAGCCACGAAGCCGGGCGCTGTTGCGCGCGCCCGTCCGTGACATCCTAAGTATAGCCGGATCGCCCGGAACGTCAAGGCCTATCCGACGCGCTTGGCGCGGGAGGCGAGCAGGGGCAGGGACTTGTCGAGGCGCTCGGCCATGTCGAAGTGGCCGCGGCCGTGCTCCTCGTACGTGTGGCGCACCTTGAGCGCCTTGAGCTGATCCGAGAAGCGGCGCGCGCCGAGCTGCAGGAAGAACTCGTCCTTCGTCCCCGCGTCGAACCACAGCGTCTTGAGGCGGCGGAGCGTGCCGGCGTATTTGACCGCGGCGTTCACCGGGTCGAGCGCCTGCCAGCGCTTCCAGACCGCGGGGAGCAGCTCGCCGGTGCGCTCGTCGAACGGCAGGTCGAAGCCGAACGGAGACGATTCATTGGGGGAATAGCAGGCGGCCATAGCGAAGCTGTTGATCGCCGCGTGGTCGAAGCCCTCCTTCTCGCGCGACGCGCGGAACGCCTCGAGAAACTTCTTGGGAGAGCCGCCGTGCTTGCCGAGCGCCGCGACGGTCTTGTAGAAGTCGGGCACGTAGCACGCGTCGAAGGCCATGTCGCCGGAATGCGAGACGCAGTGCAGGAAGACCTCGGGGTGGCGCATCGCGAGCGTGAGCGCGCCGAAGCCGCCGGAGCTCTTGCCGATGACGGCGCGGCCCTCGGGGTGGCGGACGGTCGCGTGCTTGTCGTCGATGAAGCCGACGATCTCGTAGACGACGAAATCCTCGTAGCGTCCCGTCGCGGTGGAATTGAGGTACTGCGAGCCGCCGTACGCGGTGAAGCCGTCGGCGATCACGAGGATCGCCTCGGGCGACTTGCCCTGCGCGATCAGGCGGTCGAAGCGTTCGGCGATCCCCTCCTTCCAGGGGTTGTAGTTGAGCGCGCCGCGGCCGGTGCCCGTGAAGCCGGGGAGGTAATAGAGGACGGGATAGCGCCGGCCGCGCGCGGTGCCGTACGACGGCGGAAGGTAGACGGGGATCTCGCGGCGGCGCGGGTCGCCGAGCGGATTGCCCTTGAGCACGATGCTCGAGATCGTCTCGATCTGGACCTTGCCGTTCATCATCCCTCCAAAACGCGGCGCAGGGCGCCGCCTCCGCGCGCGAGCAGGCGGCGCGCCTCGTCCGCTCCGACGCGCTTGCGCGCCATGACGACCGCGGTCTTCACGCTGCCCTCGGCGGCGGTCAGGAGCGCGGCGGCGCGAGCGGCCCTCACGCGGCCCAAGTCGGCGACGATGCGCTCGCCGCGGAGCCTGAGCTTGCGGTTCGTCGGCCGCATGTCCACCATCCAGTGGTCGTAGACCTTGCCGATGCGGATCATGGCGCCGGTCGTCAGCGCGTTCAAGGCGAGCTTCGCGGCCGTGCCCGACTTCAGGCGCGTGGAGCCGGTGACGACCTCGGGTCCGACGACGGGCGCGATCACGATGTCGGCGCAGCGGACCGCCGGGCGGCCGTTCGACGTCACGAGCAAAGTGACGGCGCCCTTCTTCTTCGCGGCGCGCAGCGCGGCCTGCACGAACGGCGTGACGCCGCTCGCGGCGACGCCGATGACCGCGTCGCCGCGGCGCACCGAGGCGACGGCGGCGCGCCCGAGAGCGGAGCTGTCCTCCGCCCCCTCCTTCGCGCGGAACATCGAGCTCTTTCCGCCCGCGATCACCGCGCGGATCTGCTCCGGCGAGGTGTTGAACGTCGGCGGGCACTCGGCGGCCTCGAGAACGGCCAGGCGGCCGCTCGTGCCGGCGCCGAGAAGCGTGATCGACCCGCCGGAGGAGAGCGACTTCGCGAGCGCGTCGACGCCCTTCGCCAGGTCCTTCGCGGCGCGCGCGACGGCCTCGGGCACGCGGCGGTCCTCGGCGATGATCAGGCGCACGACGTCGATCGTGCGCTTCTTGTCGATGTTCCGCGTGCGGGGATTGGGCTGCTCGGTCGGGAGAGCGGCGTAGGCCCGCGCCGAAAGCATCCTAATCCTCGGAGTCGTCGGCGGGCTCGAGCGACGGCGGCGGGGTGCCCGTGTCGTCGATGAGCGTCTTGCTCGAGTCCGAGTCCTCGAGCGAGGTCTTGAACAGCGGCGCCGTCGTGCCGCCCGGCAGCGGCAAGGTCGAGATCTCGACGCCCTCGGGGGCGACGGGCGAGCCGAGCCAGTCGATGATCTGTCCGACGAGGTGCCGCTGCTTGGCGAGCATGCGCGTGCCGCGCTCGTGCGGGACGCTGACGAGCGTCGCGTATCGAGGGCCGACGGAATTGCGCGCGAACGACTGCATCAGCGGCGCCTCCTTGGAGGAGGTTCGGTCCGCGAGCGAGTAGATCATGAGGATCGGCATCTGGGGCGCAGGAGGCGCCCGCTTGATCGCGCGCAGGGCGTTGACGGTGAGCACTTCCTGCCACTTCATGCCCGGCGAGAGCATCACGATCAGAGGGACCTTCGTGTGCGTCGCCGCGTAGCGGATCGCGACGCTGCCGCCGACCTCGGCGCCGATGAAGCCGATCGACTCCTCGGGGACGCCCTGGCCGGCGAGCCACGCCACCGCGGCCTCGGCGTCGCGGGACATGTCGACGAAGTCGTTGTCGGCGCGCGCGGTCGCGCGCAGCTTCTTCCACGACTGGATGACCTCGCCCGACGGCGAGGTCCGGCTGTCGCCGTGCCCGCGCATGTCCACCGCGAGCACGCCGTACCCCGCGCGCGTCAGCGGGAACGCGAGGCGCTTCCAGTTCTCCTTGCGCTGGCCCGTGCCATGCAGCAGCACGAGCGTCAGCTTGCCGGGCGTCGACGGCGCGAACTGCGCCTTGAGCGTCCAGCCGTCGACCGTCTTGAGCTCGACGGGCTCGCCCGGGAGAGACGGACCCGCCGGCTTGGCGGGCGCCTTCGCGGCGGGCGCGGGCGCGGCCGTGGCGCTGATGGCCAGGGCCGCGGCGAGGAGGACAGCTCTCATGGGAACCTCTACGGAATCAGCTCTTCTTTCTTGAACCAGAGCGCGACTTCCTTCGCCGCGTCCGACGGATCGGACGACGCGTGGATGACGTTCTCGAACTGCTTCGTCACGCTGTTCATGCGGCCGAAGGAGCCGCGGATGGTGCCGGGAGCGGCCTGCTCCGGGTTCGTCGCGCCGGCGACGGCGCGCACGGCCTTGATCGCGTTCTCGCCGCGGTAGACGAGGGCGAGGATGCGGCTGTCCTTGATGTCGTGGTAACCGCCGCGGATGTACTTGATCAGATCCTCGAAGAACGGCTTGTCCTTGAGGCCGGAGTAGTGCTCGCGGGCGAGCTTGTCCGTCACGACGAGCATCTTCGCTCCGACCATCTCGAGGCCGGTGGCGTCGAGGCGGTCGATGGTGAGTCCGGTCAGCTTGCGGTGCGCGCCGTCCGGCTTGATGAGGATGAGGGTCTGTTCGATGGCCATGGGAGAGCGATTCTAGCGAATCCGCCCTATTAATGAAAGGGGCCTAGGCCGCCGCCTTCGCGGCCGGTCAGGAGGGAATCTTCTGGGAGAGCTGCGCGGCGAGGAAGTCGGCGATGAAGCCCGCGTCGAAAGGCCACGCGTACTCGATCACGACACCCGGGTGCTTCTTGCGCGAGGCGAGCACGATGCCCGGGATCTCGCACTCGGCGTGGATCCCGCCGCGCGTGAACATCGTCGAGACGAGGCTGATCTTCGTGAAGCCTTCCTTCACGAGGCCCTCGATGGCGTCCTCGACGGACGGCGCGCAGAACTCGTTGTACGCGGAGACGAGGCGGCGGCCGCCGAGCTTGGGCTCGAGCGCCTTGGCGATCTCCTCGACGCCGAACTTGTAGGGGTCGGTCTCGGGGGTGCGCGGCCACTCGCGGACCTTCTTGTCGAGCTCGGCCTCGCGCGGGCTCATCTCGGTCTCGCGGCGCGCCTGACGCTCACCCTCGAGGCGCTTGAGCTCCGCGATCATCGGGCGCGGGATGTCGGACGCCGTGCCCCCGTGACCGATGAGGACGACCGCTTCTTTGTTCGCCACGACGGGATTATATATCTTTCCCTCGGTGCGCTTCCTTCCCCTCGCTCTCCTCGCCCTCGCCCTGCCCGCCTCCGCGCTCCCGCGCGAGCGCGAGCTCGCGCTCGCGGGCGTCGTCGACAAGTTCTACGACCTCGACTTCGACGGCGCGCGGGCCGACGCCGACGCGCTCGCCGCGCGTCTGCCGGGCCATCCCGCGGGGCCTTTCTACCGCGGCGTCGCGGCGTATCAGCGCTGGCTCGCCGAGGGGATGCGCTCGACGTCGACGCTCGCCGATTTCGAGGCGCAGCACGCCCTCGCCCAGTCCGCCGCGGAGGCGCTGATGAAGGAGGCGCCGGCCGAGGCGCACTACTATCTCGGCGCGGTGCTCGGCTTCCGCTCGCGGGCCGCCGCGGGCAGGCGCCGGTTCGTCCGCGCGCTGCCCGACGGCGCCTCGGCCGTGCGACACCTCAAGAAGGCGCTCGCGCTCGACCCGTCGCTCGAGGACGCGCGGCTCGGGCTCGGCATGTACCACTACTTCGCGGCTCGCATGCCCGCGGGCGCCAAGCCCTTCGCGTATCTCATGGTGGGCGAGCGCGGAAATCGCGAGAAGGGGCTCCAGGAATTGTGGAGCGTCGCCGCGACGAGCGGCGTCGCGCGCATGGAGGCGCGGTCGGTGCTGTCGGTGATCCTCTCCAAGGACGACGAGGCGGACTGGGCCGCCGCCGAGCGCCTGCTGGCCGAGCTCTCGGCGCGGTACCCGCGCAACCCGCTGTATCGCCTCCGGCGCGCCTACGTCGCGGTCCGCCGGGGCGCCTTCGACGAGGCCGTGTCGCTCGCCGATCCCGACGGCAAGTGGCTCGCCTCCGTTCCGGCGAGCGTCCGTCCGCAGGCCAGATCGTGGGCGCTCTATCGCGCGGCCGAGGCGCGCGTCCTGCAAGGCCGCGCCGCCGACGCGGGCGCGTGGCTCGCGGAGCTCGACAAGGCGCCGCACCCGCGCGCGCTCAAGGACTGGGTGCTGCTCCGGCAGGCCAACCGTCTCGACGCGCTCGGAAAGGAAGACGAAGCCGACGCGCTCTATAAGAGGATCGAGGACAAGCGGGCCGGCCCCGTCGCCCGGCGCTTCCTGAAGGACCGCTATCCCGGTCCGACCGAGACCGCGCCCTTCTTCACCGGGTACTGATCCGGGCGGCGCTCTACGGGTCTCCGGGCCGGCGCGGGGCGGATTGCGCGCCCTCGCGCGGCGGATCGATGACGGTCTTGAACTTGACCGCCGCTTTCGGGTCGATGACCGTCGGAACGACGCGCCCGGAGCACGCCGGGTTCACCCGCGGATCGCAACGATCGTCCGACAGCCTGGGAACGGGAGCCAGCGGCTTCACCAGGCCGGAGCAGTTTCCGGTTCGAGGATCGCAAGCGTCGTCCAGACGGCGCCCTATCGCCAATTTCTTCGGATCGATCGGCGTCAAAGTGCCGCGCCCTTCCTCGTTCGGGTTCGGAGTCTTGTTTTCGTCCTTGGGCGGATCCGTCTTTTCGGGCTTCTCCGCTGTCGTCTGCTGAGGCGGAGGATCCGCCTTCTGCTTCGGGGCCTTGTTGACCTCGGGATCGGGACTCGGAGGGGGGGCCTTGCTTGATTCGGTCACTGCGCCCACGACCTTTCCGTCTTTATTCAGAGTGTATATCCGATATGTTCCGTCGGAGTACCTTTCGCCGCATTCGCGTTCGCCTTTCGCGTCCGGGTCATTCTCGTTCCAACTGATCATTCGGGCCGGCTCCGGCGGCGGGGCCTTCTCGCCCGCCCCCCCTCCGGCATTGTTCGAAGGAGGGATGAGCGTCGTCGTCCACGTCTTCCCGCCGTCATGGCTGACCGATGGACTACCCATATTGCTGGGCGCGAAATTGTTGTACGGCTTACCCGAGGTGACGACGGTGATCCAGCCCGGATGGGCCCCGGGACCGACGCCGAGAATCGGCGCTCCGGTCGGAGCGGTCGCGGACGGCCGCGATCCAGAACCCTGCGCGCTCCGCATCGAGCGGGAGAACGCCTCCTCGGGGCCGAACTGGTTCGACCCGCCGCCGCGATTGAGCGCCGCGAAAGCGTCGAGATCGAAGCGAACGCCTCGGGTGCCGATCAAATCCCCCAATGGGAAAGCCGCGAACAGCGCCCTGTCGGGTCCACGAAATTGAATTCGCTCCTTCAGCCCGTTGACGATCAGGTTGTCGTAATAAGCGCGGCTCACCGATTGATCGATCCGGATCATCACGAGGCTGTCTTTGATCGCGGAATCGCGCCTCAACGCCGCCAGCCCGCGGCGCGCGTCCGCCCAACTGGCGTACTGCGTAATTTTTTTATCCGGCGCTTCCGCGGCCGAGACCTGCAGGGCGGCGATGAGGGAGAGAGTGGTCAACATGGGCGCAGTGTATACCGGCCCGACAAAAGTGTCAAGGAAGTCCGCCGCGAACGCGCTTCGCTCGCTACTGAAGCAGCGGGGCGTCGAGCAGCAGCTTGTCCTTGCCGCTGCGCACGATCCAGAACGCGCGGAAGCCCCCGCCCGCCTCGACGATGCGCGGGTCGCCCGCGTCGTCCTTCGGCGAGGAGATGCGGCGCGGCGACGTCCACGACGCGCCGTCCGCGCTCGACGCGAACCAGACCGCGCCGTCCTCGTCCCACACCGCTCCGAGGCGCGTCCCGTTGGCGGCCAGATCGCCGTGCTTGGCCCCGATCCCGCCGAGGCGGTCGGGCTTGCCCCAGGTCGCGCCGCCGTCCTCCGACGTCAGCGCGTAGAGCCCCGCCTTCTCGGCGTGGCCCGTCCAGACGAGCGCGCGCGGCTTGCCGCCCGCCCACGCGAGGCCGCCGCCGACGTGCGGGCAGCCGTTGATGCCCCAGCCGAACGGGCCGGCGACTCCGGGCGCGCCCCACGACTTGCCGCCGTCGCGCGAGACCGCGACTCCCATGTCACGCGGGTTCTTGTCGCGGTACAGCGCGAGCACGGCGCCGGGAACGGCCAGCGCCTTGTTCCAGCAGCACTCGCAGACGTCGCTGTCGAGCGTCGCGGGCCGCGACCAAGTCTTACCCCCGTCGCGCGAGGCCGACGCGAGCACCTTCGCGTTCGTCTGCCGGTCGAGCCACACCGCGTGCAGCGCGCCCGAGGAGATCGCGAGCGCGGGGAAGCGCCGACCGAAGGGCCCGCCGTCCGCCGGGCTCGCGGCCGCGGTCCAGGTCTTTCCGCCGTCGCGCGAGATCGAGACGGCGAGCGGGCCGGAGCCCATCGGACCTTTGCCGGGACGCGCCCAGAGCGCCGCGACGAAGTCGCCCTCGGCGACGACGCGCGCGTCGCCCGCGCCGAAGCGGTAAGCCGGCCGCGCCGCGTCGACGGCCACGGGCTGCGTCCAAGACTTCCCCCCGTCGTCCGAGCGGCGGTACGAGACGACGGGAGAGGCGCCCATGTCTCCCTCGATGCGGTGCAGGCGGCCGGAGTCGGAGTAGACGTCGAATCCGCCGAGAGCCGCCGCGAGGAGCAGGAACATGGCGGAAATTCTACTAGAAATGCAGGACGACGCCGCCGTACGCCGAGCGGCCCTGCCCCGCGAAGAACGCCTGCTTCGTCAGCCGCGCCGCGTCGGTGTCGCTGAAGACGTCCGAGACGATGACCGCGGAGCCGTCGTAGCGGACGTTCGCCAGATTGCGCAGATCGAACGTCGCCGCGACGCGGGACACGCGACCCCACTTCACGTCGCGCTTCCAGTGCGCGTTGAGGTTGAGGAGCGTATAGCCGCGCGCGAACAAGGTGTTCGAGTTGTTGACCGCGTAGCCCTCGACGCGATTGACCTCGAGCCAGCCGCCGGGCAGGTCCTTCTTCGACCACCCGGCGCGCAGGTTGAGGACCGAGCGCTCGACGCCGGGCAGACGCGAGCCCGCGCGGTCGACGGAGACGCCGCCGCCGACGGACTCGCGGAAAGTCTTGTAGACGTGGTCGTTGAAGGTCCACGCGCCGGCGAGGAGCGCGCCGGACGGATGCCGCCAATCGGCCCACAGCTCGACGCCGCGGTGGTCGGCGCGCGGCGCGTTCGCGGTGAAGTTCGAGAGGCCGGCGCCCGGCGACTGAGTGACGAACTCGTTCCAGTAGATCTCGTAGTACGCGGCGGCGTCCCAGGACAAGCCCGCGCCCGCGCCGCCCGCTCCGAGCTCGAAGCCCAGGTTGCGCTGCGGCTTCAAGCCCGTGTTGTTGCCCGCGAGCCCGTCGGGGCCCGTCGTGAGCTGGCCGACGCCGGGCGTGCCGTAGCCCATCGCGGCGCGCGCGCGGCCGGTCCAGTCCTCCGCCTTATAATGGAGGGCGGCCTCCGGCGCGACGTTCCAGAACGAGCGGTCGACGTCCACGCGCGAGTACGTCGCGGGCGCGGTGCGCGTCTGCACGGCCGCCTTGACCTTCGAGCGCTCCGCGCCGGCTCCCGCGATCGCGGTCCAATGATGCGAGAGCTCGAGCTCTTCGCGGACGCGAAAGCCCATGTTCTCGTGATAGCCGCGCGTGTTCGACTGCAGCTCGCCGCGCGCGCCCGCCCAGTCGGCGAGGTTGCGGAACGCGGAGGACTCCTGCTCCATCTTGTTGTAGAAGACGCCGGCGTAATGCTTCGCCGGCAGCGCGCCCAGCGTCCCCTCGCGGGTGACGTCGGCGTACTGGTGGAAGTTCGGGTTGGTCGCGTCGGAGATCGTCGCGAAGGTCTGGTTGATGTCCTTGACGTCGTATTGGCCGAGGAAGCGCCACCCCGTCTCGGGGTCGAGCTGCTGCTCCCAGCGCCCGCCGACGATCGTGCGGCGGTCGCGGCGGCTCTGCGACGCCTGCTCCGCGGAGACGCTGCCGACGCCGGTGACGTTCGTGACGCCCGCCGAGCGCGGATCCTCGTTCATCTGCGTCCGCGAGAGGCGGCTCGGGACTTGCGCCTCCATGTCGTTGTTGAGGAGCTTGAGCACGAAGGTGCGGTTTTCGTCGACGTAGAACCGCCCGACGACGTTCTGCGTCACGGTCTTGTAGCCGGCGTGATTCGCCCAGCCGTCGGCTCGGATGTGCGACGCGAACGCCGAGTACTCGAACGTCTTGCCGCGCGAGCCGGCGTGGAGGCGGACGTTCTGGTAGCCCCACGAGCCCGCGGTGACGCCCGCGTCGAGCCCGTCGACGTCGCGGCCGAGCCGCGTGCGGAAGTTGACCGCGCCGCCGACCGCGTAATTGTCGTGCAGCGCCGACGACGGGCCGCGCAGGACGTCGATGCCCTCGTAGGCGTTCGGATCGTGGATGTCGGTGCGCGAGAGGCCGTCGGACTGCGTGACCGGAAACCAGTCCTCGTACATCTTTATATTCCGGATCGCGAACGACGTCTTGCCGCCGGAGCCGCGCACCGAGATCGACACGTCGCGCGGGCCGTTCGACTGCTTGGCGAAGACGCCGGGCGTCTTGTCCATCAAGTCCTTGAGGCTGAAGGCGTCCGTCGCCTCGAGCACGTCGCGCTCGACGCGGCCGACGGCGTACGCCTTGGGGTTCGATTGGATGCGCGTGCCGAGGACGGTGATCGGCTCGAGCACGTGCTCCGGGTGGTGATCGGCGCGCGCGGGCGCGGCGGAGCAGAGGACGGCGGCGAGGAGGAGGCGCAGGCCGAGTATTTTAACTTACGGCTTCTTCGGCGCGCAGGCGTTGAAGACCACGACGGCCTTCGCGGCGAGCGGCGCCACGTCCGCGCACGAGACGGAGTGCGCGGCGATCTGCGTCGAAAGCGCGCCGTCCTTGAGCGAGCAGCGCGTGAGCTCCGCGCAGATGTCGCAGGGCTCGCTGTAGAAGTACGCGTCGGTCGTGGTCAGCAGGACGAGGCCGTTGGGCTGGAAGCCGGTGTAGAGGCGGCCCTTGTAGTCCTTGATCTCGACGCTCTGCGCCTTGCGCATGGACGCCTCGCAGCGCGCGATGTCCTGGTAGGCCCCGTCGGCCTGCGCGGGCGTGCACGCCTTGGCCTGCGCCGCCGCGCCGAGCCCGGTCTGCGCCTGCTGCGTCGCGCGCAGGGGCGACTGCTTGGTGATGATCTTGCCCACCGCCTCGTTGATGTCGCGGACCGCCTCGTTGAAGACGCGGTCGGACGGGTTCTCGGCCTGAGCGGCGGCGGAGAAGCACAGCGCGAGGACGGCGAAAAGGGCTTTGTTCATGAGGACATTTTACCCATTGCCCCCGCCCTCGCGAATCCGTCTTAAGACCCCCTCACGCCGGGCCAGGGGGCCCATGATCTAGATCAACGAAGCGTCCGGCGCATGTACGGGCGCGTCTTCGAGCGCCGCGCGGCTTCCTTGAACCCGGCCTTCTCAAAGGCGGGCGAGAGGCCCCACCACACGAAGCCGGCGGACTGCCGCTTGCCGCGCGGATCGACGGGATAGCCCTCGAGCAGCTTCGCGCCGCGCTTCTTGGCCTCGGCCGCGGCGGCCTTGAGCAGCGCCACCGTCGCGCCTTGGCCGCGCGCCTCCTTCGCGGTGAAGAAGCACGGGACCGACCACGCGGGCTGATCGTCCACGGGCGCGGCGACGCGCGAGCTCTCGAGGCGCTTGTAGACGCTCCGGGGCCCGAGCGCCGCCCACGCGACGGCCTTCTTGCCGCGGTAGGCGAGCAGCCCCGGCTTCTCGCCGGCGTCGACGATCGCCTTGAAGCGGCGCTTGTTCGGCGCGCCGTAGCCGGCGCGGTACTCGGCCTGGCTCACGCGGTTCCACATGCACCAGCACGCCGAGCAGGTTGAGTCCGACTCGAACAGAGCCTCGAAATCCTTCCAGCGGGCGGGCGTCAGCGGCTTGACCGTGAGTTTCACGGCCTTATTTAATAGAATTCCGGCATGGCGCGCATACTGCTCGTCGACGACGAGCGCGACGTCGTCACGCTCATCAAGTTCATGCTCGAGAAGGACGGCCATCTCGTCCTGCCCGCGCACGACGGGGCCGAGGCGCTCGCCAAAGCCGGCGTCGAGCCGCGCGACGAGACCGCGGTCGTCCCCGACCTCGTCATCCTCGACGTCATGATGCCGGTCATGGACGGCTACGCCGTCTGCTCGCGCCTGCACGAGGACCCGCGCACGCGCGCGACGCCCGTGATCGTCCTGACCGCCAAGGGCGACACGAAGGACCTGTTCAACGCGACGCCGAACGTCGCCGCCCACATCGAGAAGCCCTTCGATCCGAAGGCCCTGCGCGAGCTCGTCGCCGGCTTCCTCGCCGACAGCCGCCCGGAGAAACCCTAGATGCCCGCCATTCTGGTCGTCGACGACGAGCCCGACATCGTCACCTTGCTGCGCTTCGCGCTCGAGCGCGACGGCCACAAGGTCTTCGAGGCCGGCAACGGACAGATCGCCCTGGAGAAGCTCGGGCTCGACCCCGTCGACCCGCAGGCCGCGCTCCCCGACCTCATCGTCCTCGACATCATGATGCCCGTGATGGACGGCTACCAGCTCAACATGCGCCTGCAGACCGAGCCGCGCGCCAAGGACATCCCGATTCTCGTGCTCACCGCGAAGGGCCAGAAGATGCGCGATCTCTTCGAGATGGCGCCCAACGTCGCGGCGTACGTGCAGAAGCCGTTCGATCCGAAGATGCTCCGGGAGCTGATCGCCGGCATCCTGGCCTCTCGTGGAGATAAGAAGAATGTCTGACGCCCCCAAGCAGAGCGGCTCCGCCGCTCACCAGCCTTCGGCTGCCGCTCCTATCGACGCCCACGGCCTCGAGAAGCTGATGGGCGAGAAGAAGGCCAAGATCGCGGAGCTGCGCGCGCGCGGCGTCGATCCCTTCCCCTCCCGCACGCACCGCCAGCACGACTGCGCGTCCGTCCTGCGCATCGGCAAGACGCTCGCCGAGCCGATGGCCCAGTCCTCCGAGAAGGTCTCCGTCGCGGGCCGCCTCGTCGAGCTGCGCGACATGGGCAAGTCCATCTTCGGCCGCCTGGCGGATCTCTCCGGCCGCGCGCAGGTCTACTTCAAGAAGGACGCGCTGCCCGAGGCTACGTTCCACCTCGTCAAGCGCGACCTCCACGTCGGCGATTTCCTCTCCGTCTCCGGCCCCGTGTTCATCACGAAGACCGGCGAGCCGACCGTCGCCGTCGAGTCCGCGACGATGCTCGCGAAAGCCGTGCGCCCGCTGCCCGAGAAGTGGCACGGCCTGACCGACACCGAGCTGCGCTACCGTCACCGCCACCTCGATCTCGTCTCCACGCCCGAGTCGCGCGACGTCTTCGTCAAGCGCGCGAAGATCGTCTCGACGATCCGCCGCGTGCTCGACGGCCGCGGCTACGTCGAGGTCGAGACGCCCGTCCTCCTCGGCCAGGCCGGCGGCGCCTCCGCGCGCCCGTTCCACACCAAGCACAACGCGCTCGAGCAGGAGATGGTCCTGCGCATCGCGACCGAGCTCTACCTCAAGAAGCTCGTCATCGGCGGCCTCGACCGCGTCTACGAGATCGGCCGCGTGTTCCGCAACGAAGGCGTCGACACGACGCACAACCCCGAGTTCACGATGCTCGAGGCCTACGAGGCGTACTCCGACTACGAGGGCATGGCGGCACTGTTCGAGACTTTGCTCTCCGAGTGCGCCGAGGCCTGCGGAGCGACGGAAGTCGAGTGGCGCGGCAAGAAGATCTCGCTCAAGCCCCCGTTCAAGCGCCTCTACCTCCCCGAGGTCTGGAAGGACCGCTGCGGCGAGCCGATCGAGAACGTGCTCGAGGGCAAGGGCTTCAACCGCGCGGGCCTCATAAAGCTCGCCGAGAAGCTCGGCATCCACGCGGGCGACAAGACGCCGTCCGCCAAGCTCTTCGACCGCATCGTCGAGGCCAAGATCGAGGACCTGCTCCAGCAGCCGACCTTCCTCTTCGACCACCCGACCGCGATCACCCCGCTCGCCAAGCTCAAGCCCGGCACCGAGTCCTTGGTCGAGCGCTTCGAGTGCTTCGCCGCGGGCAAGGAGCTCAGCAACGCCTACTCCGAGCTCAACGACCCTCAGGACCAGCGCGACCGACTGACCGAGCAGATGAAGCAGAAGGACGCCGGCGACGCCGAGGCCGATTTGCTCGACGAGGACTTCATCCACGCGATGGAGGCCGGCATGCCCCCCATGGGCGGCATCGGCGTCGGCATCGACCGCATCACGATGCTCCTGACCGGAAAGGACTCGATCCGCGACGTGATCCTGTTCCCGACCCTCAAGCGCGAAGCTCCTTAACATAGGTTAAGGGCGGACTGGCGAAACGCGCATTTCGGGCTTATACTGCCGAAATGACCCCCCGACCCCTCCTCGTCGCGTTCGCCGTGCTCGTCCCGCATTTCGCCCTCGCCCAGGGCGCCGCCGGCCAGAAGCCCGCGGATACGGCCGAACCCCGAGGCAAGGCGATCTCGATCAGCGGCAAGACGATGTGCGGCATCGAGATGTCCGCCGACGAGTTCCAGCCGATCGACTATCTCGCGCGCTGCCTCACGCACTGTCCGACCCCGAACGGCTACGAGTCCTGCCGCACCGGCGTCATGGGCTTCACCGACCTCACGCCCGACATGACCGGCGGCGCGTGGCACGAGAGCCTGGCCTGCAACGTCTATCGCGGAAGCGCGGCGCAGCTCTCGCGCCACGCGGCCGAGACCGACGGCGGCAAGTGGGGCGGCATGGGCAACTGCACGGGCGAGTTCGGCGCCGCGGCCGAGGTCCTCTTCGGGCGCGCGAAGTCGGACAAGACCCTCTACCCGGCCGCGCTCGCGATCATGCGCAAGGCCTCCGTCAAAGGCAAGCGCTTCGCGCCCCTCCTGTATCAGGCGCTCGGCGCGGACGGCCCGACGGACCCGCGGCTGCGCGCTCTGGCCCTCGACCTGCTCCGCCGCAACTTCATCAACGCGTCCAAGCCCGAGGACCGCGTGATCCCGAAGGATTCCGACCTTCTCCCGCTGATGTACGACGCGGACCCGACCGTCTCCGCGATGGCCGTCAAGGCGATGGCCGACAAGATCCACCAGTCGGAGACCGCCGGCAATCCGCGCTTCGACCGGGCGTTCGCCCTTCTCGCTCCCGTCGTCGGAAACAACGACGCGCTCAATCCGCTTCCGGCCGGCGTCAACCCGCCGACCCAGGCCGCGCGCAAGGCCGCCATCGACGGCATCCGCGAGGCGCTCACGGTCTCGGACAAGAGCCGTCGCGAGCGGGTGTTCAAGCACCTGCTCCGCCTCGGCTGCGAAGGCGTCGAGGAGGTCCGCAAGGCCGCTTTCGACCTGCAGACCGACATCCTGCAGCAGGTCCCCGCGCTGCGCGAGATGGTGCCGAACCCGAAGGGCGGAAAGATCCGCAAGGACCATCTGCTGCGCGACCAGCTCTACGACGCCTTGTTCGCCTCGGGCGACATGGGCTCCTCGCCGGCCGCCAAGAACAACCCGGCCTCCGCGCAGTACGCCGAGAACTGCATCGGCCCCGTCCCGGTCGGCTCGAATTAGTATCCTAGCGGCGTGAGCCTCGAGCTGTTCATCGCCCTGCGGTACCTGCGCGCCAAGCGCAAAGGGCTGTTCGCCGTCGTGACGACCTTGATCGGCGTCGCGGGCGTCACCGTCGGCGTCGCGGCCCTGCTCACCACGCTGTCGGTCATGAACGGCTTCCAGACCGACATCCAGCGCAAGATCGTCGGCGCCCAAGCCCACATCACCATCATGGGCGCGCGAGATCCCAAGGACCTCGAGGCGACCATGGCGGCGGCCGCCGCCGATCCCGACTTCGCCGCCGCCTCCCCCTTCGCGTTCGGCCAGGCGATCCTGACGATGCGCGAGCGGTCGATCGGCGTCGTGCTCAAGGGGATCGACCCCTCGCGCGAGTTCTCCGTCAACGACCTCGCCAAGAAGCTCGTGACGGGCTCCTGGGACGGCGTCGCCGGCAAGACTCCCGGCATCGTCCTCGGCGCCGAGCTGGCCGACCATCTGGGCGCGGAGCTCGGCGACGAGGTCGTGCTCGTCTCTCCGAAGAGCGTCTCGACGCCGCTCGGCATGCTGCCGAAGATGCAGCGCTTCAAGGTCGCCGGCACGCTCAAGACGGGCTACTACGAGTACGACAGCGCGACCGCGTGGACCGGGCTCGAGCCCGCGTCGAAGTTCCTCGGCGTGGACGCGGGCGCCTCCGGCGTGGGCGTCAAGCTCAAGGACCTGCGCCGCGCCGACGACGCGGCCGGGCGCCTGCGCTCGGTCCTCGGCTTCAACAAGCTCGTGCGCACCTACGCCCAGATGAACCAGACGCTCTTCGCGGCGCTCAAGCTCGAGAAGGCGGTCATGTTCATCATCCTCACGCTCATCACTTTGGTCGCCTCGCTCGGCATCGCGTCCACCTTGATCCTGCGCTCCGTCGAGAAGACGCGCGACATCGGCCTGCTCAAGGCGATGGGCGCGGGTCCCGCGATGATCCGCCGCATCTTCCTCGTCGAGGGCTTCGTCATCGGCGGCCTCGGCGTCTTCCTCGGGCTCGGGCTCGGCTTCCTGCTCTGCTGGATCATCGCGACGTTCCCGATCGTCGAGCTCCCGGCCGACATCTACTATCTCTCGCGCGTGCCCGTCGACGTGCGGCCCGGCGACGTCGCGGCCGTCGCGGGCATGGGCCTGCTGCTCTCTTTGCTCGCCACTTTGTACCCCGCCGCGCGCGCGGCGAAGGCCGACCCGGTCGAGGCGATCCACTATGGCTGAGCCCGCGATCGTCGCGAAAGGCGTCAGCAAGACCTACGGCCACGGGGCCGTGGCCGTCTCCGTGCTGCGCGGCGTGGATCTCGAGATCGCCGCGGGCGAGTTCGTCGCGATCCTCGGCCCCTCGGGCTCCGGAAAGTCCACGATGCTCAACCTGCTCGGCCTGATGGACCGGCCGGACACGGGCGAGCTGCGCGTGCGCGGCCGGCGAGCCGCCGACCAGACCGAGCTCGAGCGCGCGATGACGCGCTGCGCGCACATCGGCTTCGTCTTCCAGTTCGATTCGCTGCTGCCCGAGTTCACGATCCTCGAGAACGTGCTGATGCCCGCGCGTCTGGCGATGGCGCACGGCGTCTCGCAGGAGCCGCTCGCGAGCGCGACGGCGCGCGCGACGCGCCTGCTCGACTCGCTCGGCATCGGCGCTCTCGCCGACCGCTTCCCCGCCCAGACCTCGGGCGGCGAACGCCAGCGCGCGGCGATCGCCCGCGCCCTGATCAACCGCCCGTCGGTGATCCTCGCCGACGGGCGGT
>CAYVFO010000005.1:0-2855 GCA_964450975.1 uncultured Elusimicrobia bacterium | reverse complement strand
CGACGAGCCCACCGGCAACCTCGACCGCGCCAACGGCGAGCGCGTCTTCTCCGACTTCCGCGACGTCGCCCGCCGCGAGGGCGCCGCCGTCGTCCTCGTCACCCACGACGAGAACGCCGCCAAGTCCGCCGACCGCATCCTGCGGATGGCGGACGGCAAGCTGCTCTAGTACTCGCCCTCCATCCGCTTCTCCTTCAGGGCCTCGATCGCCTTCACGAGGGCCTCCTGCATCTTCGGATCCTCCACGCTCGCCTGGCGCGCCGGCACGCCCGCTTTCAGCGCGCGCTCGAGCGCCGACTTCGGCAGCCTCAAGGTCACGACGCAGCCGCCGTCCGCGGTGAACTCCGACTTGCGGATCTCCGCGCCCGCGATCGCGTCGGCGACGCGCGCCTCGAGCGCGGAGTCGGCCTCGAGCGCCCTTCTCACGGTCACGCCGCCGTCGAGCCGCACGCCCTTGATCATCGAGAGCAGCTCGTACTGCGCCTTGACGATCGCGGCGTCGCGGGCCAGCGCCTTGCGCTGCGTGTCGGTCGGCAGCGCCGGGTCCGACGCGCCGATGCCGATCGCCTCGAAGTAGGCGCCGCGCACCGGGCTTTGGTCGATCACCGCGTCGACCGAGCCCTTGTGCACGCGGCGCTCGACTCCGCCGCAGCCGGCGAGAAGAGCCGCCGCGAGCCACGTCCAGTTCAGGTTCTTCATATCGTTCGCCCCCCTCAGCTCTCGCACAAACCGTTCAAGACCTTGATCTCCTGCAGGCCGCGCCCGAGCTCGGCGCGCTCCGTCTCCGACAGCGCCGGCGTGCCGGCGTCGTAATGCTCGCGCATCTTGCGGAAGAAATCGGCGCGCGTCTCCTCGTCGCGGATCTCCGAGCCGGGGTTGCGCGTGAGCGAGCGGATCGAGAAGGACGGATCCCTGAGCTTCGCGGCCCAGTAGCGCGCCTTGAAGTCGAGCAGGCGGCGCTCGACGGCGTCGACGCGCGAGTAGCACGTCGTGCCCGCGACGCGCGGCGAAAAGCCGCCGTCGTCGAGGCGCGGCGCCGGCACGATCCAAGTCGAGGCCGCGTCCTCCATGATGGGGCGGTCCTCCCAGTCCTTCGTCATGCGCGCGCTGGACGCGGCGAGCACCTGAGCGGTCTCGGTATGGACGAGTCGCGCGTTGACCTCGACGCGGTCTCCCTTGAGGGCCACGACCGTGCCGGTGAGGATCGCGTCCACGCCGAGCACCTTGCCGAGCGCCTTCACGGTGCCGGGGTCCATGATGCCGAACACGCCGAGGCGCTGCTCCTCGAGCACCTGCTCGAGCAGGCGGCGCTCGACGACGTCGAGCTCGCCGCGGGCCAGGATCTGGATGACGAGGCGCTCGGAGACGATCGCGCCGTCGTAGGAGCCGGAGCCGCGCGGCGCGGTGAAGGGAACCACCGCGATGCGGCGGACTTTATGGGAGGACGCCGCGGAGGCGACGATCTTGGCCAGCGTCTGAACGTCGGCTCCCGCCTCGGCCGCGGAAGCTTCCGCGGCGGCGAGAAGGAGGACGCTGACTGCGGCGAAGACTCCCTGTTTCATCGGTCCCAGGAGTCGTCGGTTTCGGCGGCCCGGCCGGCGTGGCGCTCGTCGCGCTGTAGCCCCTCGGCTTCGCGTCCCCGGGTTTCCCCGGGTTTGCCCGTATCGGCCCTACGACAACCCTAGGACCTTAACACGGGAAACGTTTACTGTAAATTCACCGAAGCGTTACGCCGCGTTACGGCTTCGTTACTTTGGGCTCGTTTAGGAAGCAATAGCCGAAATTCTTCACATTAACGATCCTTTCGGCGAGCTCTTTCGGAAGCGATTTCTTGAGCCGGTTGAGCATGACGTCGAGCGCGCGGGACAATCCGGGGTTCTCGACCCCCTCCACCATCCGGTAGAGATCGTCGCGCGACACCGGCTCCGGGCTGCGCTCCACGAGGATGTGGAACAGCGAGTACCCTTTGGGCGTGAGCATGCCCTCGTTCTTCCCCTTCCAGATCACCTGCCGGTCGGCGCTCCGGAGGCTCAACTGGCCGCGCGTGAGCAGCCCCTGATCCTGGGCTGCGCGGCGAAACAGCGCCTCGAGCGTCGCCATGAGCTCGCGCGAGCTGTCGGACTTGCTCACGAAGTAGTCGGCGCCGCTGTCGAGGCCGTCGAGCTTCTCGCTCTTGTGCGCGGTGAACAGCACCACCGGCACCCGCAGCAGATCCGGGACGGCCCGGAGCTTGCGGCACACTTCGGGGCCGTTCTGGTCGGGCAGGAAGTAGTCGAGCAGGACGCAGTCGGGACGGCGCTGGATGGCGCACTCGATGGCTTTGGCTCCGGTCGAGGCGTACTCGACCTCGGCATAGCCGGCGGCCGGGAACCACAGCTTCAGCAGCTCGATCCAGCCCGCGTCGTCCTCGACGACCAGAATCCGCTCGGTGCGCATGCGCGGCTATGGTATAAAAAAGAGGGCCCCGGTTCGGACGTCGGACCGGAGCGTTCCTCTTTCGGGCGTTCGCGCCTCCGTGCGGCGGCTGATTTTTCGATCCCTGGATCTCATTGATCCCTGTTTCGCCGACCTCGTAAAGGTCGGTCTCTTTGGATCGTTCCTCTGCCGGACCCGGCTGCTGCTCCCGCCTTCTGTTCACAGTATAGCCCGCGCGGCCTCCCGGCGGCATGGGTCGAGCGTCAGCCGTGTCAGCCCGGGCTGATCTGAATCAATGCCCGATTTCGGCGGATTTTGGTAAAGTTTATCGTCGAGCCGGACCCCCGAAACCGGAGTAAGAAATGAAGATTTACATCGACGGCAAGTTCTGCGACAAGGCCGACGCCAAGGTCTCCGTGTTCGACCACGGAGTGCTCTAC
>CAYVFO010000004.1:17109-41418 GCA_964450975.1 uncultured Elusimicrobia bacterium | reverse complement strand
CGAGCAGCAGCAGGCCGGCCAGCCCGCGCGCGAAGCGGTAGACGAACATCTCGATGAACGCCTTCACGCGGTAGATCGTGTCGCGATCCGTGGCCGAGTACGTCGACTCCTTCGCGGTCTTGAACCAGGTGTAGCGCGTCATGCCGTCGAGGCCCCAGAACAGCGCGACCATCGTCAGCGCGGGATAGAACGGGAACATCAGGAACAGGGCCAGGTTGACGATCGCCGTCGTCATCAGCGAGCCGCCGATGCCGATCTTCTTGAGCGTCAGGCCGACGAGCAGCGAGCTCACGCCGAAGGAGGCGACGCTCGTCCAGAAGTTCACGTCGGCGAACATCTGGGCCATGCCCGTCGCGTCGGCGCCGTAGGAGGCCTTCGCGACGACGCTGTAGAGATAGTTCGTGATGTCGGGGACGAGACGCTCGAGGGCGACGATCGCGGTCAGGAAGAGCAGGAACGGCGATTTGAGGATCGTGGCGACGATGCCTTTCTGCGGCTTCGGGCGGCTCTTGTCCTCCTCCGCGTTCGTGTCGCGCGCCGAACGGCCCTGCGCGCGGCGCTCCATGAAGAAGAAGATCGGCAGGACGGCGGCGAAGATCCCGGCCGCGACCATGAGCATCGGCACCGGCCCCATCGAGCCGACGAGCAGCTTCATGAGGAGCGCGCCCGCGATCGAGCCGAGCGGCGCGCCCGCGGCGATGAGGCCGAACGTCTTCTTCGACTCGTCGCGCGTGAACACGTCGTTGGCGTACGTCCAGAACAGGGTCATGGACATGATGCCGAACACGTCGGTCCACAGGTAGTAGCCGAAGGCGACCGAGGGCATCGCGGCCGCGGAGACGGCGAGCGCGCCGCCGACGAGCGTGGCGGCCAGCATGACGAGCGAGCCGCCGATGAGGAGCTTGCGCGGCGCCTTCGAGAAGCGGTTGTAGCCGACGACGACGAGGCCGGTGAGCGCTGCGCTCGCCATGTACACCCACGGCAGAGTCTCCGGCCCGAACTTGGTCATCAGCAGCGCGCCGCGCGCGGGGCCGATGATCGAGTACGCGGCGACCGCGAGGAAGTTCCACGCGAACGCGGCGATGACGAGGGGGCCCGAGCCGGAGGTCATGATCGATTTAAGCCGGGCGAGCGGCGGCTCCTTCGCGGCCGGCTTGGAGGACGGCGTCGCGGGCGTCAGCGCGGGCTTCGGGCCGGACTCGCTCCCCTGAACGGACGGGAGGTCGTCGTCCTTCGACGGCGCGGACAGCGAGCCGGTGAAGATCTCGTCGGAGGTCTGACGCGCCTCGTAGAACGGCCGATTCGGCTCGAGAGAGGCGGCGAGCCGTGTCGCGACCTTGGAGAGCAGCGCCTGCGGCTTGAGCTGAATCGCGGCCGCGGCTTTCACCGGAGTCAGGGCCGACGGGACGGCTTGAACGGAAACGGCGCTCGGAATGATCGACGGCGCAGACAATGCCGGAGTCAGCAGAGGCGTGAACGACAACGTCGTAGGGACTAGCGGGTTGGAGAGTATGGTCGGGCCGAGCTGTATGCCCTGGACCGGCATTCCCACGGGCGCCGTCCGGACCAGGACGCGCATCTGGGCGGCCGCTTCCCACGGAAGCAAGGCCAAGCAGAGCAGCGCCGCGATCAAACGCCTCATCCGTATAAGGATAAGACGGGAAGCCCCCTCCCTCCAAGGGCATTACGGCCCCCCTCGGGGAACGGAAGGCCTACCCCTCAAGACGGGGTCCCAGCACCGCGACGACCTCGGCCCAGCTGCGGGACAGGACGTCGGAGATCGTCCCGGGCTTGCGGACCGCGTCGAGCAAAGAAAAAGTCGTCGAAGGGACCCGCGACCACTTCCCGTCCTCGCCGCGGGCCAAAGTGTTCTCGGTCTCGATGATGCCCGGCTTCTCGAGGCGCACGCGCGCGTCGGGGAACCGGCCGTCCATCGCGTCGAACACCCAGCCGACCGCGCGGCGCTGGACCTTCTTGCGGCGCACGCGCGCCCAATCCGCGATGAACGCGATGCCGCGCAGGAAATCGTAGTCGTAGAAGCGCGGGAAGCCGATCTCGAGGAATTCGGGCGCCATCACGCGCCCCGGGTCGCTCGCGCGGAACGCGAGACGGCGCTCGAGCAGGTACTCCGCGCCACGGTCCACGAAGTTCTCCTCGATCGCCGTCAGCGGCCGCCCCGCGGCGAGCACCGCCTCCAGCGCGGGCAAGGTCGACTGGACCGAGGACTTCTCGCTGCCTCCCTTGGCGTAGACCTCGTCGTCGCAGTTGAGGCCGCCGTCGGGAAGCTGGTAGTGCAAAAACCACGCGCGCATCCACGGCGCGCGGCCGTCGACGTCGATTCCGCACGCCGAGAGCGTCTGGTACATGTTGCCGAGCCCGCAGTGGCACATGCCGTCGCGGTGGTAGTCCTTGCCCTCGGGCAGCGGCTCGCGCGGGTTCGGGAAGAACTTCACGTACTTCGCCTCGATCGCGGCGAGCATCGCCTCGGCGGCGGGCTTGGGGATCGCGTCGGCGCGGCCGAGCTCCCACAGCAAGGTCATGTGCCACCACGGCGAGTCCCATTTCGGCCAGTAGGGGTCGGCGGCCAAGCTCTCGGCCGCTTTCAGCGACGTGAGGTACGACGCCGACATGGCGATCTTCGCGTCGAGCGCGGCGCTCAACGGGGCTTCCGGGCGACGCAGTCGAGCACCGCCGGCGCGACGAACAGGCTCTCCGGGCTCCTCCCCGCCGCGCGCCACGCGGCGGAGACGCGTTTGGCGGCCGCGGGCGAAAACGGCTTGATCTTGCCCAGGCGCGGCATGACCCCGAGGAAGTACCACGACGCCCACGTCCACACGTCGGAGCCCGGGAAGCCGGTCTTCATCTCGCCCTTCGCGGCCTCGGGGACGAGGCCGGCCTTCTTGTAGAGCTCGGGCAGCTTGCCGCCGATGCTCGCGTCGCCGCCCTGCGTCTCGAAGAACGCCTTGTCGGCCGCCATCAGCGCGCCCCAGTCCTTCGGCGCGGGGTAGAGGCGCATGGACTCGCGGTGGTAGTCCTGGATCGCGATGCGGCCGCCGGGCTTGAGCGCCTTCGCCAGCTTCTTGAGGTGCGCGAGCGGCTCGGGCAGGAACAGGAACACCCAGCGGGCGAAGATCAGGTCGTACTTCCCCTCCGGCAGCGGGACGTCGATGAGGTCCCCTTCGAAGAACGTCCCCTCGCCGCGGCGGTCGCGCGCGCAGAGGGCCTTGAGGCGCTTCACGAACGGCGCCGAGCGCTCCACGGCGTCGATCGGCCCCTTCACGCGCCGGCGCAGCTCCATGTGGAGCGAGCCCTGGCCGGGCCCGATCTCGAGGACCTTCATCCCGGGGCGCACGTTCAGCCGGTCGAACAGCGCGAGCGAGACGGGATCCCACAGCCGCGCCTGGAAGCGCAGGCGCGCGGCCTCTCCGCGCGAGTCCCCGAGCAGGTACTTGTACCGGGCCATGGCTCATTCTAGCAAAGGGGCTTGACAGCCGCGTCATATGTGACTATAATGGTTACATTATGGCGGCCAACTCCAGATTCGCCGTGGCGCTCCACGCGATGACCATGCTCGCCCTCCACGAGGACGAGCGCCACAGCTCGCGCGACATCGCGGGCTCCGTCGCCACGAACCCGGTGGTCATCCGCCGCCTCTTGGCCGAGCTCGCTCGTGCGGGCTTGGTCGAGTCCACGCACGGCGCCCGCGGCGGCTTCCGCCTGGCCAAGCCCGCCGGCAAGATCTCCCTCTACGACGTCTACTCCGCGGTCGAGGACTGCGGCTCGCTCTTCGCCAAGCGCGAGAAGAAGAACGAGAAGTGCCCGGTCGCCTGCCGCATGGCCGGCATCCTCGAGGACGTGTTCGCGAAGGTCCAGGCGAAGGTCGCCCCCGAGCTCAAGGGCACGACTTTGGCCGATCTCGCGCGCCGCGCCGCCTGATTTTTTTTGACGATAATTGTAACAAGAGCGGTTACCTATGACGACGCTGGCCTACGACAAGACGGTGCAGCCGGAGACGTTGGTGTCCGCCCTCAATTGGCGATACGCCGTGAAGAAGTTCGACGCCGCGGGGCGGATCCCGCTCGACAAGTGGGAGGCCTTGGAGGAGTCGCTCGTGCTTTCCCCCTCCTCCTACGGCCTGCAGGCCTGGAAGTTCCTCGTCGTCGAGGACAAGGCGCTGCGCGCGAAGCTCAAGGCCCATTCGTGGGACCAGAGCCAGATCGTCGACGCCGACAAGCTCGTCGTCTTCCTCGTCAAGGAGAACGCCGGCCCCGCCGACGTCGAGCGCTACGTGGAGCGCATCTCGGAGGTCCGCCGCGTCCCCGCCGAGGCGCTCGAGGGGTACAAGAAGATGATGCTCGCGTCGGTCTCCCTGCCGCCCGAGAAGGTCGAGGCGTGGCTCACGCGCCAGGTCTACATCGCGCTCGGCAACTTCCTGACCTCGGCGGCCCTGCTCGGCGTCGACGCGTGCCCGATGGAGGGCTTCGACAAGGACGCCTACGACGCGGAGCTCGGCCTCAAGGGCACGGGCTGGAAGTCCGTCGTGATCGCGACGGCCGGCGTCAGATCGCCGGAGGACGCCTACGCCAAGGCGGCGAAGGTGCGCTTCCCGAAGAAGGAGCTCGTCGCGAAGGCCTAGTTCGAGGCGGAGCGGCGCCGCAGCGCGGCCGCCATCCCGTCGACGAGCTCGCGCAGGCCGCGGCGCAGTCCGCGGTCGAAGCGCAGGCCCACGTCCTCGGGGCGGCGGCCGCCCCGGCGGCGGGCGAACGCCTCGGCGCCCTGGAAATATCCTCTGACCTGAACGTCCGTATCACGGCGCATCATGCCCGGGCTCCCGCGGCCGCGCGGAGCATGGCCGGCTTCGATTGAACGGAAGGCCGAGGGAGGTCCCGACGGGCCGCGTCGAGAACCTTCCCCCAGCCGATAATAACGGCCCAGATCGCGAGGCCGACCGCGACCTTCCCGCCGAAGGTCAGCGGCGAGTCCTCTTTCGTCACGAGGTACATCGCGCCGAGCAGCAGGGGCAGCTGAACAAGAAAGGCCGCGCGCGCGCGCGGAGAGAGGTCCGCACGCAGCTTCTCGCGGCCGAAAACGGAGGTGAGCGGCGCCCGCGGCGGGATGCCCTCGGGGCGCCAGCCGTTCGGCATGAACCACAGCTTGATCTTGTCGGTCCATCGCGGCGCCGCGACGGCGTCGGCCCACAGCAGGCGCCAGTACTGCATGTTGATCTCGATGGGGTCGAAGGTGTTCACGGGGCGCAGCGTGCCGTACACGGGCTCCTCGATCTCCTTGGCGTAGGTGCCGAACAGCTTGTCCCAGACGATGAACGAGCCGCCGAAGTTCTTGTCGAGGTACTTCGGGTTCATCGCGTGGTGGACGCGGTGGTGCGTGGGCGTGTTGAGCCAGGCTTCGATCCACTTCGGCAGGCGCTTGATGACGCGCGTGTGCGGGATGAGCTGGATGAGCAGGTGCAGGCCGATCAGAGGCAGCGCGACCTCGGGCCGCGCGACGAGGACGAGCGGCCAGTAGAAGAGGAACGACGCCAGGCGCTGCGTGACGCTCGCGCGCAGACCGACGGTGTAGTTGAGCTCCTCGGAGGAGTGGTGCGGCGCGTGCGCGGCCCACAGGAAGTTGACCGAGTGGCCGAGCCGGTGGAACCAGTAGAAGAGGAAGTCCATCGCGACGTAGAGCGCGCAGAACGAGAGCGCGTCGCCGCCCCAGTCCGCGAGCGCGAAGCGCGCGCGCACGGCCGTGAAGAAGTGGAAGATGCCCCAGGCGACGACCACGTTCGTGATCTGGTGGCCGATCGCGGTCCCGAAGTTGGCCATCGCGTCGTCGAAGCGGTAGCAGTCGTTTTTCTGGTATAAACAATAAGCCGCTTCGGCGGCGACGATCGCGAGCACGGCGGGAGTGGCGACGGCGTAGACGTTGATGTCCATGCATCTAGGATAACCCCGGAACCGTTTTTCGTCGTTAACCTATGTTAACCAGATACCCCCGAGTTTACGAGACGATGCGCGGTCTGGCCGCGATCCCCCCCGAGCAGTGGGCGAAATTCGAGCCTCACCTCCGGCCGAAGCGCTACGCCAAGGGCGAGCGCTTCATCGAGCCCGGACAGCCCTCGCTCGAGGCCGGCTTCGTGGTCTCCGGCCTCATGCGCTTCTACTACGTCGATCTCGAAGGCCATGAAGCGACGAAGGCTTTCCGCGGCCCCGGCGAATTGGTCGCCGCCTACGCAGAGCTGCTCGACGCGCGCCCCTCGCGCACGACCGTCGAGGCGCTCGAGGACACCGAACTGCTCGTCATTCGCTACGACCGCGTCACCGCCCTTTATAAGGAGCACGCCTGCTGGCAGGAGCTCGGCCGCAAGGTCGCCGAGGACCACTACCGCCAGCGCGAGAAGCGCGAGCAGGAGCTGCTCATGAACTCCGCGACCGAGCGCTGGGAGACCTTCATGCGCGAGAAGCCCGATCTCGCCGGCCGCCTCCCCCAGAAGATCATCGCCTCCTACCTCGGCATCACGCCGGTGGCGCTGTCGCGCATCACGGCGCCGGTGCGAAAGGCCGTCAAGAAGAAGCGGCGTTGATTCTTCTTGTTCCGCTCCTAGCGATCGTCAGCGGAATCTTCTACGCGTTCCAAGTTCTTCCTCTATCCCTTCTTGCGGTCTCCTATCTTGCCTGGCGCGCGTGGCAGATGAAGAAAGCCGGTAAATCAAAAGGCGATATCGCTCTCGCCGTCTTTGTTCAGGGCATCGCGCTCTTCATTATCATGGCGATCTTAGGCATGTTGGTCGGCCCTCGCCTGAATTTCTGCTAGTTGTCCGCTCAACTCGCACCGGTGCGAGGCCTGTGGATAACTCCGATTGACTGACTCCAGCGTCAGTCAACTCCATCCAATCGTAAGCGAGCCTCACCATATATACGATTGAGCCAGCCAAAAAGTTCCCAACACGCACCGGTGCGCGTGATTATCATTAGTAACCTGGACGGATAGGCTAGAATCTCCCTGATGGGATCTTCCCTCGACGATTGGGGCTGGGACGCGCGCTGGGCTGAGGCCTTCGCCGAGCACGCCGCCCGCAACCTCATTCCCGCGCGCGTCGTGGCGCAGCAGCGCGGCCTGCTCACCACCATGACCGAAAAGGGCCTGCGGCCCGCGCGCATCACGGGCGCGATGCGCCACAACGCCGCGGGCGCGGCCGACCTTCCCTGCGTCGGCGACTGGATCGGCTGCGAGGCGAACCCGGGCGAGGAGACGCTCACCGTCCGCGCGATCCTCCCCCGCCGCACGAAGCTCTCGCGCAAGGCGGCCGGCGAAACGCTGGAAGAGCAGGTCATCGCCGCCAACCTCGACGCCGTGGTCATCATGACGGCCCTCAACGCGGACTTCAACGCGCGGCGCCTCGAGCGCTTCCTGGCCGTCGTGCGCGAAAGCGGCGCGGAGGCGGTGCTCGCGCTCAACAAGCTCGACGCGTGCGAGAACCCGGCTCCGTTTCTGGGAGAAGCGCGCCTCGTCGCGGGCGACGCGGCCGTCCTCCCGGTCTCGGCGAAGACCGGCGACGGCCTCGACGCTCTTCTCAGCTGGATCAAGCCGGGCCGCACGGTCGGCTTCGTCGGCACCTCGGGCGTCGGCAAGTCCACGCTCATCAACCGCCTGCTCGGGCGCGAGGCCTTGAAGACCAACGAGACGCGCGCCGGCGACGAGCGCGGCCGGCACACGACCACGCACCGCGAGCTCTTCGTGCTCCCGGGCGGCGGCGTGCTGCTCGACACGCCGGGCATGCGCGAGATGGCGTTCTGGGAGGCCGAGCAGGGCGTCGCCCAGGCCTTCGACGAGATCGACGCGCTCGCGGCCCAGTGCCGCTTCAAGGATTGCGCTCACGGCTCCGAGCCCGGCTGCGCGGTCAAGGCCGCGATCGAGGCCGGAGACCTCCCCGCCGCGCGGCTCGAGTCGTTCAACAAGCTCAAGCGCGAGATGGAGTTCCAGAAGCGGCGCGTCGATCCCGCGGTCGCCGCGGCCGAGAAGAAGAAGTGGAAGGCCGTGAACAAATCCCTCAAGAAGCACCCGAAGTACAAGAAATGAGCCCCGACCTTTGCCGAGGCGCCTGGGAAGGCCTCTTCCTCATCGCGATGTGCCACGTGCTCGCGCGCGTCGAGATCCACATCGAGGGCGCGCACGGCTGGGCGGTCAAGCTGCCGACGTGGCGCTGGGGCCCGAAGTGGTGGCTCGCGCTCACCAACGGCAAGGAGCTCACGGGCTACCACGTGTGGCTCACGCTCTTCTTGATCGGCATGTTCCACCTGCCGCTCGTCTTCGGCGAGCCCTCGCGCGCGCTGTGGGCCAAGTGCGCGTCGTCCTACATGCTCGTCACCGGAGCGTGGGACATGCAGTGGTTCGTCTGGAACCCGCACTGGGGCTTCACGCGGCTGCGCCGCGGCGACGTGCCGTGGTTCCAGAAGAAGCTCCTCGGCCTGCCCGTCGACTACTACATGGCCTACGCGACATCGGGAGCGCTGACCGCGCTCATCTGGGCGCCCGGGCTCGAGATGTGGATCGGGCGCGTCGCGGTCGTCGCGCTGCTGAGCGGGTTCTCGATCCCCGCCGCGCGCTGGTACGGGATCAAGTAGCTCTTAGTAGCCGGCGGCGGCGAACGCGGGGCCGAGCGTTCCCGCGACCTTCGCGGCGAGCGCGCCCTGATCGGAGACGCCCGCGACGAGTCCATAGCCGCGCGCGTGGAGCGCGTACGTCTCGGAGCGCGACTTGGTCAGGCCGCCGAGCGGGACGCCCGCGGCGCGCGCCGCGTCCTCGATGCGCTTGAGCGCCGCCTTGAAGCGCGCGTCGTCGGGCGAGAGGCCGAGCGAGAGCGCGAGATCGTACGGTCCGATGAACAGCGCGTCCAAGCCCTTCGTCCTCGCGATCGCTTCGACGTTCGCGAGGCCTTCCTTCGTCTCGATCATCACGATCGCGGCGGCGTCCGGCTCGGCCCTCTTGACCGTCGCGACGAAGCGCTCGGCCTGGCGCGCGGTCGAGACCTGCGGGGCGATGATCCCGGCGGCGCCCGCGGCGAGGTAGGCGGGAATCTCCGGCGCGTTCCAGCCGGTCGAGCGGACGGCGGCGGGCTTGCTCCCGGCGGCCTTCACGAGCGCGCCGATGCTCGACAGCGGGAACTGACCGTCCTCGGCGTCGATCCAGAGGCCGTCGAGGCCCGCGGCGAGCCTGCGCGCGAGCGCGATGTCCGGCGACATCAGGAACGCGAGCGCGCCGACGCGGCCGGCCTTGAGCCAGGCGGTCAGCTTGTTTCCCTTGGCGGACGGCTCCGGCGCGCGCTCCGGCTGCGCCGGAACGTCCGAATACGCGGCGAGCGCGTCGACGACGGCGCCGCGGTCGCTCGCGACGATCGCGATCCGGTAGCCGCGCGCGTGCATCGCGAGCGCCTCCTCGCGCGACGAGGCGCGGCCGACGAGGGCGACCCCCGCGTCGCGCGCGGCGTTCTCGACGTGCGCGACGGCGGCCAGATGGAGCGGATCGCCCGCGGAGACCCCGAGCGAGGACGCGATGCCGGCCGAGTCCACCTCGAGGAACCGGAGGCCGCGCGCCTTGGCCTTCACGATGCTTCGCGCCGCCGCGACGCCGGCCGCGTCGCCGATCGAGACGCCGCCGAGGAAGACGCCGTTGTTGCGCGCGACGAAGTCCTTCACGCTGCCCAGGTAGCCGGTGACGTCGGACGGGCCGACCGAGCGCTTGCCGAGCGGGGGCAGGTAGAGCCGCTTGAGGAACTTGACCGTCTCCTTGAGGCTCGAGGCGTTCTCGAGGACGGCGCCGAGGAGGCCCTCGTCGAGCTTGGGCTTGAGGTTGGGGTCGCCGGCGTCGTCGAAGCGCCCGATGACGACCGCGTTGGTCTTGGCGGTCGCGGCGACGAGGCCGCTGATCGTCCCGCGCTCGGCCTCGCCGGCGTGGACGAACAAAGCGCCGATGCCGCCGCCGTTGGCGAGCGTCGCGGCGCTGACGGGATTCGGCGAGCCGAGCTCGGCCGCGTACGTGAGCTTGCCCGCGGCCACGCCCTCGGCGACGGCGGTCTTGTCGAAGAGGCTCGGCGCGGGCGCGTGGACGACCTCCGGATCGGCGGCGGGAAGGATTCCGCGCTGATCGAAGGAGAGGTCGAGCGCGGGCTTGGCGTCGCCGTTCGCGGCCGCGGCGAGCACGCCGGTCTCGACGCCCTTGAGGAGCGCCAGCGGCGAGGCGGCGACGGGCAAGGCCGGGACGAGCGACGGCGCGGAGAGCGAAGGCGTCAAAGCCGCGGGCATGACCAAAGCCGACGGCGCCGCCGGCGACAGCGGGACGGCCGTCGGGACGGACGGGGCGGCCAGGACGACGGCGAGCGCGACCTTCACGACCCTAAAATATCACGATCGGACGCCCTCCCGCCCCGCCGAAGGGCCTACGCGGGGCTCGGATAAAGGGCCCAGAGCGGCGGAAGCGGGGCGCGGTAGAATATGAGGAATGAACATGCTCCGCGCGCTGCTCGTCCTCCTCCTCGCCGCTCCCGCCTTCGCCCAGCTGCGCGCCGTTCCCGCCCTCACCGTTCCCGTCTCCGTCCCGTCGGCGCTCTCCGCCGCGACCCTCTCCGCGCCCTCCCTTCCGGACAAGCCGGCCTTCTCGGTCGTCGTCCCCTCCGGATTCCTCGCGCCCGCGCCGGGACCGGCGCGCACCGCGGCGAACCTGCGCGACGACGCCGACCGCCTCTACGCCTCGCTCGCGAAGATCCACTCGCGCGTGAAGGCCGGCGAGAAGGACGACGCGCTCAAGGACGTCAAGCTCGCCTTGATCGGCGACTTCGACGGCGCCGTGAAGAACTTGGCCGTGACCGCGACGGGCGACGACCTGCGCGCGCGCGTCAAGGCGCTGCGCAAAGACCGCGCCGCCGCCGAGAAGGCGCTCCTCAAGGCCCCGTCCTCCTCCCGCGCGCAGGCCGCGCGCGACTACGCCGACGTCTCCGGCACGCTCGCCGCCTACCAGCTCAAGGCCGCGTCCGAGCTGCTGCTGAGCGCGAATTCCCCCGTGAACTCCAAGGCCTGGAAGCGCAACGCGGCTCTCTGGGCGCTCGTCGGCGCGCACAACAGCGCCTCCGCCGCGGCCGCCGAGGCCGCCTACCTCGAGGCGCTCGCCAAGGGCGAGCAGGCTTTCGGCGACGGCCGCCCGTACCTCTATTGGAACCGCTGGCGCAGCGTGAAGACCGAGCTCGAGACCGCCGCGCGCGACGCGCGCAACGGCCGCGAGGATAAGGCCGCGAAGGCGCTGCTCGACTTGGCGGCAGTGCTGAAGGCCACCGGCGACAAGAAGGACGCCGCCGACGCCGCCGCGCTCGAGACCCTCGCCGCCGCCCCGGACTCGGACAAGATCCTCGCGCGCGCGGCCAAGGTCGCGCACCCGTCGATCAAGGTCCGCACGCCGGTCGCCTACTCCGACATGAACGCGGGCCTGCGCTCGCAGGTTCACGCGCTCGAGTCGGCGCGCGCCGACTACCTCGACGCCGCGGCGTCCGTCGCCGACCTGCGCCGCGCCGCGATCCTCCTCTCCTCCCCGAAGCCGACGAAGGCCGACCTGGCGCTCGCCGCGAAGGTCGCCGCCGGCGTCGAGGCGTGGGCCAAGCGCGGCCGCGTCGACGCCAAGCGCACCGCCGCCCTCAACCTCGAGGCCGCTCGCGAGGCGCAGGCGCGCGGAGACCTCAAGCTCGCGGCGCGCCACCTGGGCTGGGCCGCGGACGCCCTGCAGATCCGCCTGGGCGAGCTCGAGCGCATCGCTCTCGCGGTGCGCCGCCGCCTGCTCGCCTCGCTGTCCTGACGCCTTTCTCCTGTCACGCGGACACTATCTAAAAGTGTCGCGGAAGATATTCCCCGGGACGCCCGCCGGAATTATCATTTTCCCGTGCCCAGGACATCCGAACAAGTACCGATACGGGTCGGCAACGCGATCCGCCGCTGGAGGAAGTCGCACGGACTGACGATGAGCAGTCTCGCCGAGCGCGCCGAGATCGATCCCGGCTTCCTCGCCTACATCGAGACCGGCAAGAAGCTGCCGAGCCTGACGACGGCGACGAAGCTCGCCGCCGCGATGGGCCTCTCCCTCTCCGAGCTGTTCAAGGAGATTTCCCTCCGGCAGGACGAGAGGGACTTCCGCGCGGAGATCCTCCGCCTCGCGCACACGATCTGCCGGCGCTGCACGAAGCCGCAGAGCGAGGACCTGATCACGGTGATGCGGCTCCTGCATCACCCGAAAAAGGTCCGGGCGATCCGGACGCTCGTCGAGCTTTAGAGCAGTCCGGCCGAGAGCGCGAAGCGCGCGAGCGCGGCGACGCCGCGGATCTCGAGCCGGTCCATCAGCAGCTCGCGGTGCGTCTCGACGGTGCGCTCGCTGACGCCCATGCGCTTGCCGATCTCGCGGCTCGACAGCCCCTCGGCGACCAGCGAGAGCACCTGGCGCTGCTTGGGCGTGAGCGCCGCGACCCGCACGGCCACGGCGGGGTCGGCCGGCTCGCGCTCCGCGGCGCTGACGTCCATGCCGACGCCGACGATCGCCGTCAGCTTCCCCGCCGAGTAGAACGGCGAGAGCGTGATCGCGCAGCGGCGCGCGCGGCCGGCCGCGTCCCGGACGGAGATCTCGAGCGCCAGCGGGCGCCGCGTGCGCTCGACGCGGCGCATCGCGGCGCGCACGCGCGCGGCCTTGCCGGCCTCAAGCACGTCCTCGAGGGACTTTCCGACGTTGTCGTTCGGCGACGAGCCGCGCGAGGCGCGGTTGCAGTACAGGTAGCGGCCGTCGAGGCGCAGCGCGAACAGGAACGCGGGCGTCGAGTCGACGAGCGCCTCGAGCGGCGGCGCGGCCGCTCCGCGGCTCGGGGATTTAACGGGCATCCGCGGCCTTGGCTTCGCTGAAGACGCGCCAATCGCCGCCGGCGTAGGCCGCGTACTTGGAGATGAAGTCGTCCGCCTGCCGGCGCGTGAGCTCGAACTCCACGCTGCGGAACGTGACGAGCTCCGAGGGGCGCCAGTGGGAGACCGGCTTAGGGGGCCGCTGGGAGAAGGTCAGCGAGAGCTCGTGCATCGCCAGCGGCGTCCAGCCGACGTAGAGCTCCCGTCGCGCTTCGTTGAGCGCCTCGTACACGGTCCCGGTCTCGTTCTGGGTCATCATGGTGTCCGGCGGACAATACGCCATGATGATGACAGACCATGTCTTTTTTATCTTCCGGATAAATACGGAGAACGCGTAAATGTTTTTTGACGCGAACCGTCACACGACCTCAATGTAACTATTGGGGGCGGTAGTCGTCGGGACGCAGGTCCCAGAACAGCGGATGGACCGCGGTGTCGTGGCGGATCAGAGCCTCGACGTCCCGCCACGTCAGCTGGAGGCCGTCGGATGAGGCGGCGGAGAGCTCGCCGGGAAGCGCCGGCGCGGCGGCGGGGAATTTCTTCGCGGCGGCGCGCAGGGAGGCGGCGAAGCCCTTGCGCGGCAGGCGCTCGTAGAGCTCCCAGAGCACGGCCTCGGACTTGAAGCGCCGCTGCTCGTCGCCGACGGCCGCCTCGTCGAGCCGGTCGAGCTCGGCCAGGCGGTCGGCCACGCTTTCCTCGGAGATCGCGTGCTCGACGACGAGGTGGCCGATCCAGACGCGGCGCACGACGCGCTCGCGCCACTTCTTGTCGGCCTCGATGCGGTCGCGCGAGAGCCCGCGCAGGCGGCCGAGCAGCGATGGAGCGGCGTCGCCCGAGGCGAGCGCCGCGATCAGGACGGACTCCCCCTCGAGCCGCGCGAGCAGCTCGGCGGGCGCCGCCGGCGCCGCGTGCGCGGCGGAGGGAATCAGCAAGGCGAGGAGAAGGGCCCTCACCAGACTTTGCACTGCTTCTTGGCGACCATCTTGTCGCCGGCCTTGCACGAGAACGCCTTCGCGAACTCGGGCATGTTCGACAGCGGGCCGATCACGCGCTCGCGCGCGGAGGAGTGCGGATCCACCTGCGCCAGCATGCGCGCGACCTGCTCGGTGCGGTTCTGGCACCACACCTGCGCCCAGCCGAGATACAAGAGCTGCCGGGGCGTGAAGCCGTTCCAGAGAGGCTCGGCCGCGGACGTCTGGAGCTTGTCGACGGCCATGCCCGCGACCGCGAGGCCTCCGTTGTCGGCGGTGTTCTCGCCGAGAGTGAGCTTGCCGTTGAGCTTGACGCCCGGGACGGGCTCGTAGGCCGCGTACTGGTCCACGAAGCACTGCGCGCGCTTCTCGAAGGCGGCGGCGTCCGTCGGCGTCCACCAGTCCTCCATGTTGCCCTTCGCGTCGAACTTGCGGCCCTGGTCGTCGAAGCCGTGCGTGAGCTCGTGGCCGATGACCGCGCCGATCGCGCCGAGGTTCACGGCCGCGTGCGTCTCCTTGTCGAAGAACGGCGGCTGCAGGATGCCCGCGGGAAAGTTGATGTCGTTCATCTGCGGGTTGTAGTAGGCGTTGACCGTCGGCGGCGTCATGTGCCATTCCTTGCGGTCCACGGGACGGCCGATCTTGCGGAGCTGGCGCAGGTGCTCGAACTCGTTCGCCGAGCGGATCGAACCCATGAGGTCCTTGCGGTCGACGCGCACCGCGGAGTAGTCGCGCCACTTCTCGGGGTAGCCGACCTTGTTGACGATCGTTCCGAGCTTCGCGAGCGCCTTCCGCTTCGTCTCGGGCGTCATCCAGTCGAGGCCCTCGATGTCGTCTTTGAGCGCGGCCTCGACGGCGACGACGAGCTCGTCCATCCGCTTCTTGGCGTCCGGCGGATACGCCTTCTCGACGTACGAGCGGCCGAGGTCCTCGCCGAGCGCGCGGTCGACGAGCTCGACGCAGCGCTTCCAGCGGGGCTTGAGCGCCTTCGCGCCGGTGAGGCGGCGGCCGTAGAAGTCGAAGTTCTCCTCGACGAGGGCGCGGCCGAGCCACGGCGACGCCGCGGAGATCACGCGCCACCGCAGGTAGCTCTTGAGATCCGCGACGGGGACGTCGGTCACGAGCTTCGACCAGCCCTCGAGGAAGCCGGGCGAGGACGCGTTGACGTCCTTCCACGCCGGGCCGCCGGCCGCGGAGAAGTACGCCTCCCACGCGAAGCCGGGCGCGAGCTTCGAAAGATCGGCGCGCGTCATCTTGTGGTAGGTGTTCGCGGGGTCGCGCCGCGCGACGCGGTCCATCGACGCCTTCGCGAGCGCGGTCTCGACGCGCAGGACGGCCGCGGCCTCCTCGGCCGCGGCCTTCGGAGCCGCGCCCGCGAGCCCGAACGAGCGCGCCGCGTGCCACTCGTAGGCGCGGCGGATGTCGGCCGTCTTCGCGTCGTCCTTGAGGTAGTAGTCGCGGTCGGGCAGGCCGAGGCCGGCCTGGTCGACGAGCGCGATCACTTTGGTCGCGTCCTTGTAGTCCTGGTCGGAGCCGTAGCCGAAGCCCGCGTTGACGCCCGCGCGGTGCAGGCGCGCGAGCAGCGCGGGCAGGTCGGACGCGGACTTGAGCCCGGCGATCGCGCCCAACGCCTGCTCGAGCGGCTTCGTCCCGGCCGCTTCGACGTTCTCCTCGTCCATGCACGCCGCGTAGAGTCCGCCCGCGCGGCGAGCGGGCTCGCCCTTCGGGGCGCGCGCGGCCTCCTCGAGCGCCTCGCGCAGGATGTCCTTGTTGCGCTCGGCGAGCTCGTTGAAGCGGCCCCAGCGCGACTGGTCGGCGGGGATCGGATTGGCCTTGAGCCAGCCGCCGCACGCGTAGCGGTAGAAGTCGTCGCACGGCTTGACCGAGACGTCGAGCGCGGCGCGGTCGAAGCCGCGGATCGGGGCGGGAGCGGCGGCGGCCGACAAGGACAGTGCGAGCAGGGCGGAGATCATGGTGAGCCTCACTTGGACAGGATGAGCTTGAGCGACAGGCCGAGCAGCAGGAAGCCGAACCCGCGACGGAGGACTTCTTTCGGCAGATTGACGGCGCCGTGCGCGCCGAGCCAGCCGCCGAGCACGAAGCCCGCGCACAGCAAGGCGGCGGCCTTCACGTCCACGTGGCCCTTCTTCCAGTACGTCCAGGCGGCGAGAATGCCGATCGGCGGCAGCAGCATCGCGGTGCTCGTGCCCTGCGCCATGTGCTGCGAGTGGCCGAAGAACAGCACGAGGATCGGCACCAGGATGATGCCTCCGCCGACGCCGACGAGGCCGCTGAACACGCCGACGAGGAGGCCCGTCAGGACGTAGGCCAGGGGATTCATGGCCGCATTATACCGATCTTGCGGCGCGCGCGACGGCTAGGGAGCGATCACGACGAGGTCGAGCGGGCGGTACTCCGCGCGGGGCAAGGTCCGGATCAGAGACGGCTCGAGGTCGGACGGGGCGAGCTCCTCGATCGCGCTCTTGACGTCGGCCGCGGGGCGCTCGAACCACGACGGCTCGCCGTCCTCGAGGCCGCCCGGGCGGAAGCCCGGGGCCTCGACCCCGACGGAGACGCCGCCGTCGAGCGACACCCACGGGACGTCGATCTCGTAGAGGCCGCGCTCATCCGTCGTCGCGTGCAGCAGCAGGTCGTTCGGGCCCCGGAAAGTCAGCTTCGCGCCGGCCGTCGCGACGCCCGTGCGCATGTCGTAGACGACTCCGTAGATCTTCGTGTGGCCGGGCGCCGGACGAGCGGGCTGGTCCGGGCGCTTGGTCAGCTTCGGCGCCGGCGGCGCGGGCGCCGCGACGGGAGCCGGCGGCGTGAAGGTCGCGGGCGCGCCCGGCGCCGGAGTCTCGGGGACGGCGGCGGGGGCGCCCGCTCTCATGGCGAAGTCGCCCGCGGCGGAGGTGTTCGGCAGCTCGGGCGGCGGGGGCTTCGGCTTCGAGTAGGACTCCATCCCCTCCGCGAACTCGGAGCGGATGGTCACGAGCTTGCGCGCGATAGGCTCGCGGAAGCCGATCGCGGCGATCGCGAGCAGCGCGACGATGACCGCCGCGGACTTCTTCGCGCGGCCGCCCTTGAACGGGTCGGGCTGGGCCGGCTCGTCGGCCACGTCGGACAACGTCTTCCCCGCGGGTTTCGGGGGCTGCTCGTCGGCCATCGTGCCAGTATAAAAGGAGGCCGCGCGGACGTCAACGCCCCGGCTTGAGGAACAAGGCCGCGTCCTTCGAGGGCCTCTCGAGGGCCCAGCCGAACCGGCTCGCGAGCCAGGCGAGCGTCTCCGGACGGTAGAAGGCGATGTGCGTCGGGTCCTTGCGGTACCACCAGCCGGCGAAGGCGGCGTCGTCCTCGAGCACGCCGGTGAGCAGCGCGAGGATTCCCCCCGGCGCGAGCAAGGCGTCGAGCCGCGCGAAGTCCTCGGCGGGGCGCCGCAGGTGCTCGGCGACCTCGGTGCAGACGAGAAAGTCGTACGGGCCGCGCGGCGCGGGCTCAGGCCGGAAGTGCGGGTCCCAGTCCTCGCAGGAAAAGCCGCGCTCGCGCAGCATGACCGAGGCGGTCGGCCCCGGGCCGCAGCCGTAGTCGAGCCCGCGCGCGCCCTTCGGGAGCCGCGCGCACAGGGGGCCGAGGGCTTTGTCGAGGAACGCGCGATAGCCCGCGTCCTCCGGAGAGTTGCGGTGCGTCTCGTAGCGCGCCTTCTCGGCGCCCGGCGCCAGATGAGAGGACGGCTCGGCGAACGTCAGCGCGCACGTCCCGCAGCGCAGGAACTCGCGGTCGTCCTCATGGAACGGCCGCGAGCTCCCGCCGCACAGCGGGCAAGACATGCTACTCGAGGACGAGGAGCTGGCCGCCGACGTGCGGCGCGTGCATCGGGCAGAAGATGCGGAAGAGGCCGGCCTTGGCGGCCGTGAACTCGACCGTCGCCGTGTTCTTGCCTTCCTTGTTGTCGACGACGGCCTTCGTGCCCTCGACGCCCTCGATCTCGAAGGCGTGGACGCCCGACGGCGCGTTGTTGATCAGCTTGATGCGGACCTTCTCGCCCTTCTTGACGATGAACACGCCGGGCGTCCAGACCTTGCTGCCCTTGAACTCGATGTTGACCGAGGTGAACTCGCGGTCGACGGCGGGAGCCGGCTTGGATTCGGCGGCGAAAACGGCAACGGCGGCGGCGGCGGCGAAGACGGCGGAAACGAGGATGAGTTTCTTCATCCTGCGATCATACGAATTGTGCGGCCGCCGCACGAAGCGGTAAGATGCGGCCGTGGCCGATCCACTCGACGCCCTGCGCGACCAGTTCCGCCGGAAGTTCGGCGCGGACGCCTCATCGCTCGTCCCCGTGCGCGCGGAGGGCTCCAACCGCCGCATCTACCGCCTGACCGGCGCGGGCACGACCGCGATCGGCGTGCTCAACGACGACGCGCGCGAGAACCGCGCGTTCCTCGACTTCTCCAAGCACTTCCGCAAGTGCGGCATCCCCGTCCCGGAGATCTACGGCGAGGACGCGGGCGCGACCGCCTACCTCGAGGAGGATCTCGGCGACGAGACCTTGTTCCAGTTCCTCGGCAAGCGCCGCACCGCCGCGGGCTTCCCGCCCGAGGTCGTCTCCGCCTACCACGACGTCGTCCGGTGGCTGCCCAAGATCGCGATCGTCGCGGGCGAGACCATCGACGAGAAATGGTGCTACCCCCGCAAGAGCTTCGACAAGCAGTCGATGCTCTGGGACCTCAACTACTTCAAGTACTACTTCCTCACCTTGGGCGGCGTGCAGTTCCACGAGGAGCGCCTCGAGGAGGACTTCGCGACGTTCGCCGACTACCTGCTCGCCGCCGAGCGCAAGTACCTGCTCTGCCGCGACTTCCAGTCCCGCAACGTCATGCTCAAGGACGGCAAGCCCTACTTCATCGACTACCAGGGCGCCCGCCGCGGCGCGCTCCAGTACGACATCGCCTCCCTCCTCTACGACGCGAAGGCCGACGTCCCCTTCGAGCTGCGCGACGAGCTCCTCGACCTCTACATCGCGGAGGCCGGCAAGCACGCGCCGATCGACAAGGCCGAGTTCAAGAAGTTCTTCCCCGGCTTCGTCCTCATCCGCATCATGCAGGCGATGGGCGCCTACGGCCTGCGCGGCTTCCACGAGAAGAAGCCGCTGTTCCTGCAGTCGATCCCCTACGCGATCCGAAACATCGAGCGCGTCCTCCTGAACGCGAACCTTCCGATCGACGCGCCCGAGCTCATGGGCGTCTTCAAGCGCCTCGTCGGCTCCTCGGCGCTCCGGCAGTTCGGCTCCGCCAAGCTCAAGCTCACGGTGCGCATCCAGAGCTTCTCCTACAAGCGGGGCATGCCCAAGGACGACAAAGGCCACGGCGGCGGCTACGTCTTCGACTGCCGCTGCCTCCCGAACCCGGGGCGCCTGCTCGAGTTCAAGACGCAGAGCGGCCTCGACCCCGCCGTGATCGCCTATCTCTCGAAGGAGGAGCCGCTCGACCGCTTCACGCGCTCGGCGTTCTCCCTCGTCGACCAGACCGTCGAGGACTACGGCCGCCGCAACTTCACCGATCTCTTCGTCGCGTTCGGCTGCACGGGCGGCCAGCACCGCTCCGTGTACTGCGCCGAGCGTCTCGCCAAGCACCTCAAGGACCAGGGCGTCGCCTCGGTCGTGACGCACCGCGAGAAGGACCTCTGGCCGAAGCTGTGAAAGCCCTGATCCTGGCCGCCGGCGTCGGCAGCCGCCTCAAGCCGCTGACCGATTCGACGCCCAAGGCCCTGATCCCCGTCGGCGGCGTCCCCCTGCTCGAGCGCGCTGCCGTCCGCCTCAAAGCCGCGGGAGTGAAGTCCTTCGTCGTCAACGCGCACGCCCACGCGCAGCAGGTCGCCGACTTCTGCGCCGCGCTCTCCAAGAAGCTCGGCGTGCCCGTCTCGGTCTCGCGCGAGGACGACCTGCTGCTCGACACCGGCGGCGCGATCAAGAAGGCGGCCGCCCTGCTGCGCGGTCGCGACCCGTTCTTCGTCCACAACGCCGACGTCGTGACCGAGGTGGACCTCAAGGCGATGCTCGCGGCCCACAAGGACAGCGGCGCCCTCGTCACCTTGTCGGTGCGCGAGCGCGAGAGCGGCCGCGCGTTCCTCTTCGACGCGAAAGGCCGCTTCGCCGGCCACGACGACCGGTCCTCCGACCGCACGACCTGGGTCCGCGGCGCGGTCCCGAACGCGCTGCGCCTGCCCTTCGACGGCGTCCACTGCCTCTCGCCCGAGATTCTCGACAAGATCACCGAGAGCGGCGTCTTCTCGATCGTGAAGACCTACCTCCGCCTGGCCGCCGCCGGCGCCGACATCCGCGCGTTCCGCGCGGACAAGTGGGCGTGGCACGACGTCGGCGACGCGGAGAAGCTCGCGAAAGCCGAGGCCTGGGCGAAGTCGCGCCCGGCCTGACTCAGACGCGCCGCCGCCAGTTCTCCTTCCTCATGTCGGCCATGGGCCGCTTCGGCCTGATCCGCACGACCAGCTCGCATTCCATCGCCTCGACGAGCCGGACGAACGTGCTCAGCAGCGCGTCGCGCCCTCCTTCGATGCGCGACACGTCTCCCTGATCGATTTCGCTTCGCCACGACAGCTCTGATTGAGGAATCTTAATCGTCCAGCGCAGATGCTTGATCGTTTCGGCGATCGTCCACTTCTCATGTCCGTCTGGCGCCCAGCATCCCGCCGCATCCAGCTGGACGAGCCCGCGCTCGAACGACTCCTCGCGCTGCTTCCAAGCTTTCAGCTCATCGCTTATGGTTTCTTCCACATGGAACTGGCACCGGAGTTAGTTTGATGGGTTCAAAACCATCGTTCGGTGCCCCTCCATCCATCATACGATCGAGCCCCCTGAAAGTTCCATCCTTGGTAGAATACTCGCGTGGAAGAGCAGCTCCCCAAAGACTCCCCCGCCGACGAGCCCGAGCGCTACGAGCCGCCGCGCGAGATCAAGAAGGGCAAGCCCGCCGGGCACTCTTTGCCCATTCCGTGGGCGCGCCTGCGCTCCGCCGCGTCGGGACACCAGCTCTATAAGAGGATGCTCGGCGAAGTGGACCCCAAGGCCCGCCCCGGCGACCTCATCGCCGTCTACGACCGCTCCGACGCGCCGTACGGCGTCGCGCTCTACAACCCGCGCAGCCTGATCGCGCTGCGCCTGCTCACGCGCGGCATCGCCAGCTTCGACGCCGACGAGTTCTTCGACCAGCGCATCGCGACCGCCGCGGAGTTCCGCCGCAAGACGCTCGATCTCGACTCGCGCACCGACGCCTACCGGCTCGTGCACGACAACGGCGACGGCCTGCCCGGCCTCGTCGTCGACCGCTACGGCGACTGCGTGGCGCTCGAGTTCTACTCGCTCGGCATGTACAAGCAGGCCGCGCGCATCGAGCGCGCGGTCAAGAAGCAGTACCCGAGCGCGCGCTTCTTCCACCGCGCCTCGCCGCACACGATGAGCATGGAGGGCTTCGACCTCAAGCCCAACATGGGCACCGGCACGCGCGTCAAGGAGAACGGCGTGACGTTCCTCGTCGACCCGTCGACCGGCTACAAGACCGGCTTCTTCACCGACCAGCGCGACAACCGCCTCGCCATCGTTCCGTTCGCGAAGGGCAAGAAGGTTCTCGACGTCTGCTCCTACACCGGCGGCTTCGCGCTGTACGCGAAGAAGCTCGGCGGCGCCGAGGAGGTCACCGCGGTCGAGCTCGATCCCGATGCCGGCGAGCTCCTCAAGAAGAACGCCAACGCGAACCAGGTCCGAATCGACACGGTGACCGCGGACGCCTTCCCGTACCTGCGGCAGGCCAAGGAGAACAAGAAGTCCTACGGGCTCGTCGTCCTCGACCCGTACAAGCTCATCGCCAACCGCGAGGGCTACTCGCTCGGCCGCCAGAAGTACATCGACTTGAATCGCCTCGGCATCTCGCTCGTCGAGCCGGGCGGCATCCTCGTCACGTGCTCGTGCTCCGGCATGCTCACGTGGGAGGAGTTCATGCAGTTCGTGCGCACCGCCGCGGGCTCCGCGGGACGGCGCGTGCAGATCTTCCGCAAGAGCGGCGCCGGCGCCGACCACCCGTGGGCGGCCGACCACCCCGAAGGCGAGTACCTCAAGGTTCTCTGGTGCCGCGTGCTCTGATCCTCGCCGCCGCGCTGCTCGGCGCCGGCTGCAACGAGATCCGCTACCAGGTCGGGCGCATCAAGAAGCCCAAGCTCGAGGGCCCCGCCTCTCTGCCCGACCGGCGCTTCACGTACGAGTGCAAGAACGGCGAGCCGTTCGAGGCGTACTTCCCTCCCGGCGGCGTCGGCGTGGTGCTGTCGATCGGCCGCGACGAGCACCCGCTGCGCGAAGTCGAGTCCGCGGTGGGCTCGAAGCGGTATAGCGACGGGAATTATGAGCTATACTTGACCGACGAGAGCGCCTACGTAACGCTCGACGACAAGCGCATCCGCGACGGCTGCGCGCCGCGACCCTGACGCGGCTACCCGCCGAAAAAGACCAATAAGTCGTATAGGTCTAAAGACTACTATAGACATAGGTCTTACGCCCCTGTAGAATAGCCTTCGTCGGGGCGATTCTTCCCTCAGTACCTGTAATCCTCGGGATTGGCCGGGGAGCATCCACGCCCAAGCCTGACCTTGGGCTCGCCAGGAGGACGAATCGACGGAGGCACCATGATAGCGATGAGACGATTGACGCTCGTGGCGTTCCTGCTCGGGCTCCTCGGAGCTCCCGTGCAGGCCCAAGAGCGAGGACGAGGCCGCGAGAATCCTCGCGGCGGAAACGGAGGCGGCAACAACGGCGGGCAGCAGCCGCCGCGCCGCGAGATACCCCGCGAAAACCCCCGGCGCGAGCAGCCGCGCGAGCAGCCGCGCGAGCAGCCGCGCCAGCCCCGCGAGATTCCTCGCGAGAACCCCCGCCGCGAACAGCCCCGACAGCCGCGCGAGACGCCCCGCGAACTGCCCCGTCAGCCGCGCGAGACGCCGCGAGAGCAGCCCCGCCGGCCGCGCGAGAACCCTCGCGAGAATCCCCGTGAGAACCCGCGCAATCCGCGCGAGAATCCTCGGAACCCGCGTGAGAACCCTCGGGAGAATCCCCGCGAAATCCCTCGCGAGAATCCGCGCAATCCGCGAGAGAACCCTCGGGAGATCCCGCGTGAGAATCCTCGCGAGATCCCTCGCAACCCGCGCGAGAACCCGCGCAACCCCCGCGAAAACCCTCGTGAGATCCCCCGCGAGACTCCGCGTGAGAATCCTCGCGAGACCCCCCGCAACCCTCGCGAGAATCCCCGCGAGAACCCGCGCAACCCGCAGAATCCGAATCCCCGTCAGCCGCGCCAGCCGCGCGTTCCTCGTCAGGACCCGCGGCAGGAGCGGCCTCGCCAGGACCCCCGCAACGACCGGCGCCGTCCGCCGGTCGTCGTGAATCCTCCCGCCCGGACGCCCGGACATCCCGGTCGCGGCGGACGCGTGATGCCGACGCCGCCGCGAGACGTCAACCGCGGCGGGCTCCTCGACCCCCGGCGCCACGGCGACCATCGCACCTACAACCCGCCGACGCATCACGACGACGGGCGCCGGGTGTCGGAGCGGCCGTGGACGAGCCCGCGCGGGCGCTACATCCCGCCGAGCCGCGACCACGTCACGGTGATCAACAACACGACGATCATCAACAACATCACCGTGATCCAGCGCGGCTGGAACACGCACGACCACGGCTACCGGTGGCATCACTGGAACGGCCACCGCGTCCGGCACCACTACGATACGTACGGCTACCACTGGTGGGACTTCTACATCGGCGACCGCTGCTTCCGCACGCGCTACCACAGCGGGCGTCATTGGTGGTACGACCCGTACTGGCACCGCTGGGTCTACCTCCACGACGGCCGCTGGTGGTGGCAGAATCCGCTCGCGCCGGCGGTGGTCTACGTGATCATCGACAACCGCTATTACGAGTACCGCGACGCCGGCGGCACCGTGATCGTCAAGCCCGACCCGACGCCTCCCGTCGAGACGCCGCCGGCCGAGCCGGACGACGCGACGGGCGACCAGGAGACGATCTACAGCGCGGACGGCACGCGCTCGATCCAGATCCTGGGCGACCGCAAGGAAGCGTACCTCTACGATCTGACGGCGACGGACCCCAACGGGGCCGCGGCCGCCGGGCAGTGGCTCGCGACGGGCGTCAAGGCGGCCAAGTTCGCCTATGACGACCGGCACGAGGCCGACGGGACGACGACGCAGGTCATGCGCCAGATCGAGATCGACTTCGAGGATCCCAAGATGGCGGCCGTGGCCGACCCGAACGGCGAGCGCAAGATCGTCATCGCCGGCGACGAGCGCTCGGCGTATCTCTACGACCTCAAGGACGAGAACGCGCCGTCCACGTTCCTCGCCGAAGG
>CAYVFO010000004.1:4687-17099 GCA_964450975.1 uncultured Elusimicrobia bacterium | reverse complement strand
CGAAGGCGTCAGCGAGATCAAGCTCGTCAACGCGGACACGACGGACGCGAGCGGGAATTCCGAGAGGAAGCTCAAGCTCGTGATCGTCACGGCCAAGGACGGCGGGTCCGTCGACCTGCCGATCCTGTTCGACCGCGACGGCCGCCCGTACGACCCGTCGGAGCCGGCGCCCAATCCCGCGCCGGGAACGTTGGGCGCGACCGAGAGAGTTCACGGCTCGGCGGCGTTCCAGATGCTGAGAGCCGGAAACCTCGGCTGGTAGGCTGAATTCACAGGCCGCCCCGGCCCTATACGGGCCGGGGCGGCTTTTTTCCGCCCGGAGAATTCCTGTGCCTGACCCTAGAATTCGGCCCGGGCCGGGGCTATACTTCGGGCATGAGGCTCCCCCTCCGCCTCCTCGCGGCCGCCGTCCTGGCCCGCCCCGCGCTCGCGGGCGTGACCGTCGTCCCGACGATCACGTCGCCGCTGACGCCCTCGCCGGTGATCGCGCAGTTGGCGCTCGACATGTCCGCGCTGAGCCCGTCCGGAGCGGTTCCGACTTTGGTCGGCGCCCCGCTGTCCCCGTCGCCGTCCGCCTGGGCGAACATGTCCTTCCTCGTCAAAGGCGTGCCCGCCGCCGCGGTGCCCGAGTCGGTCAAGCCGTCCTTGGGCGCCAAGCCCGCCGCGGCCGAGCGCCTGGCCTTCGCGCAGAACGTGCTCGGCCGCTTCGAGCCCGCCAAATTCGCGGAGATGAGCGATGCCGAGCGCGACGCGAAGCTCGAGGAGCTCTGGGACGGCTGGAAGGCGCGCGGCCTCGTCCCCGGCGGACCCGACGCGCTCGACAGGGCGATCCTCGCGGCCGTCGAGGACAAGGAGCTCACCTCCGCGAGCAAGAGCACCTTCCTCGGCGTGGCCGTGCTCGGCTACCCGCTGCAGGACTCGCTGTGGCTGCAGCGCACGCGCATCGACGACGCGCTCGACGAGAACGCGCTCCACTATCCGGCGGGCCAGCAATGGATGGACCGCAGCGGCACGCCCGAGTTCCTCGGCACCACGAAGCGCGCGCAGGAGCTCGTGAACGCCTGGGGCGCGGCGACCGAGCACGGCAAGGCCGTCGTCGCGGCGGTGCGGGCCGGAACGCCCATCCCCAAGACGGACGCCGTGCCGAAGCGGGCCTCGGCCGCGTTCGCCCGGCTCGCGGAGGAGCTCAAGGCCGCCGGCGACGAGGAAGCCCTCGCCTATCTCTCCGGGCAGGACCCGACCTTCTCGGCGTTCCTCCTGGACGCGCGCAAGCCCGGCTACTACCTCTACAACGGCGACAAGGGCGTGATCGCGCGCATCATGAAGGCGAAGGCCGCCGCGGACATGGGCATCCGCCGCGTCGAGCACCCCGTCCCGGGCCTGACGATCTCCTCGTCCTACTTCTACCGTCCGCGCCGCGTCGTCGAGCGGCTCAAGGAGCTCGACGGCGAGCCCGGCGGCGAGCACTCCTCGCGCGAGAAGGAGCTGCTCCAGTCCTATATCCCGAAGTTGTCGCCGCTGCTGCCTTAATCTGCTCACATATCCCATGGACGCGCTCGCGAACGCCCTCCTCGCCGTCGCCGCGCTGACCTTCGTCTGGGCCGTCGACGTCCTGCGCCGCATCGCCGCGGTCGGCGCGTCCTACAAGGCGAAGGCGCTCGCCTCCGCCTACTTCGTCTCCGGGCTCGACATCGATCCGGAGAGCGCGCCCGAGGTCTCCGCGGAGGCGTACACGGTGATGCGCCTGTTCAAGGCGCGCGTCGACCGCGCCGCGAAAACGGTGACCGTCTCCTGCTTCGGGCTGCAGCCGCGCACGGCCGTCTGGCGCGCCGGCCTCGGCGCGGCCCTCGCCCTGCGCCCGCTCCCGCCCGCGCCGGCGATGCCGCTCCCCAAGAAGGCCGCGCCGCTCCCCGTGAAGCTCGAGAAGAAGCTGCAGTCGCTCGCCGAGGCGGCGCTCGACGAGCTGCCCGGACGGCCGCCGCGCCGCACGCGCGCGATCGTGATCCTCAGGAACGGCGCCGTCGCCGCCGAGGCCTACGGCGCCGGCATCTCCGCGACGACCCCGCTCAACGGCTGGTCGATGACGAAGTCGGTCACGGCCGCGCTCATCGGAACGCTCGTCGGGCAGGGCAAGCTGTCGCTCCCCCAGGACAAGCTGCTCGCGCAGTGGCGCACGGCGGGCGACCCGCGCGGCGAGATCACGCTCGAGGACCTGCTGCGGATGCGCTCGGGCCTGCGCTTCGAGGAGGTCTACGCCGACCCGCTTTCCGACGTCAACCGCATGCTCTTCGCCGAGCCCGACGCCGCCTCTTTCGCCGCGTCCCGCCCCCTCGCCGCGAAGCCCGGAACGGTCTGGAAGTACGCGAGCGGCACGACGAACATCCTCTCATTGATCGCGCGCAGGACGCTCGGCGAAGCGGCCTATCCCGCCTGGCCGCGAACCGCGCTGTTCGACGCGGCGGGAATGGAGAGCGCGGTGTTCGAGACCGACGCGTCCGGCACCTTCGTCGGCTCGTCGTTCTTGTTCGCGACGGCGCGCGACTGGGCGCGCTTCGGCCAGGTTTACGCCGACGGCGGGCGCGGAATCCTGCCCGCGGGCTGGACCGAATTCTGCGCGATGCCGACTCCGCAGTCGACGGATCTGCGCTACGGAGCGCAGTGGTGGCTCAAGCTCTCGAAGGAGCTCGGCGGCGGAACTCCGGCGGCCGACAAGCTCCCGAAGGACGCGCTCCACGCTCTCGGCCACGAAGGGCAGTGCGTGACCGTCATTCCCTCGAAAGGCCTCGTGATCGCGCGTCTCGGCCTATCGATCGACGTCACCGCGTGGGACCAGGCCGCGTTCTGCGCGGCGGTCCTCGACGCCTAGTCGCAGCTCGAGTATTCCTTCCCGCCCGCGTTGAGGATCGGGTAGCCGTTGGAGTTCTGCGAGATCGAGAGCCCGGCGTCCTCGAGCGGCCCGTTTCCGGTCGACATGAGCAAGGACGCGCCGGTCGTCGTGAGCCAGGTCGAGCCCTTCGTCTTCCAGCGCCCGCCCGCCGACGAGTCGGTCTGCCCCGAGACGGTGCCGTACATGCCGCTCGAGTACGTCTCGCCGCGCGCGCCGGAGCTCCACGTGCCGTCGGCGCGGAAGACGACGCGCTCCTGCTTCGAGGTTCCGGAGACCTTGTTGTAGCGGAAGTGGCACCAGGCCGAGGACATCAGGAGCTTCGAGAGCTTGTCGCCGCCCGCCTTCGACGGCGCCTCGGCGGCCGCGGCCTTCCCTCCGGACTTCGCGCCGGGCTTGGACTTCGCCTTGGCGCCCGCGCGCGTCATGACGTCGGCCTGACCGTTCATGTTCACGGTCAGCGTCTGGTCCTTGAGCTTCCACGACATCGCCTCGACGGTCCCGTCCTCGTAGATCAAGGTGAGCGTCTTGGCGTCCGCGGACCAGGCGACGCCCTCGCCGCGCACCGAGCCCGTGCCGTCGGCGCGCAGCTCGGCGTACGGCGAGCCGCCCTTCTCCCATTTGCCGACGAGCGGCGACGCGGCGGCGGCGGGAACGGCGAGAAGGAGGGCGAGCGCGAGGGCCTTGACCATGCCCGGAATCTAGCAAAAAAGTATCATCGGGCCGTGGAGCACAAGTGCCTCTCGCCGTGGAAGGGCGCCGTCGCCGGCGGACTGATCGCGCTCGCCGTCCGCGCGATCGTCCGCGGCGGCGCGGGCCCGCTCGACGCGCTCGCGCTGGGGACCGCGGCGTTCTTCTGGACGTGGATCCTGGGCAAGATCCCGGGGCTGACGCTCAAGTCGGCCGCGCTGTACGGCTTCTTCTTCGGGCTGTGCGGGGCCGCTCTCGCGCTGCCCGCGCCGGCCGTCCGGCTCGCGGAGCCGGTGATCGGCTGGACGCTCGCGAGCCTCGCGGTCTCGCGCTGCTTCGCGGCGTCGTGCGAGGTTCCCGCCCGCTAGGCGACGGCCGCGGCCACGGCCGCGACGACGTCGGCGGGGAGCGTCTTGCCCGAAGCGGCGGCGTTTTCGCGGACCTGCTCGGGCTTGCTCGCCCCGATGATCGCGGATGACACCTCGGGACGGCGCAGCACCCACGCGAGCGCCAGGTGCGCGAGGCTCATGCCGGCCTTCTCCGCGACCGGCCGCAGGCGATCCACCTTCGCGAGCACCTGATCGGCGGTCCAGCGGCCCATGAAGGCGTTCAACTCCGGGCTCGCGGCGCGCGAGTCGGGCGGCGGCGGCGCGCCGCGGCGGTACTTGCCGGTGAGCGCTCCCTGCGCGAGCGGCGACCAGACGATCTGGCCGATGCCGTTCTTCGCGCAAAGCGCGAAGATCTCCTTCTCCCAATGCGGCGCCAAAATCGAGTACTGCGGCTGACTCGAGACGAACTTGGCGAGGCCCGAGAGCTTGAGCGCGTCCTCGACGTTCTCCGCGCTCCACTCGCTGAAGCCGAGCCAGCGCGTCTTGCCGGCCTTCACGGCCTCGCCGAGCGCCTCCATCGTCTCCTCGAGGGGCGTGTCGTCGTCGTAGCGGTGGCACTGATAGAGGTCGACGTGGTCCGTCTTCAGGCGCTTGAGCGAGGCGTCGAGCTGCTTCTTGATCTGCGCGCGCGAGAGGCCCTTGTCCGACGCGGTCATCGGGAAGTACAGCTTGGTCGCGAGCACGTAGGAGTCGCGCTTGCGCCCGGCGAGCGCGCGTCCGAGGAACTCCTCGGCGGCGCCGACGCCGTAGATGTTCGACGTGTCGATGAAATTGATCCCCGAGTCGAACGCGGCGTCCACGCAGGCGCGGCCGGCCGAGTCGTCGACGCCGGCGCCGAAGGTGAGCCAGGAGCCGAGAGAGATCTCCGAGACGTTCAGGTCGCTCGCGCCGAGCTTGCGGTATTTCATGGGCTCGGTTTTACCATATTAGATTCACGAAACCGTGGATGGCGCCTTCGGCCCCGGACGGCTTTACTGGGAGGGAGCCTTCGGGCTCGGGAGGGTTTCCATGAAGCACGAGCGCGAATTGGGCGCAGGCGGGCGCCTCGATCTGCCGCTGACGCCGGACCGCGATCACGTCCGGGGGCGCGCCGACGCGCCGATCGTGATCGTCGAGTACGGCGACTACGAGTGCGGTCCCTGCCACGAGAGCCGCGCGGCCGTCGAGCGCCTGCGCGACGCCTTCGACGGGACGCTCGGCTTCGCGTTCCGCCACTTCCCCCTCACGACGATCCACCCGAACGCTTTGCTCGCCGCGGAAGCGGCCGAGGCGGCGGGGCGCCAGGGACGCTTCTGGGAGATGCACGACGCGCTTCTCCAGCATTCCGTCGACCCCAAATCGATCCTCGCCCTGGCCGAGGACATCTACCTCGACATGGACGAGTTCAAGTCGGCGATCGGCGCCGGGGCGGCGCGCGGGCGCATCCGCGAGGACCGCGTCAGCGGCATCCGCAGCGGCGTGAGCGCGACGCCGACGTTCTTCGTCAACGGCGAGAAGTGGGCGGGCGTGCCCGAGCCGCGGGACATCGAGAAGCTTCTGCGCGATCTTTGAGGCTAGCGCGCGCCCTCGACGGCGGCCGTGAGGGCGCGCGTCACCTCCGCCATGCGCTCGTAGTCGAGCGTCGCGGGGAGGTCGGTCGCCTCGTGGTAGTGCGGATTGCGGTAGAACGCCGTGTCGGAGAGCATGATCGCGGGCCAGCCGAGCGCCCAGAAGTTGAGCTGGTCCGACAGCGCGAGGCTCGAGAACGGTCCGGGCAGCGCGGCGGACACGAGCGGAAACTTGGAATTCGCCTTCCACGCGGCTCCGAACGAAGCGAGCAGCGGGCGGCTCCTCACGTCGGCCACCGCCCCCACGAAGGCGCCGTCCCGCGGGAAGAACAGGTGCAGGAACGGAGGGTAAAGCTGAGATCCGGGACGCGTATTGTAGAAGCCGAGCATCTCGAGGCTGATCATGCCGTGCACGGCGACTCCCCCGTCCTTGAGCCGGCGCGCGTAGTGCGCGCTGCCCATGTTGCGCGTGCCGAACGACGGCGGCTCCTCGGTGCCGAAAGCGACGAAGCGGACCTCGCGGCGCGGCGGGCGCGCCTTGAGCAGGCGCGCGGCCTCGAGCAGCACCGCGACGCCGCTCGCGTCGTCGTCGGCGCCCGGCGTGCCCGGGGCGGAGTCGTAGTGCGCGCCGAGGATCCACGCGCCGGGCTCGGGGTTGCGGACGCGCAGGACGGCCTCGACGTTCCAGAACTTGGTGCCGTTCGGGACGGAGGCCATCCAGAGAGCCTCGTACGGGATCAGCTTGACCTCGTAGCCGAGCGCGCGCAGGCGGGCCGCGACGTAGTCGCGCGCGCGCTCCTGCTTCCCGCGCCGCGACGCGTCGCGCTCGCCGATCGTCTCGGCGAGCATCACGACGTGCGCGCGCAGCGAGGCGGCGAGCGGCGAAAGCGAGCGGTTGCCCGGCGCAGGCTGAGCGTTCGCGAGCAGGTGCGCGCGGCGCTTGGCGGGGTCGGTCATGTACGAGATCGGTCCGGCGACGAAGAGCACCAGGCCGACGATCACGCCGACGGCGAGGCCGACGCGCAGCGCGCCGAGCAGCAGGCGCCGCCCGAGCGGCGGCTGAGGGGCCGGCCGCGCGGCGCGGCGGGAGAGCCGCGCCTCGGCCGCGGGGACCGCGGCGAGCGCGAGCCCCGCGAGCAGGACGCCGAGCGAGATGATCGCGTACTCGTTGGCCGTCGCGCGGACGCCGAGCGCGGCGACGACGCCGATCGAGGCGATCAAGAAGGACGGCCGGTCGCGCCCGAGCCAAAGCAGAAGCGCCAAGATCAGGAAGACTCCGTCGATGATCCAGGGCGTCAGGTTCAGCGCGCGCAAAGCCAGGTACAGCGCCCACAGCAGGCCCGCGATCGCCGCGAGCCCGGCGCGCGCCGGGCGCCAGAAGCCCCCGTCGCGGACTGCGGCCTGCAGGAGGAAAGCGAGGCCGGCCGCGGCGGCCGCCGCCGCGAGCTTGAACGCGCAGCGGTCGAAGCACGCGAGGATCGTCGCGTGCCGGACCACGCCGATCAGCAAGACGAAGAGCAGGACGGAGAGGACGGCGGAGCGGGCGGCCGCGCGGTCGGCGAGCCGCGCCGGAACGAGCGGCAGGAAACTCAGAGCCCACTGCGCCGCGAGTCCGAGCGCCAGGACCGGGAAGATCCAGTGATGGTGGGCGGCCTGGAACGCGGGGTGGACGACGACCGCGAGGAACAGCCCGATATTGGCGGCGACGACGGCGGCGACCGCGCGCAGCGCCGGGGGGCTCATGCGCCCATCCTACTAAACTAGGCTCTGCAGCTCTCCCACGCGAGGATCGCGCGCTTGCGCCCGGTCCCCCAGCGGTAGCCGCCGAGAGCGCCGGAGCCGCGCAGGACGCGGTGGCACGGGATCAGGAAGGCGACCGGGTTGGCGCCGATCGCGGTGCCCACGGCGCGCGTCGCGGACGGCGCGCCGACGGCGGCGGCGACCTGCCCGTAGCTCGCCGCGCGGCCCGAGGGGATGCGCAGCAGCGCCTCCCAGACCTTGAGCTGGAACGGCGTGCCGCGCAGCACGACGGGCACGCGCCGCTTGCCCGCCCCGAACGCCGACCTCGCGGCCTTGGCCGCCGCGGCGGGATCGGAGATCAGCCGCGCCTCCGGCCACGCGCGGCGCAGCTCGCGCGCCGCGCCCGCGCGGTCCGAGACGAACGCGAAGCGGCAGATCCCCCGCTCCGTGACGCCGACGTGCGCGAGGCCGAACGGCGTCTCCGCGAAGCCGTGGCGGATCGTGACTCCGGCTCCGCCGCTCTTGTACTCGCCCGGCGTCACGCCCTCGACGGTCACGAGCAGGTCGTGCAGGCGGCCGGGACCCGAGAGGCCCGCCTCGAGCGCGGCCCCGAGCACGTCGGAAGAGCCGCGCAGCAGCTCCTTGGCGCGCGCGCCCGCGACGAACTTGAGGTAGTCCTTCGGGTTCGTGCCCGCCCAGCGCGCGAACAGGCGCTGGAAGTGGCGCTCGCCGAGCCCCGCGACGCGCGCGAGCTCTCCGACGCGCGGGCTCTCGCCGCCGCGGGTCTCGACGTACCGGATCACCTTCTCGATTCTCTGATAGCTGGTCATGCCCTCAGGATAGCGGACCCGGGCGCCCGCCGACACCCGATTTCCGACCTCCCCTCTTCCATTGGAAGCGGGCGAGCGGGACCTTCGCGCCCTGGAACTCGACGCCCTCGCGCTCGAGCAGTGCGCGCTGCTTGTCCCCGACTCCGGGGATGCCGGCGAGGCTCAGCTCGCCCTTGGCGTTGATGACGCGGTGCCACGGCAAGGACGGCGGCGAGGCGTGCAGCGCGTACCCGACCTGGCGAGCGTGCTTCGGCAGCCCGGCGAGCGCGGCGATCTGCCCGTACGTGGCGACTTTCCCCTTCGGGATCTTGGAAATGACGGCGTAGAACTTCTTGAACTGGTTGATCATGGCGAGGCCTCCTGTCCTAGCAGACGATCGAGGAGGCGAAAAAGTTCCCCCGTGGACGGAGGTCCCGAGGACATTCTATCCTTTCGCCATGAAATCCTACGTCGACCATTTCGTCCTGAGCGTGCCGAAGCGCCGTCTCGCCGAGTACCGGAAGATCTCCTCCGCGTGGGGCGTCATCATGCGCGACCACGGGCTCCTCCGCCACCGCGAGTTCGTCGTGGACGATCTGCCGAAGGATCAGCGCGCCCGCTACAAGCGCTTCCTGAAGGCCAAGCCCGGCGAGGTCCTCATCTTCTCGGTCGAGGAATACCCGTCGAAGACCGCGCGCGACCGCTGCAACCGGGACGGCTGCAAGGACCCGCGCATGCTCAAGATGTTCGACCAGATGACCTTCGACACCAGCCGCATGATCTTCGGCGGCTGGAAGCTGATCGTCGAGACGAAGAAAGGCCGCTAGCCCTTCTTCTCGACGACGGTCTTGAGCTTGGCGAGCCCCTTCTCGAACTCGCCGCCGATCATCTTGTCCATGCTCATGAACGAGCACATGATCTTCGAGACGAAGGTGTGCTTGCCCGAGATGGACCACGCCACCTCGGAGCCCCCTTCGACCGGCGCGACGTCGTAGCGCGCGACGCTCGTGTCCTGCATCGGACGGGTGAAGCTCAGGTCCATCACGACCGATTTGCCGGGCACGGACTCCGTGATCTCGAGCTTGCCGGCGCCGATCTCGCGGTTGCCGTCCCACTCGTAGACGGCGCCTTTGCCGCCCGCGGGCCCGCTGAAGACCTTCTTCATGTTCGGGTCCTTCTCCTCCCAGGGCGACCACTCGGTCGTCTTCTTCGGCTCGTTGAGCCACGGGAAGACGGCGTCGGGCTTGGCGGCGACGACGATCTTCCGCTCCACGCGGAACTCGTCGGGCTGGCGCGAGGCCATGCCGAGGACGGCGAGAACGAGAACGGCGATCACGACTCCGGCGATCTTGAGGATCTTCATCACTTCCCCTCCTTGAGGTGCTCGTCGAGACGGTCGAAGCTGCCGCCCCAGCCGCCCTTCATGCCTTCCATGCCCTTGATGAACGTCTCGCGCTCGGCTTCGGTCGGGTCGAGCGGCTTCCAGTACAGCGAGATCAAGGTCTTCGCGTCGAAGTCCTGCAGGTGGACGGTGGTGCGCATCCGCTTGGGCCACGTCGGCGCCAGCGGGTGCGTCGTGAGGCCGCGGTCCTTGTCCGAGAACTGCTGGACGAAGACGAGCTTCGCGGGCGCCTCGATCTCCTCGTAATGCGCCAGGCCCCACATCTCCTTGCCCGCGTACTTGTTCATGTAATGGTAGGTCCCGCCGACGCGGAGGTCGAGCTTCGCGTAGCCCGCCTCGCCGCCTTTCGGGCCCATCCAGGCCGCGAGCTCCTTCTCGGACGTCCACGCGCGCCAGACCCGCTCTCGCGGCGCGTTTATCATGCGGAAGATGACGAAGTCTCCCTCCACCTGCGCCGCGAGGCGCGACAGAGTCTGCTGCCCGCCCTCGATCGCCTTGAACTCCTTGACGACGAACGCGCGCATCTCCACGGTCGGGAAGGTCGAGCGCATCGTGATCTCCGTCTTGTTCCCGACGGCCTTGAACGTGATTTCCGAGCGGAAGCCGACGCCCTTCGCCTCGTCCTCCTCGCTGCCGCCGTTGACGAGGACGATGCGCTTCTCCGTCTCGATTTCCTTGTAGGTCGCGTAGTTCGGGAAACGACGGCCGTCGGGGCCGATCATGACGTGCTTCCAGTGACCCCCGGCTTTGAACTCCCGCTTGGCCGTTTCATCGGAGAAGCCGTGCGGCCCCCACCACTTCACGATCTCGTCGTTGTCGGTCCAGGCCCGCCACACGCGCGCGACGGGCGCGTCGATGAGGCGCGTGACGACGATCTCGCGGTCGGAGGCGGCTTCGGTCTTAGCGTTCATATGACTCGTTCTCCCTTAAAACGGCTTCCAGTCGGTCCAAATTCTGCTCGTTGGCCTCGGCGACGAAGGCGCCGACGCGCTCCGCCTCGGCGGGGTCGTCGAAGAGCATCGACAGCTGAAGGTCGGTGCCGCCCTCGCGCGGCGAGAGGTCGGCGGTCAGCAGGAAGCGGTGCATCGGCTCGAGGTGGTCGATGACGACGCGCGAAGGGCGCGTCAGCTCGATGAAGACGCTCTTATTGAGGAAGTCGGTCCCGTCCGGGGCGTGCATCGTGTACGTCCATGTCCCCCCCGGCTCCGGCTGGAACTCGTGGAAGGTGTTGCGGAAGCCCTTCGGACCCCACCAACGCGCGAGGGTCTCCGCCTCGATGAACGCCGCGTACACGCGCTCGCGCGGCGCGCGGATATGGCGGCGCGTCCGGATCGGGCCGCTCACGGGTTCTCCTTGAGGTACTTCTCGAGCGCGTCGAAGCGGTCGTTCCAGAACTTGCGGTGCGCCTCGATCCACTCCTCCGCCTCCTTCATCCGCTTCTGCTCCAGCTTGCAGCGGTGCTCGCGGCCGAGCTTCTTGCGGGAGAGGAGTCCGGCGTCCTCCAGGATGCGCATGTGCTTGGTGATCGCGGGCGCGGAGACCTTGAACGGCTTCGCGAGCTCCGCGATCGACGCCTCGCCGGTGGACAGGCGCGCGAGAATCCCGCGGCGGATCGGATGCGCGAGGGCGCCGAAGGCGAGGTCGAGGCTGCGGTCCGAATACTTAACCATTAGGTTAAGTATAAACCCCGCGCGGGGAAATGTCAAGCCCCCTTTTCTAGGACAGGCGCCGGAGCATGGCCTCGCCGATGCGCCGCATGCCGCGGTCGCTCGGGTGGAAGCCGTCCTCCGAGAAGTCGGAGACGTCGACCTCCCACGGCTCGTTCGTCGGCCCGACGTGACGCGCGTTCGGATGCCGCGCCACGGCGCGCGCGATCGCCTCTTCGCACGCGAACAGGCGCCGCCGGAACAGCGGCCGCAGCGCCGGCGGCAGGATCGCCGTCGAGGAGACGTCGCCCGGCCCGAAGACGACGACGCGCTCGGCGTGGCTCAGCCTGTCGAGGAACGCGCTCAGCGCCCGCTCGACCTCGGCCGGATCGGCGCGGTGCAGCGCGTCGTTGGTGCCGATCGAGACGAACGCGAGCCGCTCGTCCCCCGCGACGCGCTGCCGGGCGAGATCCGAGGCCTGCGCGCCGCACTCGGCGGCGAAGCGGCAGACGACGCGGCCGCGCCCCGAGAGCTCGGAGGCGACGACGCCCGCGAAGGTGCGCTCGACCGACGAAGCGCCGAGCCCGCACGCGACGCTGTCGCCGAAGACGCCGACGACCGTGGCCTCCCCGTCCGCGGCGCCGAACGCGAACTCCCCCGCGTAAGGCCTGGCGCGCGCGGCCGCGGCGCGCGCGCGGCGGATCGCGAGGTACGCGGCGCGGACGCCGAGCAGCTCGATCGCGGCCGCGGCGGCGACCGCCGTCGCGCCGAGGACGGCCGCGAGCACGCCGACGAGCTTCCTGCGAATGCCCATGGGAGCCTCCGTGCGCACAGCATAGGCCGTTTCGGAGCGCGCGCCCATGGGCGGCGCGTCAACGTTTCGTATCATCGGCCCCTGACCGCGGCCCGCCGGGCCCCGGCGGAGCGCTTCGCCTAGGACGCGCGCCGGCGCGCGAAGAAGACGGCGGCCGCGATCGCGGCCAGGGCGGCCCCGCCGAGCAGGAGCTTTCGATTCAGCTCACGCCGAAACGCCGCCTGGGCCTCCGCGTTCGCCTTCGCGTTCTCGGCCTCGATGACCTCGAGGCGGCGGCAGAACGAGCGCTCGCTCTTCAGGCCGTAGAAGAATTCCTCGCCTTTGCGCGGGTCGAGTCCCTTGTGGCCGCCGTGAGCGTTGAGCGGGTAGACGCGGTAGTACTCCGGCGTCTCGAATTCCGGACAGCCGCCCTTGACGCCGCCGTAGGAGAGCTCGACCGCGCAGTCGTGGCGGGTCTCGCCCGGCCGGCAGGACTCCGGATGCTTCGCGAG
>CAYVFO010000004.1:0-4677 GCA_964450975.1 uncultured Elusimicrobia bacterium | reverse complement strand
CCAGTCGGCGTGGCCCTCGGGCGGCGACTTGCGGCGGCAGTACTCGGCCCAGCGCCCCTTGGCGCGGGTCCGGAGGAACATCGGATCGCCCGCGAAGCCGTCGCAGGACGGGACCGTCGGCGAGGACTCGTTCATGCAGCGGATCTCCGCGAGGGCGAGCGGGTCGCACTCGCCGCGCGCGCGGCCGTCGTCGGGCACCTCGTTGGCGAACGCCGGCGTCGCCAAGCAGCAGAGCAGCGCGATCCAGGGGGGTTTCCGCGTCATGGGCCGTAGTATACTTTTCCGCATGGGTCATCTCCTCGCCGTTCTGCTCGCCGCCGCCGCGTTCGCCGCGGAGCCGAAGCCCCCGGCCAAGCCGTCCAAGTCTTTCGACGCGCCGCTCGCCGAAGAGTTCCGCCTCAAGAAGAACCAGGCGGCGAAGCTCGATGGCGGCCGCGCGGTCCTCTGGATCGAGAGCTTCATCAACTCCCCCTGCCCGAAGAACGCGCGCTGCATCTGGAGCGGCCAGGACGTGATCTGGATGCTCGAGGTCGACGGCAAGCCCGAGCCGCGCCCCGCCCCCTCGACGTCTCCCTATCTCGTCGAGGTCAAGAAAAGCGACTACAAGTCGTGGGCCCGCTTCATCGTGACCAAGCGGCCCGCGGACGCGCCGGCCAAGCCCTAGCCTACGCCCAGAGCTTGCGGCGCGCGGCGGGCGCGAGCGCGAACAGCGCGCGATGCCTCTCCGGCACTCGCGCGAGCGCGCGCGGCGTGATCGAGAGGCCCGTCTCGATCTCGGCCAGATTCGGGTCGCGGTACCACGCGCGCGTGAAGACCAGCATGAGCAGCGGGCGCGGCTCGCGCGAGTCGTTCGGCGTGCCGCGGTGGAACGTGCGGTAGTCGTAGAGATAGGAGAGGCCGAAGCGGCCGGTGATCCTCTTGACCGGGAAGCGGCGCTTGACCGCGGGCTCGCTGGGCAGGCGCGGGTCGAGCGCGACGCGGTGCGAGCCCGGCCACAGCGCGGTCGGCCCGTTCTCCTCGGTCACGTCGCACAGCGGCGTGGCGAGCGCGAGCGCGTACGGCGGCAGCTTCGAGAGGTCTCCCTTCCACGGCCGGCGCTTTCCTCCGATCTCGCGCTCGAAGCGGATCGGGCCGTCGATGTGCTGGTACTGCTTGGTCGAGCCGGGCAAGGCGACGACGACCTCGACGCTGCTCAGGCGGAAGTCGGCGCCGAGGAGGGACGGCAGCAGCTTCATGAGCGTCGGGTTCGCGTAGAGGCGCGGGTCGAGATACGGCTTCTCGAGCGGAAGGACCGACGTGCAGCGGCCGCCGATGTCGCGCACGAGCCCGCGGCGGTAGAGCTCGCCGCTCTCGTGGCGGCGCATGACGTCGGCGCGGATCTTCTTGAGCAGCGGAAGCGGGAACAGCCGCTCGAAGACGAACAGCCCGTCGCGCTCGATCGCGGCCCGGACCGCCGCGATCTTCACCGCGCGGCGACCGAGGCGGGCGCCGTCGCCCTCACGGTCTTCGAGCGCGCGCGGTTGCCCGCGGCGTCGACGGCGGAAACGCGCAGCTCCCACGCGCCCTCCGCGGCGAAGAACGTCTCCTCGAGGGCGCCCGGAATTTCCGACCAGGCGCCGCCCGGGCGGCGCGCCTCGTAGACGTAGCCCTCGCGGTCGACGCCGGAGAGCGCGTCCTTCGCGGAGGCCTTGAGAAGCAGGCCTCCGGGAGCGGGCGCGGCCTCGAGCGTCGCTCGCGGCGCCTCCTTATCGAGCGACTTGTAGAAGAGCAGATAGCGCGCGGCGACGCGCCGGATCGCGAGCGGAACGAGGACGTCCCCCTCCTCGATGAGCTCCTCCTCGGTGAAGCCGCCCTCGCGGCGCCAGCCCATGTCGCCCTCGCCGTCCTTGCCGCGCGTCGAGCCCTCGCCGGTGCCGGCGTCGTAGCGGTTGGAGATCTCGCACGTCGCGTAGAAGAGCTCCTTCATCCCGGCGAAGCTCTCGATGGGCTTGGAGGGCACGGACGGCCAGCGGTCGTGCTTCTCCTTGATGTAGTGCTCGTAGGCGTCGCCCTTGAACGGGTGCGGCCAGAGCAGCACGTGGGCGGGCACCGTGATGTCCTCGAGCAGGTGGACGACGTGGCCGAGATACCAGTACGCCTTGCCCTTGTCGCCCGCTTTGTGCGCGGCGAGCGCGCCGACGCCCTGCGCGCCCTTGAGCTTGCCGGCGTTCTTGCTCCACTGCTCGTCGTACTTGCCGTCGAGGCCGTAGCCGCCGGTCCAGTACTTCCAGGAGCGGTTGTAGCCGCTGTCGAAGCCCGCGAGCCCGTCCTTGTCGCCGCTGCGGCAGTCCCAGAAGTGGCGCATAACCGGCGCGACTTCGTTGAAGGGGTTCTTGTACGACTTGTCCTCCTCGAACGCGCCCGCGACGACGGTGTCGTGGTTCTTCGAGGTCGGGCCCTTGCCGTCGTGCTCGCCGATGTAGCGCGAGAGCTCGGAGCTCTCGTAGCGCGAGGAGTAGAGCCGGAAGGCGGCCTGCGCGATCACCATGTGCACGACGGGATTGTGCTCGTCGTGCGGTCCCTCCTCGCCCTCTTGGACGATCAGGTGCCCGCGCGGCGAGGCGGTCTTCGGCGCCTCGTGGTCGGCGGGCGCCCAGCCTTCAGGGGCGGCGGCGCCCGCGGTCCCGGCGAGCAGCAAGGCGATCAGCGCTTTCATGCGCCGAGCCTACCAAAATATTCCGCGCGTCCGAGCGGCCTTTCGACGGAAAACGCGCGATTTTTCAGGGGGTCGCGGCGGCGTCCTTGGCGGCGAAGGCGATCGTCGAGCCCGTCGCGATCACGGAGATGCCCAGCAGCAGGAAGAGCATGCCCCGCCAGCCCGCGGGGCCGTCGATGATCGCGCCTCCGCCGAACTGGTAGAGCATCGCGGCCGCGTAGCCCGCCGCGTCGATGAGGCCGATCAAGACGCCGCAGTGCGGGCCGCCGTGCTCGATGGAGAACACGCTCATCGGCAGGTAGTACGACGGCGCGACCGTCACGCCGTACAGGAACAGGATCGCGCACGTCGCGAGGAACGCGGCGCCCGGCGAGAGCCCCAAGCTCCCGAGCGCGAGCAGGGCCGCGAGGCAGGCCGCGGAGACGGCGAGCATGCCGCCGAGCAAGGCGGCGCGGCCCGACCTGGGCACGCGGTCGTAGACGAAGCCGCCCGCGAGCAGAGCGACGAAGCAGCCCGCCGGGAACACCGATGACGCGGTCGCGGCCTGCGCGGGCGAGATTCCGAGCGTCTCATTGAGATAGAGCGGGAGGAAGCCGATCACCTCCATGAGGACGGTGGTGCACATGAGGCTCAGGCACATGAGCCAGACGCGGCCGCTGCGCGCGAAATGGAGCAGCGCTTCCTTGAGGGTCGTCCCGTCGAGCTCGTGCGGCGCCGCCTTCTCCCCCTCCTTCTTCCCCGGGGGCGGCAGCGAGACGTCCTCGGGACCGGCCTTGAGGAAGATCGAGATGACGAGGACCGCCGCGAGCGTGACGCCCGCGGCGGCCGCGAACACGGCCGTCCACGGCGCGCGCGCGAGCAGCGCGCCGAGCGCCAGGCTCGAGAGCACGGCGGAGAGCCGCGAGCTCGTCGAGATGACGCCCCAGACCTTCCCGTAGCGGTCGGGCTCGTACCACGCGGCGATGAGCTTCGACATCGCGGGCCAGCCCGCCGACGCCGCGAGCAGCATCGCGAAGTTGAGCGCGCAGAACGCCGCGAAGCTCCGCGCGACCGCGAACGCGCCCGCCGCGGCCGCGGCGATCGCGAGCGCGCCGAGGAACACGCGCCGCCCGCCGAGCCGGTCCGCGACCGCGCCGCTCAGCAGCTTGCCCGTCACCATGCCCGCGGTGCCCCAGCCCAGGATCGCGCCGAACATCGTCTTCGACAGCCCGAGCGCCGGATCGCCGACCATCGCGGGGCTCCCGACGTAGATCGCGGTGCGGCACAGGATGAAGCCCATGTAGCCCGCGTACATGCACGCGAGAGTCGCGAGCTCCCACCTGAGCCTTCGCCGGTCGTCCATGCGGCGATTCTATCGAAAAACCGTCATAATAAAGGCATGCCGGTCTCGACATGAGCATGAACGAACTGCAGGCGGCTTACGCCGAGGCCTGGAAGAAGCTCGGCTACGAGAAGCCGAAGTGGGAGCTCGAGCTCAAGCCCGGCTTCAACGGCGGCCATCACATCGAGTTCGCGGACGGCAAGTACCGCTGGATCGCCTCCGAGCGAGGCGTCTACCTCGACGTGATCGAGCACGAGAAGCTCGCCGACATGCTGGACGTGCTCGTCCTCGACTTCACCTACTATCTCGCGCACCGCGAGGCGTTCTCGCCGAAGCGGACCGGCGCCGACGAGGAGCGGCACGCGTTCTGCTTCGGCCGCCAGCTCGAGCTCCTCGAGGTCTACGACCCGCGGCTCGCAAAGAAGCGCCGCGACCAGCTCAAGCGCGACAAGGTCTACCCGTGAAGCGGCTCGCCCTCGGCCTGGCCGCCGTTCTCCTGCTCGGGGGCTGCCGCGTCGTCAAAGGCACCGCGAAGCTCACCTACGGCACCGCGAAGGTCGCGACGAAGGTCGCGTACGGCACCGCGAAGATCGGCACCAAAGTCGCCGTCGGCACCGTCGCCGTCGGCACCGTCGTCGTCGCCGGCGGGCTCATCAAGGAC
>CAYVFO010000003.1:41564-47171 GCA_964450975.1 uncultured Elusimicrobia bacterium | reverse complement strand
CAGTGGTTCCAGCTCGAGAAGGGCTCGACCGACCCGTCCATGCGCGCTCTCGACCTCCTGGCGCCCATCGGAAAGGGCACCCGAGGCCTGATCGTCGCGCCGCCGAAGGCCGGCAAGACGACGTTCCTCAAGCAGGTCTCGAACGCGGTCCACGAGGTGGACCCGAAAGTCCTGCAGTACTGCCTGCTCGTCGACGAGCGCCCCGAAGAGGTCACCGACTTCAAGCGCTCGATTCCCGCCGAGGTTTGGGCGTCGTCGTCGGACCAGAGCTACCAGCAGCACAAGAAGATCGCGGAGGATCTCTTCCGCACCGTGCTGCAGAAGGTCGTCGAGGGCAACGACGTGTTCCTGCTGCTCGACTCGCTCACGCGCCTGGCCCGCGTCTACAACCAGTTCGCGACGGGCGCGCGCACGATGTCGGGCGGCCTCGACAGCCGCGCGATGGAGATCCCGCGCCGGTTCTTCGGCGCGGCGCGCAAGCTCGAGGGCGGCGGCTCGCTGACGATCCTCGCGACGATCCTCGTCGACACGGGCTCCAAGATGGACGACATCATCTTCCAGGAGTTCAAGGGAACGGGCAACATGGAGCTCGTGCTCTACCGCCAGGCGGCCGAGATGCGCATCTTCCCCGCGCTCAAGGTCCGCGACAGCGGCACCCGCAAGGAGGAGAAGCTCTTCCCGCCGGATTACCTCGAGGGCGTGTACAAGCTGCGTCGCGCGCTCGCGGGCATGGGCGACATCGAGGCGATCAAGGGCCTCACCGAGCTCATGCGCACGCACAAGACGAACAAGGCCCTGCTCGAGGCGCTGAAGTAATGAAGCGCGCTCCCATCCTGACGGCGAAGGCGCCGCAGGCGATCGGGCCGTATTCTCAAGGACTCGCCGTAGGCGACCTCGTGTTCGTCTCCGGGCAGACGCCGCTCAGACCCGACGGGACGCTCGTGACGGGTTCCGTCGCGGATCAGACCGCGCAGTGCCTCAAGAACGTTCTCGAGATCCTGCTCGCGTCCGGCTTGACGATGGACCGCGTCGTCAAGACGACGGTCTACATGACGGATCTCGGCAAGTTCGCCGAGATGAACGAGGTGTACGCGAAGCACTTCAAGGCTCCGTATCCCGCGCGGGCGACCGTTCAGGTCTCCGCGCTTCCAAAGGGCGCCGCGGTCGAGATCGACGCGGTCGCGGCGCGGCCCTGATCATCCGGGCCGCCGTCGCGGCGGCGCTGGCGCCGCTCGTCGGCGGCGACGCGTTCCGTCTCGGCTGGGGCGCCCTCGCGCCCGGGCGGCTCGTGCTGCCGTGGCTGTGGCTGTTTCTCGCTCTCGAGGCGGCGCGCGCGCGCCGGCGCGTCGGCGACGGCGAAGTGTTCCTCGCGGGCGCGGCGGCCGTCGTCCTGCACGCGGGCGTCTACGCGAAGGACCTCCAGCACGGCTTCCACCCGCTCGGCGTCGACTGGCTCGGCGCGGCGATCGCGGTCTTCGACGGTGGGATGACCGCCGTCCTCTGCGCCCATCTCGCGGCGCGGCTCTTCCCGCGCCGCGTCGAGCACCCCGAGTCCGCGGGCCTGCTCCTGCCCGTCTTCCTCGTCTTTGCGCTCGGCGCGGGGCTCGTCACCTACGGCATCCGGACCGCGTTCGGCTTCTACCTCTACGAGCGCCTGATCGCCGACACCTGGCTGCTCGGCGATCTCGTGCTCGGCGGCCTCGGCGTCTGGCTGTGGCGCCGGGCGCTGCGCCGATCCGAAATGGACGAGGAGCCGGGCCGCGAGCGCTGGATCTGGATTCTCGCCGCGTTCGTCGTCTGGCTGCCGGGCTCGCGCCTTCTCGCGCGCCTGTGCGCCGCCGCCGGCCTGCCCGATCCGATCCTGTATCTCTTCGAGCTCGCGTGGACCGTCTCGGCCGCCTGGTTCGCGCGCCTCTCTTGGCGCGAGCGCGGCCACGCCGAGCTCTCCGAGCCCGTCGACCTCTCGCGCGCCGCCGCCGCCGCGGCCCTCTGGCGCGCCGCCGGAGCCTTGATCCTCGTCGGAATGTGGGGCCCCGGCAAGCTCGACGAGCGCGCCGGCGCCGCCTACGCGGCGCTCGTGCAGCTGCCCTCGTGCCTCCTCTTCGCGTGGGCGTTCCTCGCCTCGCGGCTTAAAGTCTGACACCGGCCGCCATCCGGCCCACTCTTTCCTAGGCCTCCTGCCCGGGGCCCTCATCCCCCATGGGCCCACGCCCTTCCTTTATTCCACTGCCATAATCGGACCATGGCGTTGATCTGGATCAATAAATGAGGCTTCCTATGTGGAAGCGTCTCGTCGGAGGGGCGGTCGCTTTCGCGATCGTCCTCGCCGCGCCCGGCCACCACGCGCACCAGGCGCTCGCGCAGACCGCCGCCGGCCGCGCCGCCGAGGCCGGCACCGGCATCCGCGCGGTTCCCTCGATCCAGACGGGCCTCTCGGCCCCTTCGATCTCGCTCGCTCCGACGGCGCTCGGCCTGACGCCCTCCGTGCTCTCGGCCCCGTCGATCGCGCCCGCGGCGATGCCGGCCGCGCTCGGCGCGCTCGCCGCGCGCCCCGTCGCCGCTCCGTCGGCCGAGATCAAGGCCGTCGCGCTCGGCCCGGTCCATACCGCCGCCGCCAAGCTCCCGCCGGCGGCCGTGACGAACGCTCCCGCCGCTCTCACGCCGGTCAAGCTCGCGCTCGAGCGGCTCATGCCCGCCGCGTCCATCGGCGAGAAGCCGGAAAACATGGCCTCCGCCGCGTTCGACGGCGCCTCCGAGAAGAAGCCCGCCGTCGAGGACGCTCCCGTCGCCGCGAAGGGCGGTTTCCTCGGCGGGATCAAGTCGCGTCTCGCGAAGGGCGTCGCGATCGTCGCGCTCGCGATCCCCTTGGCGCTCTCTCAGAACGTCGACGGCGCGAAGAGCCTCCTCGTTCCGCCGGTCGCGGTCATGGCTCAAGCCGGGGGCGCTCCCGCCGGGGCCGCTCCGAACCAAGCCGCCCCGGCGCAGGCCGCTCCGGTCCAGGCCGCTCCGGCCCAGGCCGACACCGTCGCCAAGGCCCAACTGCCGCGCCCCGTCGAGGCGACGGCCGCGACGTTCTCCCGCCAGGGCATGACCGTCGGCGAGCGCCTGAACGTCTCGATCACGATCAAGAACACGAGCGACAAGCCGATCACGCTCCACAACCTCCGGACCGCCCTGCAGGAGTCCTTCCCGCAGGACCTCGAGCTCCAGGGCCGCGGCGCCGAGGCGCCGCTCACGCTCGCCCCCGGCGAGACGAAGACGATCACGTACGAAGCCATCCCGTTCGGCTCCGGCAAGCTCTCGCTCGAGCCCGGCGTCGCCGTCGTCGAGACGGGAGACGCCGCCGCGTTCCCGAAGGGCATCGAGATCGTCCTGCCCAAGGGCGAGCTCGACGTCAAGACGGTCCTCACGCCCGACTGGAAGGACAAGGGCCTGCGCGACATCGTCGGCCCCAAGCGCGCCGACGGCCCGAACTGGATGTGGCTCGCGGCGATCCCGCTCGGCCTGCTCCTGCTCGTCGGCGTCCACCGCCTCGTCGCGGCCCGCAAGCTCTACCCGAAGCTCGACGCGACGAAGCTCTCGATCGTCGTGAAGACCGAGCACGAGCTCGAGCGCCTGCGCGCCGAGTCCGAGTCGCTCGACTCCGCCTCGTTCCACGCGCGCTACCAGGATCTCCTCACGGAGTTCATGGTCGACTTCGCGGGCATGCCGAAGGCCGCGCGCGACGCGCGCACGCTCGCCCGCGACCTGCGCAAGACGTTCTACGACGCGGGCCAGGTCAACCTCGCCGGCAAGCTCGCGCTCGACGCCGAGAACGCGCGCTTCTCCGGCGCCGAGAAGGACGCGGCGGCGCGCGGCCGAGACCTCGACCGCTTGAAGGCGCTCGTCGAGAGCGTCGCGGGCAAGGCCGGCAAGCCGGCCGAGGACAAGAAGTCCGGTCTCCCGGCGTTCCTCGCGCTCGCGGGCGGCGCGGCCGGCCTGCAGTTCGGCTCGCCGTGGGTGCTGCTCCTCCTCATCCCCTACTTCGCGTACGTGATCTGGTCCTACCGCGCGCGCGGCAAGGACGCCAAGTTCGCCGTGTCCTCGACGGCGCAGACCTCGGGCAAGAAGACGCTGCGCGAGCGGCTCGCGGGCCTGCCGAAGGTCCTGCGCATGGCCGCGATCGGCCTGATCCTCGTCGCGCTCGCGCGCCCGATGATCGGCACCGAGCGCGAGGAGACGTTCATCCCGTCGACCGACACGATGGTCTCGATCGACCTCTCCGGCTCGATGAGCGGCGCGAAGCTCGAGAACGTCAAGGGCGCGGTCAAGGCGTACGTCGAGGAGCAGCGCCGCGGCACCGAGAACCGCGTCGGCATGGTCACGTTCTCCGACAAGGCCTACCTCGACGTCAAGCTCACGACCGACTACGACGCGCTGATCGCCCACCTGCAGGAGCTGCAGACGACGGGCTCGACGGCCGTCGGCAAGTCCATGCTCACGGCGATCGCGCACTTCGCCGAGCTCAACGCGCTCGAGCTCGACGCCGAGAAGGACCCGCGCGTCAAGACGATCCAGAAGCTCCTCAAAGACGAGGGCCTCGCGGCCGCGCTCGCGTTCGCGAAGGACCACCCGGATCTGATGGAGAAGATCCTCCAGCCCGAGCGCGCGAAGATCGTCGTCGTCTTCACCGACGGCGAGTCGAACTCCGGCATCTCGCCGCAGGAAGCGGCGCAGATCGCCGCCAAGCTCGGCGTGAAGGTCTACACCGTCGGCATCGGCGACAACGGCCGCGGCTACGACAGCAAGACCCTCCGCGACGTCGCCGACATCACCGGCGCCAAGTTCTACATGGCCGGCGACGCCGACGGCATGCGCGACGTGCTCCTCGACATCTCCAAGCTCGAGAAGAGCCCCGCGAAGATCGTCTCCGCGATCGCGATCAAGGACTACACGAGCCTGCTCGCGCTCCTCGCCTTCCTGATGCTCGGCGCGGAAGTGGCGCTCTCCAACACGCGGCTGCGCCGCCTCTACGGCATGGCGATCATTTCGGCGTCGCTCCTCGGTCCCGGCTTCGAGACGACGACGCCGATTCCGGGCATCCCGGCGACGCAGATCGTCGCGCAGGCCGGCGACCCGACGAAGGCCGTCCCCCCCGAGCTGCTCGAGGGCAACCGCCTCTACAACCAGGGCCGCTACGGCGAGGCGCTCAAGAAGTACGGCGAGGCGCTCGAGCGCCACCCCGACGTTCCCGAGCTCTACTTCAACATGGCCGACGCGTACCTGCGCTTGGGCCAGAACGAGAAGGCCGACGCCGCGTGGCAGAAGTACCTCTCGCTCACGCAGGACCCGAAGCGCCAGTCTCAGACGCTCTTCAACCTCGGCAACTCCGCGCTCGAGGCCGGCGACGCCGAGAAGGCGATGGAGCTCTACAAGGAAGCCCTGCGCCGCGACTCCGGCAACGAGGACGCGAAGTGGAACCTCGAGGCGCTAAAGCAGGCCCAGAAGGAGCAGCAGCAGAACCCGCAGAAGGGCCAGAAGGGGCAGCAGGGCAAGCAGAAGGGCCAGAAGCAGAAGGGCGAGAAGGGCGACCAGAAGGGCGATCAGCAGGGAGACCAGCAGGGCGAC
>CAYVFO010000003.1:0-41464 GCA_964450975.1 uncultured Elusimicrobia bacterium | reverse complement strand
GACCAGCAGGGCGACAAGAAGGGCGACGGCAAGCCGAAGGACGGCAAAGACGGCAAGGATCCCAAGGAAGGCGCCGACAAGCTCGGCGAGGCTCTCGGCCAGCAGGAGAAAGGCGAGAAGGACGCCGCCCGCAAGGCGATCCCGCGCAAGGGCTCCGGCGTCTGGGGCATGGCCGCGCTGCCGCTCGCCTTCGCCGGCCAGGGCGTCATGTTCTCCGGCGCCGCGTTCGCGTGGGTGCTCGGCATCGGCCTGCCGCTGGCGATCCTCTTCGTGCTCTGGGGCCTGCGCAAGAACATGGCCGCGGCCAAGAAGCTCGCGCCCGTCACGGCTCCCAAGAATTTCACCGGGTGGTGGGGGGCGAAGCGCTTCCTGACGAAGACCGCCCTCATCCTGTCCGTGCTCGGCTTGACCGGCCTCGCGTCGATGGATCCGCGCGGCGGCATGACCGACGAGCGCGTCAACTTCGGCGGCAAGGACATCGTCGTCACCGTCGACGGCTCGACCTCGATGGTGTACGCCGAGGACGGCCGCATGGAGCGCACGCGGAAGGAGCTCAACGAGTTCATCTCGCGCCTGCAGGGCACCGACCGCGTCGGCCTCGTCTTCTTCGCGGGCAAGGCCCGCACCGCCTCGCCCGTCTCCGCCGAGTACTCGAATTTCGAGTTCAAGATCAACCGCCCCGAAGTCGAGACGCGCGACATCGGCGCGGGCTCGAACTTGGGCGACGGCGTCAAGTACGCCGCCGAGCACTTCGAGGTCCTCAAGAAGCTCGGCGACCGCCAGCGCCTGATGATCGTCATCTCCGACGGCGACGTGCCCGAGGCCGACGTCGAGAAGGCGATCGCGGCCGCGCTCGAGCACAAGGTCACGGTCTACGTCATCGGCGTCGGCGATCCCGCCGGCACGAAGATCAAGATCCCGACCGAGGACGGGAAGGGCTTCGAGTATCAGATCGACGAGAAGACGGGCCAGCCCGCGACGACGCGCCTCGTCGAGGGGCCGCTGCGCAAGCTCGCCGAGCGCACCGGCGGCGCGTACTTCCGCTCCGGCGGCAAGACCTCGATCGACGCGATCCTCAAGGACGTCTCGGCGCTCGAGAAGGGCCAGCAGGGCGACACGATCAAGTCGCCGCGCCCGATCGGCGTCTACCTCCTCTGGCCCGCGCTGATGCTCCTGCTGCTCGACTCGATTCTCAAGGGCAAGTCCTTCCTCCGCCGCCCGCAGAACGACGCGGGCGAGAAGAAGGCCGCGAAGGACGAGAAGGGCAAGGGCTCGGGCTCGCTCGGCGGCCCCGCCTCCTTCCTCGGCCTCGCCTTGATCCCGCTCGGCGCGTGGCCCCAGATTCTTCCGTTCGCGATCCTCGCCACGCTCGCCGCCGGCTACCTCGCCTACGACCACTGGACGGGCGGCGCGCTCACGCGCCGGATCACCGAGACGTGGCAGCGCTGGAACGGCGCGGTGCCGAAGGGCGTCGCGAAGGACCTCGTCCACCTCTACGACCTGCGCGAGGCCGACGAGCGCCGCCTCTCGCACTTCGTCGCGAAGTGGCAGCAGGCCAAGGAGCCGCTGCGCGAGACGATGATCGACTGGGCCGCGCGCGACGAGGCCCTCTGGCGCGAGCTCCTGACCGCCGCGTACCTCTCCGGCGCCTCGCCCGAGACGATGGACAAGATCCTGGCCGCGCTCCGCCGCGCCGGCAAGACGCGCATGGAGCCGCTGACGCCGGTCACCGAGCGCATCCTCGCGCGCCGCGCCGACATCGGCTGGCTCTCGCACTCCGACGCGGTCCTGCGCGTGGAAGCGCTCGAGGCGATCGCGGCGTCGAAGCCCGTTCCTTATGAGATCCCGTCGCTGAAGGCTCCGCAGGCTCCGGGACTCGGCGCGCGCCTCAAGCGCTGGGGCACTGTCGGCGTCCTCTCCCTGATGATCGCGCTGACCGGCGTGTCCTCGATCGGCACGATCCAGTTCCAGGCGCAGCAGCGGCAGGCCGCCGAGGCCTCGATGCGCCTCTTCTACGCCGAGGACCTCGTCATCTTCACCGACCGCTACGTGGACGCGCGCATCCCCGAGCAGGTCCTTCCCGCGCTCAAGCGCTGGCACGAGTCGCCGCGCACCGCCGGCGGCGACCTCGAGCGCGCGCTGCAGATCCTGCGCGAGTCGCCCGATCCCAAGGCCGACAACGTGCTCGTCGCGATCGTCCGCCGCGCCGGCATCCTGCCGCTGACCGCGCAGGGCGAGGCGATCATGCTGCGCTCGCTCATCGAGCGCGACAACGACATGCTCTGGGCGTCGATGGACCAGATCATCGCGGCGTCCCGCTCCGACGAGGGCGCGGCGATGCTGCTCGTCAAGCTCGTCGTGCTCGGCGTCGAGTCCGGCAACGAGAAGACGATCGTCCAGCTCTTCCGCGTGCTCAAGAGCCCGAACCGCCAGGTCCAGCAGATGGCGGGCGGCGTTCTCTACTCGCACCTCTCCCGAGACGGCGGCAAGAAGTTCTTCGACGGGATAACCGCGGTCCAGGACAAGCACGTCAACGACCCCGCGCTCCAGCTCTGGTCCGCCTCGTTCGTCTTCCGCCGCCTCGGCGACGCGGCGATCCAGGACGGCGACCTCGCGAAGGCGAAGATCTTCCTCGACAAGTCTCTGGCGATCGCGCGCGCCTACGACGCGCTGCGCAAGCCGATCTGGGAGGCGACGCCTCCCGACCAGGAAGTGAAGGGCCCGCCGTCGATGGTCGTCATGCTCCTCAACATCGGCGACAAGATGCAGGGCGACGGGAACGCGCCGGCGCCTCTGCAGGGCGGCGTGCGCTACCTGATCACGCAGGCGATCACCGAGCAGATCAAGGAAGCCGAGGCCGCGATCCCCGGCCTCCACGAGCGGCTGATCGCCGACGGCGTCGTCCTGCCCGATTCGCAGAGCGGCGGCGGCTACGGCGACTACTACGACGACCACGGCCACGGCGGCTACTACGGCCGCGGCGGCTCCTACACGACCAAGAACTACCGCGAGCTCTACAAGCTCGGGCATCTGCAGGCGTTCGCGAAGGCGCTCGAGGAGATGGGCGGCCCGAAGGCCGAGCCGGCGACGAAGGAGAACGCCGCGACGCGCGAGCTCATGGACCGCGCGATGGCGACCGTCGAGAAGTCGCTCGAGGCGGGCGCGAAGGCCGGCATGATGCAGGGCGGCTCGGCTCCCGAGCTCGCCGCCGACGATCTGTGGGAGACGATCAAGTCCGGCCAGAGCACGTTCAGCGGCCAGCACTTCATGAAGGCGATGCGGACGCTCGGCTTGGCGCCCGCGATGGGCGACTACTCCTCGCGCCTCGCCTACGCCGAGTCGCTCGACGCCGCCCAGCTCGCGACTCTGCGCGACGCGCTCGTCGTGATGGCCAAGGAGAACAAGGGCTGGGAGTCCGACGGCAAGACCCGCCCGCTCACGTGGGCCGAGAAGATCTGGCTTTCCGGCGCGATCGAGCAGGTCGAGGCCGTCCGCGCCGCTCGCTTCCCGTCCGAGAAGGCGCTCGACGCCTCCGACGAGGACTCGCTCCTCATCGCGAAGCTCTCGCGCGAGCTCACGGCGAAGGGCGACTCCGCCGCGCTCGACGTCGAGACCAAGCTCTTCGCGCAGGTCGGCCGCCCCGGCTTCGACGCCGCCGACGCGAACGCCCTCCTCAAGCAGATCCTCGCCTCGGTGAAGGGCAAGCCGGCCGAGTCCGTCGCGGTCGACGCGCTCACGTCCGTCCTCAAGACGCCGAACGGCGCCGCTTTCGCTCCCGCCGCGCGCGAGCGCGCCGGCGAGGGTCTGAAGGCCGCGGCCGAGAAGGCCGAGTCGGCGTTCGCCGGCCTCAAGACCGCGAACCTGCTCGTGGGCGCGCGCGAGTCCGAGTACGCCTGGCGCTCCGACCTCAAGCTGCGCCATTACCAGTCGATCATCGACGGCATCACGGAAGCCGAAAACCAGGCGCGCGCCGCGGGCAAGCTCACGCCCGAGATGAAGGCCGCCGCCGAGACCGCGCGCAAGACGATCTCCTCTTACAAGGCTCTGGCCGCCCTCGCGGGCGCGCCCGCCGGCGATTCCGTCGGCGAGATCGCGGCCGACGAGGCCAACGTCGTCCTGCTCGCCGGCTACCGCCTGTTCACCGCCTCCGAGTTCAACGAGGCGCTGCGCGCCGCGAAGCTCATGCCCGGCGCGGGCAACAACCTCTCCGACTACCGGCAGACCTACACGAAGGCCGAGCTCGAGGCCATCCGCGCGTGGCTCGTGAAGACCGCCGCCGGCGGCAAGTCGCTCGGCTCCTCGCCGCGCGACCTCACGTGGAACGAGAAGGTCTTCCTCACCGGCGCCATCGACCGCTTCGACGAGATCTTGGCCAAGCGCTTCGGCGGCCCCGCCGCGACCAAGGGAGCCGACCTCAAGACCGAGGTGATGCGCCCCGGTCAGGAGTCGCTCGCGCTCGTGCGCCTGACGGTCGCGCTCAAGGCGCGCGCCAAGGACGCGGGCTTCGCCGTCCGCGCGCAGGACGTCCTCATCGAAATCCTCAAGGCGCGTCCCGGTCACGACTCCGCCGACGTCGCTCAGGTCCTCGACCTCGTGTCCGAGGCCGTCGCCGGCACGCCCTCGGAGAAGCCGCAGCTCGAGGCCTTGCTCGCCGGCCTCAAGACCCCCGCCGGCAAGCTCATGGCCGAGGCCGCGTCCGAGCGCGCGGCGAAGGGCGCGACCGAAGTCGGCGAGGAGCTCGAGAAGGTCCTCGACAAGCTCAAGGACGCGAACGTCAACTCGGGCGCGCGCGAGGACGACGACTCCTGGCGCGAGCCGTTCACGCTTCGCCACTACCGCGAGCTGCGCGCGGCCTCCGACTCGGCGATGGCCAAGGTCAAGAAGCCCACCGCCGAGCAGCGCAAGGCGTTCGAGAAGGCCAAGACCCTCCTTCCTCTTTACGAGCGCATCGCGGCCGCCTCCGGCGTCGCCGCCGGCGACGATCCCGCGGAGATCTCCGCCGAGCTCCTCAACAGCCGCCTGCAGAAGGGCTACACCGTGTTCCCGGGCTCGACGTTCACCGAGAAGCTGCGCGCGATGGGCCTCATGGACTCCAACGGCGCCGGCTACGGCTCCGGCGAGTACCGCGAGAAATACTCCAAGGCCGACGTCGTGAAGCTCAAGACGTGGCTCGAGGGCATCAAGAAGTCGGGCAAGGGCTGGGAGGGCGACGGCACGACGCCGCGCGACCTGACCGACGCCGAGGCCGAGACGATCGACGAGGCGCTCCGCGCCGCCGACCGCGCGCTCGCCGCTCACGAGGGCAAGAAGACGCAGCACGCCTTCTCGCCGCTCATGCTCGCCGCGCTGCCCGTGCTCGGCGCCGTTCCGCTCCTGCTCTTCGCCGCCGTCGGCATCGGCGCCGCGTTCGTCGTCTGGCGCATGCTCTCCAAGGCGCAGGCCAAGGAGGAGGAGGCCCGCCTCGCCGCCGAGGCCGGCCGCGACACGATCGAGGCCAAGACGCTCGCGCGCCACCGCCGCATCGAGCTCTCCGCGCGCCGCCTCGCGACCGCCGTCTCCGGCGGCTCGTTCCGCTCGCGCTTCATCGGCGCCGGCGGCACCGAGTTCGCCGAGGCCCGCCCGTACGAGAACGAGGACGCCCGCGAGATCGACTGGAAGACCTCCGCGAAGAAGGACGAGCTCTACGCGAAGAAGTTCGAGCTCGAGCGCGACATGCCGCTCATGCTCGTCGTCGACGTCTCCAAGTCCGGCCGCGTCGGCACCACGGGCGTCGAGAAGCGCGCGGCGATCCAGGACGCGGCCGCGGTGATCGCGCTCGCGGCGACGCGCCACAACGTGCGCGTCGGCCTGATCCTCGTCTCCGACCGCGTCGAGACCGTGATCCCGCCCAAGGGCGGCCAGAAGCACGCGATGCAGCTCATCGAGGCGATCCTGAACGCCGAGGCGCAGGGCCAGACGACCGACCTCAAGCCCGGCCTCGACACCGCGGGCAAGGTCCTCGTCTCGCGCTCGATGGTCGCCGTCATCTCCGACTTCATCTCCGCCGACTTCAAGGACGCGCTCGGCTCGCTCGCCGCGCGCCACGACGTGCGCCCGATCCGCGTGAGCGATCCCGCGGAGCTCCAGCCGCTCCCCGACGTGGGCCTCCTGCCCGTCGAGGACGCCGAGACGGGGACGACCCGCGTGCTCGACACCTCCTCTTCCGAAGTCCGCCGCGAGCAGGGCGCTTTGATCTCCCGCCGCGAGCAGATGATCGAGACGGCGTTCGAGGCCGCGCGCCTGCGCCCGATCAAGATTTCCACCGAAGGCGACCCGCTCGAAAGCCTCGAGCTGGCGCTGCAGCCGAAAGCCAAGCAGCCGAAGAACCCTTAGGAGCGTCTATGAAGAAAGTTCCCAGCATCATCAATCTCGGACTGGCGGCGATGATCGCCGCGCCGATGCCCGCTTCCGCGCAGCTGCGCGGGCGCGTGCCGGCGGGCACCGTCGCTCCCGCGCTCGGCGCGGGCATCGCGGCGCCCTCGGTCACGCTCGGCGCGCCGGCGCTCGCGGCTCCGACGCTGGGCCTGGGCTCGGCCCTGACGCCCTCGCTGCTCCCGGCTCCCTCGGTCATCCCGGCCGCGGCCGCCGCGGTTCCGGCGGCCCTCAAGCCCGTGACCTCCGCGGCCTCCGCCGCCGAGCGGATGACGAACGCGACGAACGCTCTCGCCGCGATGCCGAACTTGGGCAAGGCTCCGACGGGGCAGGTCCACGGCGCGGGCAACGCGCTCGAAGCCGCGCTCACCGGCGAGTCGCTGATCGCCTCGGCTCCTTCCGTCGACGCCGCCGCCTCCCCGTACGCGGGCGGCGACGCGGCGCTCGCGCAGACGATCGTCGAGAAGGCCGCGGTCGTGAAGGGCATCCGCGCCGAGATCGCGAAGGTCATCGTCGGCCAGGAAGACATGATCGACTCGATCATCACCGCGATGATCGCCTCCGAGCACGTCCTCCTCGAAGGCGTCCCCGGCGTCGCCAAGACGCAGACCGTCAAGGCGTTCTCCGACGCGGTCGAGGGCCAGTTCGAGCGCGTGCAGGGCACGCCCGACAAGCTCCCGTCCGACATCCTCGGCTCCGAGATCGTGCAGGAAGACCCGGCGACCGGCGAGAAGGCGTTCAAGCTCGTCCAGGGCCCGGTGTTCACGAACATCCTGCTCGTCGACGAGATCAACCGCATGATGCCGAAGACGCAGGCCGCGCTCCTCGAGGCCATGGCCGAGGGCCGCGTCACGATCGCGCGCAAGACGCTCGAGCTGCCGAAGCCGTTCATGGTGCTCGCGACGCAGAACCCGATCGAGCAGGAAGGCGTCTACCGCCTGCCCGAGGCCCAGCAGGACCGCTTCATGTACAAGGTCCTCGTGCCCCGCCCGACGATGGAGCAGCTCAAGGAGATCATGAACCGGTTCTCCAAGAAAGAGGGCCAGCCGAAGGCCGGCAAGATCACCTCCCTTGATGAGCTCGTCGCGATCCGCAAGATCGCCGAGCAGGTCCACGTCGATCCCGCGATCGACGACTACATCGTCAACATCATCGAGGCGACGCACAACCCGGCGAAGTACGGCATCGACGCGAAGGACGCGATCGAGTCCGGCGCCTCGCCGCGCGCGGCCATCTTCCTCCTCAAGGCCGCCAAGATCAACGCGCTCCTCAACGGCCGCGCGTGGGTCTCGCCTCAGGACGTCCGCGACGTGGCTCACCGCATCCTGCGCCACCGCGTCACGCTCGGCTACCAGGCGAACAACCTGACCACCGACCAGGTCGTCGACCAGATCCTCAAGAAGGTCGGCGTTCCGAACCCCGGCGCCCGCCTGGTTCCTCCGGCCAAGCAGCCCGTCAAATAACATGACCGTCGTGACCGCGCCGGCGATCCTTCTGCTCTGGGTCGCCGGCGCGGCCTCTTCCCAGGTCGTCGTCCCGCGCAGCGCTATCCCTTCCGCGCCGGGCCTGACCGCTCCCGCGCTCTCCGCGAGCGTCCTCTCCGCTCCGAGCGCCGACGCGCCCAAGCTCGCGCCGTCTTTGCTGTCGGGGACGCAAGTGCTCGGCGTGCCCGGTCCCGGCGTCACGCCTCAGCAGATCGAGGCCGTGAAGGCCTTGGCCGAGAAGACCGGCAAGCCGTGGATCATCCACGGCAGCCGTCAGACCGGCGTGAGCGTCCACACCGGGCTGCCTTATAAGCCCGACGCCGACCTCGACACGGGCCTCGTCGGCGCCCCCGATTCGATCCTGACCGTCGAGCGCGACATGTGGGACGGCCGCGTGCCGCGCATGGCGCACGCGCCGATGATCACGGTCCCGACGATCGAGGAGGCGGTCGGCCGCGGCCACATCGTCGTCAAGCCCGCGCAGCACCGCGCGCCCGGCGCGCTCGGCGTGCTGCAGAAGAAGGCGCTGCCCCTGCGCACCGAACGCCAACTCTCGAAGCTCGCCGAAACCCCGCGAGCGAAGGGGGAGAGCTTCAAGTTCGCGGTGATCGGCGACAGCGAGCCCGGCCGCTTCTGGTTCTCGCGCAAGCTGTTCAACCAGCCCGGCGTCTTCTGGCGCCTGCTCGCGCGCGCCAACACGACCGCGCCCGACTTCATCTTCCAGATGGGCGACATGGTCAGCCGCGGCACGATCGCCCAGTATTGGTCCTTCATCAAGGGCTGGTTCCTCGCGGGCGTGAAGGTCCCCTATCTCACAGCGCTCGGCAACCACGACCGCCACAAGCCGCACGGCGTCACGAACGCGAACGTGTATAAGGCGACGTTCGGCTCGCCCAATTACGTCTTCGAGCGCGCCGGATGGCGCTTCGTCGTGCTGGATTCCTCGGAGAACCGCGTGACGAAGCCGCAGCTCGAGTGGCTGTCGTCCGTGCTCGACGAATCCGTTCCGACGGTCGTCTTCACGCACATCCCGCCCGCCCCGCTCGGCGAGTTCACCGACTGGGGCGCCTTGAAGGGCGCCGGCGGCTTCAAGGAAGGCGCCGCCGAGTTCATGGCGCTGATGGCCAAGAAGAAAGTGAAGCGCGTCTACATGGGCCATATCCACGCGCTCGGCTCGGTCGAGCGCGACGGCGTGCGCTACGTGCTCACCGGCGGCGGCGGATCGCCTCTCTACCCCGAGCCCTCGACCACGCGCAAGCGCAAGCTCCACCACTGGCTCTCGGTCGAGGCCGGCCCGAACGGCATCGTCGAGACCGTCCACCCCGCCGACGGCAAGCCTTTCGCGCTCTAGCTACTACTGATAATCACGCGCACCGGTGCTTGTTCGATGGCTTCTAAGCCATTGACTGACTCTAGAGCTAGTCAATTTCTCTGGCGGCGGGCCGGCAATTCTTCTACTCTCATACGAATGAGCGGCCCTAAAAGTTCCATGGACTGCTGTCCATCTCAGGAATTCGCACGCCTGACCGAAGAGCTGTCCGGCTCGGCCGACGTCGGCTCCGCCGAGGGCGTCGAGTTCACGGTCGGCAAGTGCGCGTCGTGCGGCGCTTTGCTCATGCACTGCTGGGTGGCGGGCGGGGGCGCCCAAGGCTATCACGCGATTTCCCAATCCTTCCTCGACGTCCTGACCGCGCAGGACGACGCGAAGAAGCGGAAGCGGATGCTGGCCGACTGGTGGAACGCGCTCGGCGCCTAGGCTAAATCCACTTCGGCGGCGGTCCCTTCGCCTTCGACTTCCGTCCTTTCCTCTCCGCCGCGCGGCGGATGTCGTCGAGCAGAAGCGCCCGTCCCTGCGCGTAGCGCTCCCAGACGAAGTCGACCATCTCCGAGCGCTCCGCCGCCTCTTTAAACCGGCGGACGCTGCGCGCGGTCTCCTCGGCGGTCGGCATGACGAGCGACGCTCCGCGCCGCGGGCCCGCCCAGGCGAGCGCCGGCCGTCGGTGCAGTGAGCGGGCGTAGATCGTCGCGGCCATCATCAAAATGGGGACAGCTCCCACTCCCAGCAGGAACAGCAGATTGTCGTCGAGCATCGGGCCTCCGTGCGTCTCCCTCAGTAATGCCCCCGGCCGCGTTTTCAAAACAGGGTCCAAGGTCCTAGATTCGACCCGTAAGGTTTCCGGGGGTTCCCGCGTATGGGAGGGGCATGCTCAAGCGAGTCCTATTGGCCTCGGCGGCCTTGCTGGCCGCCGGGGCCGCCGCCTTCGTCCTGTTCGCGCGCTTCCACGCCTATCGCGGGCCGGACGCCGAGCCCGCCGCGTGGAATCCGAAGGCCGACCGCGGACGGATCGTCGCCGAGGCGCGGCAGCTCATCGGCGTCCTCTACGATCCGCTCCAGGGGCTCTACGGCGACTTCTTCGGCAAGCGCGGCCTCATCGTCTGCATGGACGTCCCGCGCATCGCCTACCGCAACGCGGGAACCTCGCTCAAGAAGCTGCTGGAGGACGATTGGCGCGCGAACCCGGGCCGCTACGGCAAGAAGGACGGCCGGCCGGGCGATCCATTCTTCGATCGGCGTGCCCGCAACCTCTACACGTACTGCCGCCACAACGGCTGCCTCGACATGAGCGGTCCGCCGAAGCCGGGCGACGTGGTCTTCATGAGCGCGACGCCGAAGGCCTGGATCTCGCACATCGCGCTCGTCACCGACGTCGCGGCCGACGGGAGCTATCGCGTCGTCGAGTCCTCGCGCGACGACCTCTATCTCACGCGCGAGCACGACGCGGCGCGGATGTTCGCGCGGGGCTGGGTGTTTCGGGGGTTCGGAAGACCGCTGCGCTGACGGGCTAGCGCGACTCGCCCGTGACTTTCGCGTCGACCTTCACCTTGATGACGTGCTTCTCGTCGGCGCGGAGCACGGTGACGTCGACCTGCTCGCCGGGCGTATGGCGGGAGAGGGCGAGGGCGATCTTGAGCGCGGCTTCCTGGCCGCCTTCCATGATCGGCATGTCGCCGACCGCGACGATGAGGTCGCCGCGCTTGAGGCCGGCGGCCTCGGCGGCGGAGCCGGACTTCACGTACTCGATCTCGAGGCCCGCCTCGGGCTTGTTCGGGTCCGAGAGGTTGGCGATGATGCCGAGCGACGCGGTGGCCATGTTGCCGGTCTTGAGGTACTGATCGATCGCCATCTGGATCGCGGGAGCGGTGATCGAGAAGCCGAGGCCGTCGGAGCCGCCGCTCATCGTGAAGATCTGGGTGTTCATGCCGACGACTTCGCCCGCAGCGTTGAACAGCGGGCCGCCGGAGTTGCCGGGGTTGATCGAGGCGTCGGTCTGCAGGTGCTGCACGTACATGTTGCCGCGGCCCTCGAGGCCGGACATGACGCCCGCCGTCACGGTGAAGGGCAGGCCGCGCGGGTAGCCCATCGCGGTCACCTGCTCGCCCTCGAGCGGCGGGTTCTTCGCGAGCGGGACCGTCGGCCACGGCTTGCCGTCCATGCGCGGCGCGAGCTGGAGGATCGCGATGTCTTTGTCGTGATTGGCGGCGAGGACTTTGGCGCGGACGATGCCGTTGACGCCGGGGATGCGGGCCTCGACGAACTCGCCGGGCTTGCGCGTGCCCGTGACGTGAGCGTTGGAGATGAACATGCCGTCGGGCGTGATGATGAAGCCGGACCCGGTGCCCATGCCCTGGGGCATCCTGACGATGACGTTGACGACCGCGCCCTTCACGCGCGCGGTCATGACTTCGCGCGGCTCGATCACGGGGGCGACGGCCGCCTTCGTCGAGTCGGGCGCGACGCCGCCGGCCGAGACGGCCGCGCCCACGGCGGCGCCGGGCTTGACGGCTTCCTGGACGAGCGTGATGTCGCCGCGGGTGGAGTGGGAGTTGAACGCGCGGGCGAGGTCGCCCTTGCTCGGCGGGTTGACGCCCGTGAGCAGCGAGCCGGCGAGCGCGAGCGCCACGATGGACATCGCGCCGTTGATCTGGAACTTCTTGATCTTGCGGGCCATCAGCCACGAGTAGAGCAGCGAGGCGCTTCCGAGCAGGCCCATGACGATCGCGATCATCAGCGCGGTCGCGGGCGACCAGACGATGCCGGCGAGGATCACGGCGAAGACGGAGAGGTTGAAGAGGAGGTGCGCGACGATCGGCGCGACGATGCTGCGCGACTTGTAGGCCGTGTGCGCGAGGAACACGCCGAGCACGCCGTTGACGAGCAGGATGTACGGGTCGACGCCCCACGCGCCGAAGTGCGCGACGGCGAACTGGAACGAGGAGTAGATCGCCGCGATCGGGAACGCGTAGCGGGAGGTCACGTCGCCGAGCTTGAGGAAGCGCTGCACGCCGGTCACGGCGCCCGCCGCGTCGGGCAGGCCGCTGATCATCTTCGAAACCCAGCGCGAGAACGGGCGGACCGCGGCGATGACGAGGAAGGTCAGGCCGAAGCCGAGCAGGCGGAAGGAGATCTCCTCCATCGTGACCGCCCACGGCAGAGAGAAGCCCATGAAGCCGATCGGGTTGTTGGCGAGCCCTTCGACGATCTCGTTGGGGCCGAACTTTGTGAGCAGCGCCACGCGGCCGAAGCCCTGGAGCGCCGAGTCGCTGATGATCGAGGGCCAGGCCCACGCGTCGAGCAGTGGCTTGAGGCCGACGGTCATGATCGCGCCGATGCCGATCATGTGGAGGCCGCGCGAGAGGCCGTAGCCCACGCGCTGCTTGAAGGTCATCGGCTCGGAGAGGGGGCCGCCGAACTCGTCGACGGAGGCGTTGCGCTTGACGTTCTGCTGGCGGACGAACTTGCCGAGCTTCTGTCCGGCCTTGAAGGCCTTGGAGTTGTCGCCCTCGACGACGGGCGCGCCCTCGACGGAGCCCTTCTTCTCGGAGACGCCGTCGAACTGGACCGCGCCTTCGACGGAGGCCGTCTCGGCGGTCGTGGTCTTCTGCTCGGACTTCGCCTCGGCGGGCTTCTTGAGGCCGAGGAGCTCGGTGATCGGGGTGTTCCACCACTTCTTCGCCTTGGCCGGCGCGACGGGCGTCGCGGCCTGCTTCGGGGTCTCGGGCTTTTCAGGCTGCTCGGTGGAGGGGGCGGAAAGGACGGGTGCGAGAGCGGAAGGAACGGCTTTGACGGAAACGGCGCCGTTCAGCGCGGACGGAGCCGGCGCGATCGAGGGCGCGGAGAGGCCGCCGGTGAGCGTGGCCGCGCCGATCGAGAGATTGGGAGCGAGGTTGGAGCCGGAGATCGAATTGCCGACGGGCGCGACGGGCGCGATGCCCGCCTCGCCGACCGCCACGCGCACGACCTGGGCGGAGGCGTCGAGCGGCATCGAAGTGCCGATCAGCGAAAGGGAGAGTAGGGCGGCTGCGAACCTCATCGACCCCAGTGTAGCCTTTACCCCCGGAACCGACCGGGGCCGTAGGTCCCAGTGGGGCCTATTCTTTAGTCCCTGCGATATGTTCCCCATAGGCCCACCGCGCGGGCCTTCCTTAATTGGACCATGCTCCGCTATAATCCCCCGGTGCGCGTCTACGAGTACGAGAAGTGCTCCACTTGCCGCCAGGCATTGAAGTTCCTCGACGCCCGTAAAATCGCCTACGAGGCGGTCCCGATCGTCGAAACCCCGCCCACGTTGGCCGAGCTCAAGACGATGCTGAAGTACGCGGGCGACATCCGCCGGCTGTTCAACACCTCCGGAGTCGTCTACCGGGAGATGGGCCTGGGCGATAAGCTCAAGACGATGAGCGAGGCCGAGGCTTTGGCGCTTCTCGCCAAGCACGGCAAGCTCGTGAAGCGCCCTTTCGTCCTGCTCAAGGACCGCGGCCTGCTGGGGTTCAAGGAAGAGGAATGGAAGGCCGCCTTCCGTTCCTGACGCGCTGGAGCGCGCGCCGCTTCGACTGGACCGTCCTCGCGATCGCCGTCGCCGCGCGCCTGGCGATCCTCGCGGTGTTCCAGGCCAAGAACCTGGGCGACGCCTACGGCCGCGACCTCTACTTCAACCTCGCGCTCTCGTGGCTCGGCTACCTGCCGATGCCCGAGTTCGACGCGACTCACCCGCCGCTGTTCACGCTCGTCATCGCGGGCATTCTCGGTTTGCTGCGGACCGATAGTCAGTATCCCATTCTCATATTCAACGTCGTGCTCGGCGGCATCACGCCGCTGATTCTGCGCCGTGCCGCCGGGAGATTGGTCGACGAGAAAACCGCTCGGCTGTCGGCCCTTTGGCTGGCCGTCGATCCCGCCGTGATCTTCTTCACTCCGCAGCTCCAGACCGAGACGTTCTTCGTCTTCTTGTTGATGTTGTTCTTCCACGGAGTCGTGCTCCTGTGGAACAAGCCGTTGTCCGCGAAGCATCTGGCGATCGGCTTGATCGGAGGCTTGGCGACGTCGTGCAAGTCGGTCTTCGGAGCGTTCCCGGGAATTCTGTTCTTCTTCCTGTGGAAGGCCAAGGGCTTCAAGCACGCCGTTCTCTTTTCTCTCCTCATGGCGCCGGGCTGGTTTTTGCCCTCGGCGCTGTGGACGTATCGCAATTACCAGAAGTACGGCCAGCTCGTGCCGCTCTCCGGCCAGATGGGCTGGAATCTCTACGAGGGCTTCACGCTCGATCGCGACGCCGTCCGCACGCATCCGATCGACATGGCCGCCGAGGCCAAGGCCAACGGGATCTCCGACCGCGAGATCGGCGCGTACTTCTTCGACAAGACGATGAACCTCGTCAAAGAGAACCCGCTCCAGGCCGCCGGCATCGTCGTCGGCAAGGCGTTCTTGTACTGGCGCCCGTGGCTCTACGATCCCTACACGCTCTGGCAGCGCGTCGTGATGGGGCTCTACTTCACCGTCCTCTTCGCCTTCGCGATCCTGGGCGGCCGCGCCGCGCTCAAGACGGGCGCGCCGTGGGGCGCGGTCTGGGCGCTCCTGATCTACCACACGATGGCGCACGCCGTGTTCCTGACGACTTTGCGCTACCGCGTCCCGCTCGAGCCGTTCCTCTGCCTCCTCGCCGCCGCCGGCGCGATGCCCTATCTGCGGGGGAAGCGTGCGTAAGAAGGCCGCCGAAGTCTCGCCCTGGCTCTACGCGGGTCTCGCGTTCGCGCTCTTCGCCGCGTGGCTGCGCTTCTCGACGGCGTCGTACGGCCTGCCGCACACCTACAACGCCGACGAGCCGCACTTGGTCAACATGGCCGTCTCGTTCGGCTCGGGCTCGCTTAGGCCGCACTCCTTCAAGTACCCGACGCTCTGGCCGACGCTTCTCGCCGGCCTCTACGGCCTGTGGTTCGGCTTCTGGTCTTTCTTCGGCCTGCGCAAGAGCCCGCTCGACTTCGCCGCGCTCTACGGCTTCGCGCCGACGGGCTTCTACCTGATCGCGCGCCTCGTCTCGGCCGCCGCCTCGCTCGGCGCGGTCGCGGTCATGCTGCGCTGGGAGCGGACCGACGACAAGAGCCGCTGGCCGTACGCCGCGATGATCCTGGCCGTGGCGCCCACGCTCGTCGACCTCGCGCACACCGCGAAGCCCGACATGACGATGACTTTCTTCGCCTCGCTCGCGTGGGCGTGCGCGCTCAAGTTCCAGTCGGGCGGCGCGCGCGGCTGGCTCTACGCCTCCGCGGCCGCCGTCGGAGCCGCGTGCTCGACGCAGTACACCGCCGCGCCGATCGCGCTCGTCGTCCCGCTCGCGTGGGCGCTGCGCGAGGGGGGCGCGCCGTACTTCACGTGGCTCCTGCAGGCCGCCGCTTTCGCCGCCGCCGCGTTCTTCGCGGGCTCGCCGTACGTGCTCCTCGAGTTCCAGCGCTTCATCGCGGACCAGGCCGACTATGGCGACTTAGGCCGCCTGCGTCCGCACGACGCCGCGGAGACCGCCGTGCGCGTGCTCCACAACATGTGGACGTTCGGCGGCGACGGCTCGCCCGCCGGCGCGGCCGCGCTGCTGGGTTTGGGCGTCCTGCTCTGGAAGAAGACGAAGCGCGCCGTTCTTCTGATCGTGCCCGTGATCGCGTACGGCGTCGTGCTCTCGTACAGCTTCGACGGCGCGTGGCTGCGCTACATGCTCGGCGTCTTCCCCGCGCTCGCCGTTCTCGCGGGCGAGGGCCTCAACCTTCTCGGCGGCCAGAAGCCGTGGCGCCGCCTGACCGTCGCCGTCTTGGCGCTCGCTCCCGGAATCTGGATGTCGTGGGCGTGGCTCGCCGAGCTGCGCCTGCCCGACACGCGCGCCCAGGCCGAGGAGTGGATGACGAAGAACATCCCGGCGGGGGAAACGATTCTGCTCGATCTGCCGCACGCCACGCCGCGCGCGATCCCGTCGAAGGAGCAGTGCGAGGACCTGGCCGCCCGGACCGCGGCCGCCGGCTCCCCGCGCGCCAAGCTCTGGAAGGCGATGGCCGAGCGCCACCCCGGCGGCGGCTGGAAGATTTACCGAGTCAAACGGCAGGCCGTCGAGCTCTTCTCCGCGCCGCGCCACGTGGCGGCGTCGCAGGCCGACGGCGACTTCCTCGACGTGCGCCCGGGCCTCGATCCGGTGCGCGCCGTGCGCGCGAAGTACGTCGTGACGTCTTCCATCGGCGCCGACCCGCGCCGCACCCGCGAGTACGCCTCGTTCTTCTCCGAATTGGCGGCCGGAGCCGACCTCGTCGCCGAGTTCCCGTTCGAGGCGGGCAAGGTCCGGGGCCCCTGGCTCCGGGTCTGGAAACTGCGCCGCTAAGGCGTCATACCCCCGTCGTCTTTCCTATAATACCCCTCTCATGCCCAAAGCCAAGACGATCGTCGTCATGCCCGCCTACAACGCGGAGAAGACCCTCGAGCGGACCATCAAGGACATCCCGCCCGGGTCGGTGGACGAGGTCATCCTCGTCGACGACTGCTCCAAGGACGGCACGGTCGCGCTGGCGAAGAAGCTGGGCCTGACGGTCATCCAGCACACGACGAACAAGGGCTACGGCGGCAACCAGAAGACCTGCTACAAGGCCGCCCTCGAGAAGGGCGCCGACGTCGTCGTCATGGTCCACCCCGATTACCAGTACGACGCGCGGCTCGTGCCGATCATGGCCGGCCTCATCACCAACGACATCGCCGACATGGTGTGCGGCAACCGCATCCGCACGCGCTGGGAGGCGCTCGGCGGCGGCATGCCCGTCTACAAGTACGTCTTCAACCGCCTCCTGACCGGCTTCGAGAACATCGTGACCGGGCAGAACCTGGGCGAGTGGCACTCGGGCCTGCGCGCGTACTCGCGCAAGTGCCTCGAGACCATCCCGTGGGAGAACAACTCCGACGACTTCGTCTTCGACCAGCAGTTCCTGATCCAGGCCGCGTACATGAAGCAGCGCATGGGCGACGTGCCCGTCGCGGCGCGCTACTTCGCCGAGGCCTCGTCGATCAACTTCCGGCGCTCGTGCGTGTACGGCCTCGAGGCGCTGTGGTGCCTGGCCCTCTACGTGCTCCAGCGCATCGGCATCGTCAAGCTGGCCCTCTTCGAGCCGAAGAAGGGCTGATGGCGCGAGCGGCCGCGGCGTTCGCGCTGCTCACGGCCGCGCTCGGCGCGGCCTCGGCCGCCGACTCGCTGTGGGTCGCCTTGCGGCCCGGCGCGATCCCCTTCGTCCTCCTCGTCCTCACCGTTCTTCTCGCCACCGGCTCGGGCCGCAAGCTCGCCGGGCTGCTCGGGCTCTCCGACATGAGCGAGTCGCAGAAGACGCTCGCGGGCGCCACGCTCGGCCTCGGCCTTCTCGCCGTCGGCGGCGTCGCGTTGGGCGCGGCCGGGCTCTACGCGCCCTGGGCCGCGTCGGGGCTGCTCGCGGCCCTCTGGGTGTTCGGCTTCGCCGAGCTCAAGCCCGCGCTCGAGTCGCTGGCGCCCGACCAGAGCCTGCTGCGGGAGCGGCCGATTGCGGCGATGGCGGTCGTGCTGCCTCTCCTGGCCGCCCTCTGGATGTGCCTCGTGCCGCCGCACCAGTACGACTCGCTCGTCTACCACCTGGGCCTGCCGGCGGCGTACGTGCGCGAGGGCCGGCTGTTCGCGCCGCCCGGCATCGTCTACGCGCACTTCCCGCAGTACGGCGAGATGCTCTTCACGCTCGCCCTTCTGCTCGGCAGCGACCTGCTCGCGCAGATGTATATGTGGCTCTCGACGGTGCTCGCGATCTGGTGGATCTTCGCGCTCGGGCGGCGCGAGGCGCCGATGAACGCGGTGCTGCTCGCCTCTCTCTTCATCGCCACGCACGCCGCGGTCCTGCTGATGTCCTCGACGACGTACGTGGAGCCCCTCGTGATGCTCTGGGTCACCGCGGCCGCTCTCTGTTTCGAGCGCTGGCGCGGGCTCTCGCCGGACGGCGGCGATCACCGCGGCTGGCTGTGGCTTTCCGCGGCCTTCACCGGTCTCGCCCTCGGGACGAAATACTACGCGGGCATCGGCGCGGCGATTCTCGGCGCGCGGCTGCTCTTCATGTGCCTCGGCGAGAAGAACCGCGCGGCCCGCGTCGCCGATCTCGCGGGCTTCGTCGCGATCGTGTCCGCCTTGTTCGCGCCGTGGCTGATCAAGAACTGGCTCGCGGTGAAGAACCCCGTCTTCCCGTTCCTCTACAAGTTCTTCGAGAATGCGAACACGGGCTGGACCTCCGAGCTCGCCGCCGGCTACTTCTCGGTGCTGACCGAGTACGGCCACGCGCACGGCTGGTTCAAGAGCCTCATCATGATGCCGATCCTGCTCCTGCGCAACCCGCTGCGCTTCGGCGGGGGGATGGACGTGCTCGGCGACCTCGGCTGGGACGTCGTCCTGTGGCTCCTGCCGCTGGGGGCGTGGGCGGCGTCGAAGAACCGCGCGCTCAAGGGCCTGCTGCTCTACTGCGCGGTCTGGGCCGCCGTCTGGTTCTCGACCGGCGTCGTGCTCCGCTTCCTCGTCGTGCTCGTGCCGCTCATGGCGCTCCTGGGCGCCGTCGGCCTCGTGAAGCTCTGGGACATCCTGCCGGGCTGGGGACGCGGCGCGGTCGCGGCGTCGGTGGGCGTCATGACCGCGGCGCACCTGTTTTTGTTCGTGTTCGTCCACGAGAGCTTCTCCTCGTCCTCGACGGCGTTCGGCCTCGAGTCGCGGGAGGCGTTCCTCGCGCGCCGCCTCGAGTACTACCCGTGCGCCGCGTGGCTGACCGGGGCGGCCAGGCCGAATGATAAAATCCTCGTCGTCGGCGAGCAGCGCGGCTACTACCTCGGCGCCGACCACCTCCCCAGCACCGTGCACATGCCCAACCTCTTCGTCCGCCGCGCCAACGAGGCCGCCGACACCGCGGCGCTCCTGTCGGCCCTGCGCGCCGACGGCTTCACGCGCGTGATGATCGTCCCGCGCGAGGCCGCGCGCCTGGGCGCCTCGCTGGGCTCGCTGACGCCGAAGGGCGCCGCGAACTGGGCGGGGCTCGAGAAGACGCTCAAGACCGAGTACGAGGGCCGCGCGTGCGTCGTCGCGGGCCTGGGGGAGGGCTCGTGACGCAGGCGGGTCTCCTCTTCGTCTCCTTCGCGTGCGCGGCCGCGGTGTCGTTCATCACGACGCCGCTGATGCGCTCGGTCGCGCTGCGCTTCGGCCTGCTCGACGCGCCGACGTCCTCGGTGAAGACCCACAAGGAGCCGACGCCCGTGTTCGGCGGCGTCGCGATCTACGCGGGCTTCATGGCGACGATGCTGCTGCTGCGCCTCACCACCAACTTCCCGACCGGCACGCTCTACAACCTGCGCGCGCTCGTCCTCGGCGGCACGCTCGTGTTCGTCCTCGGGCTCGTCGACGACCTCAAGCGCCCCGAAGGCCTCGACTATAAGCCCAAGTTCCTCGTGCAGATCCTGGCCGCGCTGCTCCTGATCCTCTTCGGCCTGCGCGTGCGCTTCGTTGATCCCGCGTACGTCGCCGCGGCGATCACGATGGTCTGGGTCGTCGGCGTCACCAACGCCTTCAACATCGTCGACATCATGGACGGCCTCTCGGCCTCCCAGGCCGCCGTCGCGGCGCTCGGCTTTTTGATGATCTCGCTGCCGTCGGAAGAGCTCTACGTGAACTTCGCCTCCGCCGCGCTCGCGGGCGCCGCGATCGGCTTCATCCCGTGGAACATGTCCCGCTCGCGCAAGATCTTCATGGGCGACTGCGGCTCGCTGTTGATCGGCTTTTTGCTCGCCGGCATCTCGCTCGGCACTCGCTACTCCGACGTCAACGACGCCGGCCCGTTCGCGCCGCTGCTCATCCTCTTCGTGCCCGCGTTCGACACGCTCTTCGTCTCGATGCTGCGCCTCAACCAGGGCAAGTCGCCGTTTTTGGGCTCGAGGGATCACTTCGCGCTGCGCCTCGAGAAGATGGGCTTTACGCGCAACACCGTCGTCGTCATGGCGGGCGGCGCGGCGGCGTTCCTCTCCTTCTGCGCGTTCCTCGTCACGCAGCTGCCGCTGCGCAGCGCGGTCGCGGTGTACATCCTGGTCGCCGTCCTCGTCGGATGGGTCGCGCGCCGCATGGCGCTCGTCGAGATGCGATGAAGACCGACGTCCTGATCCTCGGCGGCGGACTCGCGGGCCTCTCGACCGCCCATCACCTGGGCGAGCGCGGGGTCAAGAACCGCCTCGTCGTCGAAGCCAAGGACACGGTGGGCGGCACGGCGGGCTCGGTGAAGACGGGCGGCTTCACGTTCGACTACACCGGCCACCTGCTCCATCTCCACGACGAGTACGGCAAGAAGCTCATCCTCGATCTCCTCAAGGACAACGTCGCCTCGCACGAGCGCAAGGCGTGGATCTACTCCTCGAAGGCGTACACGCGCTACCCGTTCCAGGCGAACACGAAGGGCCTGCCGCCGAAGGTCGTCGCCGAGTGCGTCGCGGGCTTCCTCGAGACCGTGCACCGGCCGAAGGAGCTGCCCAAGGCGCCCGACTTCCTCTCGTGGTCGCGCGCCACGTTCGGAACGGGCATCACCGAGCGCTTCATGCGGCCGTACAACGAGAAGCTCTGGCGCACGCCGCTGAACAAATTGACGACCGAGTGGCAGGGCCGCTTCGTGCCGAAGCCCTCCGCTTCCGAGGTCGTCTACGGCGCCCTGGCCGAGCAGAACGCGCTGTTCGGCTACAACGCGACGTTCCGCTACCCCGTGCGCGGCGGCATCCAGGTTCTTCCCGACGCGCTCGCTTCCAGGCTCGAGCCCGGCGTTGTGCGCACCGGCTCGCCCGTGACCGCCGTCGACCTCCGCGAGAAGGTCGCGGTCGTCAAAGGGCTCGGCGAGGTGCGCTTCGAGCGCCTCGTGAACACCTTGCCGCTCAACGTCTTCCTCGATCTCGCGTCGCCGCTGCCGCCCGCCGTGAGGACCGCGCGCCGCGCGCTGCGCTGGAACACGGTGTGGAACCTCAACGTCGGCATCAACCGGCCCGCGCCCGCCGACAAGCACTGGATCTACTACCCCGAGAAGCGCTTCCCGTTCTACCGCGTCGGCTACTCCTCGAACTTCTCGCCGAACCTGGCGCCCGCGGGGCACTCCGCGCTCTACATCGAGGTCGCGCGGCCCGGCGGCGCGAAGGTGGATCGCGACGCGCTCGAGAAGCAGATCATCAAGGGCCTGCGCGACGCCGGAATCATGAAGGCCGGCGACGAGCTCTCCGCCAAGATCTGGATGCCCGTCGACGTCGGCTACGTCGTCTACGACCGCGCGCGCACGCCCGCGGTGAACGCGATCTTCGGACACTTCAAGAAGCTCGGCGTGGAATCCATCGGCCGCTACGGCGGGTGGAAGTACTCCTTCATGGAGGAGACGATCCTCGACGGCAAGCGCTGCGCCGAGCGGCTGACGGGCGCCGCGTCCGCTCCCGAGATCGTGCCCACGGCCGCGCTGAGGGCTCTCAAATGAGAAACGCGCTTCTGTTCGTGCTGATCGCCGCGCTGTCGTCGTGCGTGGCCGAGACCGTCGAGCGCCGCAAGCCGCGCAAAGGCCCGGTCAAGGAGGTCGGCTTCGTCGACATGGGCGGCGGGCACGTCCGCTACTCGACCGACGGCTGGGGCTGGTTCGTGTCCGGCCGCCGCCGCGACGCGCTGCGCAAGATGCGCAAGAACTGCGGCAAGGAGCTCGCGCCGCAGGTCACCGACGACTATCACCGCCAGGACACCGACATCTCCTACTCGGGCGAGGACGTCACGACGAACCTCGACAAGGGCATGGAGCACTTCAAGATCGCGCCGTTCCAGCACCTGACCTACGACTGCAAGCCGAAGGGCGCCAAGCACGAGGTTCCCGTCTCGACGGGGCCCGCCCGCGTCATTCTCGTCGTTCCGCCCACGGCGTCGACGGCCGCCGCGCCCTCGCCGGAGCCCGTCCCCGTTCCGGCTCCCGAGCCGCCGCTCGAGCTCGCGCCGACCTCCGTTCAGTCCGTGTCAACCGCGCCGGCGACCGCGCCCGCGCAGGAGCCGCCCCGATGATCAAGCTCGACCGCCCTCTCTGCGTCTTCGACCTGGAGGCGACCGGCGTCGATCCGCTCAACGACCGCGTCGTCGACGTCTGCGTCGTCCGCCGCAATCCCGACGGAAGCGAGGTCGTCTGGTCCTCGCTCGTGAACCCCGGCGTGCCGATCCCCGCCGAGGCCTCCGCGGTCCACCACATCACCGACGAGATGGTCGCCAATGAGCCGCGCTTCGTCGACCTCGTGCCCAAGCTGCTCGAGCTCTTCGAGGGCGCGGACCTCTCCGGCTTCAACGCGGCGCGCTACGACATCCCGCTCTTGTCCGCCGAGTTCAAGCGCTGCGGCACCGACTGGCCCGGCACGGGGCGGCGCATCGTGGACTCCTTCGTGATCTTCTCGCGCAAGGAGCGCCGCGACCTCACCGCCGCCTACAAGTTCTACTGCGGCAAGGACCTCTCCGGCGCCCACCGCGCCGAGGCCGACGCGCGCGCGACCGCCGAGATCCTCTTCGCCCAGGTCGAGCGCTACGCCGACCTGCCGAAGGACGTCGCGGGCCTCGACGCCTGGTGCGCGCAGATCGACCCGAACCGCGTCGACGCCGAGGGCAAGTTCGTCTGGAAAGCGGGCGAGGCCGCGTTCGGCTTCGGCAACAAGCACAAGGGCAAGACCTTGGCCGAGGTCGTGCGCTCCGATCGCGGCTACATCTCCTGGATGATCGAGAAGGGCAACTTCAGCCCCGACGTGATCCGCATCTGCCGCGAGGCGCTCGAGGGGAAGTTCCCGGTGAAGAAGGCGTGAGCAAGCCGAAGGCCGTCGTTCTCCTGTCGGGCGGACTCGACAGCACGACCGCTTTGTATTGGGCGAAGAAGAAGGGCTTCGCCTGCGTGGGATTGTCCATCCGCTACGGTCAGAGGCACGTCCGCGAACTCCGTTCCGCCCGAGCCGTGGCGCGCTCCGCTTCGATCCCGCTCCACCAGGTCGAATTGTCGTTGCCGTGGCTGGCAGGGTCGTCGTTGACCAATAAAAGCATCCGTTTGCCGTCCATGCCGTTGAGCAAGATCGGGAGCGGCGGCGTTCCCTCGACCTACGTCCCCGGCCGCAACACGATGTTCCTCTCGCTCGCCGTGTCGCTGGCGGACGCCGTCGGCGCGAGCGCGATCGTCATCGGCGCGAACGCCCTGGACTATTCGGGCTATCCGGACTGCCGCCCGCCGTTCATCGACGCGTTCGGCAAGGTCGCCAAGGAAGGCACCAAGCGCGGCTCCGAGGGCAAGCCGCTCAAGATCTACGCGCCGCTCCTGCGCCTCGACAAGAAAGGCGTCGTGCGCCTGGCCGAGAAGGTCGGCGCGCCGCTCGAGCTCACGTGGTCGTGCTACGCGGGCGGCAGGCGCCAGTGCGGGACGTGCGACTCCTGCAAGCTGCGGGCGAAGGGCTTCCGCGAGGCCGGCAGGAAGGACCCGGCCGCTTGAAGACGCTCGCTCTGTCGGACGAGACCCGCGCGCGGGTCGTCGAGATATTCTCGTCTCTGCAGGGCGAGGGCCCGCGCCTTGGCGAGCGGCAGATCTTCGCGCGCCTCGGCGGCTGCAACCTCCACTGCGACTACTGCGACGAGCCCGACACGATCCCCATCCCCTCCGGCGAGATCAGGACCGCCGAATGGGTCAAGGAGGAGATCCGCCAGCTCGCGCACGAGCGCGCGCACCGCTCGATCTCCTGGACGGGGGGAGAGCCGCTCCTCCACGCGCAGTTCCTCATGCCGCTGATGCGCTGGGCGCACAAGAACGGCCTCGAGAACCACCTCGAGACGAACGGCACGCTGCCGGTTCCGATGAGCGCGCTCGCGCCGCTGTGCGACGCCGTCGCGATGGACGTGAAGCTGCCTTCGTCCACGGGCCGCGAGCACTGGACCGCGCACCGCGACTTCCTGCGCGCCGCGCCGCCCGGCACGTTCATCAAGGTCGTGCTCACGAGCAAGACGACCGACGACGAGTGGAAGAAAGTTTTGGACCTCGTGAAGCGCTCGCCGCGCCCCGTTCCCCTGTACCTGCAGCCGGCGACGCCCTTCGGCGGCGCCAAGCCGATCGAGCCCGAGCGCGCCCTGCGCTTCGAGGCGGCCGCTCGCCGCGTGGTCAAAGAGGTGCACCTGCGCCCGCAGTGGCACCACCTCTGGAACCTGCCGTAACCGGTGTCAGGCTTCCCGGTAGTCGCGGTGTTGGCCGTTTTGGCCACAAAATAAGGAGGCGCCGAGACCGGCGTCCACTAGGGGACCGCCTCGGCGCCTCAAAGGACCCGCTCCGAACCATCACGCCGGGCGCGCCCTCGCGTCTCGGCGGCAACAACCGCGACGACGCGCCCGATACGACGGCACCAGCCACGAACCGCCACGCCCGAAGGTCGCCGTTTACGGCCGCAGCCTCACCCGGCGTCCACCTCGCGTCGACGAATTGCGTCTGCGAACTCACGAACGACTCGCTTCGGAGCGGATCTGATTTGAGTATAGCCCCGATTTTCCGGGCGTCAAGACCCCCTCTCAAACGACGAAAAGAAAAATCAAAAAACCGTCAAGACCCGTTCGCGCGCGTGGACAAATAGGTCCATGCCTGCTACGCTTGGGACCATGATCTTATCTTCCCTCTTGCTCATCGCCGCGCCGGTCCTTGCCGCCGATCTTCCCGGGCTTCCCGGCTCCGGCTCGACCGTCGCCCAGGCCGCGCCCGCCGAGACGAAGCCGGCGGAGTCCGCCGCGCCCGCGGCGCCCGTGACGCCCGCGCCCGAGCCGCCGAAGGCCGCGGAGCCGGCCAAGCCCGTTCTCATGCCGCCCGCCATTCCGGCGCGCCCCGCCGGCACGCTCGACACCGCCGCCGAGGTCGCGAAGGACCTCGCGGTCCGCGTGCAGTACTTCGAGGACGGGCAGTCCTACTACCGCGCCTACACCAAGGGGGGCTCGCACTCGGCCGAGGAGAACAAGGCCTTCCTGAGGTTCCTCGAAGAGTACGAGCGGGAGCTCGAAATCGCCCGCAAGGTGCACACGCTCCTGGGCGTCTGGCTCGAGAAGAAGTCCTCCATCAAGGACTAATTACACGGGCGGTTCCGGGTCTTTTGCCCCATGCGGGGGGCCCGGGGCGGGTTATAATACCTATAGGGATTCTATCCCGGAGGTATCCGCCGATGATCGTCTCGCTGCTCGCCGCCGCCCTTCTCTCGATTCCCGCCGCCGCCCAGGTCCAGATCCCGCTTCCGTGTCCCCAGGACGCGATGACGAGCGAGTGGCAGACCAAGTCCTTCGCGCTGTGGCTCACCGACGGCACGAACCCCGACGCGGCTCCGCGCACGGCGACACTCAAGTTCTCGAAGTGCGTGCGCCAGACCGAGTATCTCGGCGAGCGCCACACGCCGCAGGACGTCCGCTGGTTCGTCTCCGAGGACGGCAAGATCGGCGTGATCGCGACGGTCGTCGAGAACGAGGCGGACGCGACGTACATCACCATCGTCACGTCCAACAACGGCTCGCTGACGAACTCGGCGCAGCTCGGCGCGTACGCGCACCGCAAGATTTACTTCAAGGGCATCGGCGCCGACAAGGTGGCGATTCAGGACTGGCGCGACGGCGGCCGCACGATCGTCAAGAACGTCTTCCTGATCCCGACGGACGCTTTAGTCAAGCCTTAACGCCCGGTCGCGGGACGAACGGGCGTACGGCCCGTGAGGAAGAGCTCCTAGGGCCTAAGCGCTTCCGCCAGCGCGCCGAGCTTCACCTTCACGTTCGACGCGTTGCGCGGCCCGAAGCGCAGCAATTGCTTGCGCGCGGCCGAGAGGCCCTCGAGCTTGGGATCGGCGAATTTGTACGTGATCCCTTTCTTGCCTTCCACGAGCTCGACGTCGCCGGAGAGATCCGGCGTTCCCGCGAGCTCCGTCGCGGCTGCGGCGAAGGCCTCGCGCGCCGTGCCCTTCTCGCCCAAGCCGCGCCAGGCTTCCTCGACCAGCGGCTCGAGCTCGCCGTAGAGCGCGACGAAACCATTCACGTCGACGGAGGAGATCGCGGCGGTCAGGCCGTCGTAGCGCGCCCAGCCTTTCGGGTCGGCGTAGATCTTGCCGCCGCGCTTGAGGACGGGAAACTTTCCGCGCGGGGCGAGCGAGACGAGGGCGTCGCGAGGCACCGCGCCGCGCGCGATGTGGGAGACCGCGGCGGCGTAGCGCTGGACGAGCGCCTCCTGCTTGAGCCACGCGGCGTAGACGGCGTCCGGGGAGAGGCCGGCCGCGGAGCGGCGGACGGCGTCGTCGCTCTCCTCGAGCGGCGGCAGAGAGGGGTTCGCGGGAGCGGCGGGCGCGCCGGGCGCCGACGACAGACCGGGCGCCGCGGCGGGGGCGTTGAGAGTCTTGTAGGCGTAGAGGCCGCCGCCGACGACGGCGGCGAGCACGGCGCCCGCGATGATGATCTTTCTGTTCTCTTCGTCCATGGGCGGAGGGTAGGAGTTAAGACGCCTTGGCGTCAACCTTCGGTTTTACGTGCGGAGGATGACGGTAGGCTTTGATCGCGTCGTTGGCGGCGGCGACGAGGGCGCAGCCGGCGAAGGCGAAGATCATGAGGTCGTACATCTTCGGCGCGGAGTTCTTGGACAGGTAGTACGCGATTCCCGCCGAGCCGAGGTGCAGGACCAACACGGGCCATTTCTGGTTCCAGCCGAGCATCACGAGGTCCATCGGCATGAGGATGTAGGCGACGAGAGGCTTGAGCTTCGGGCCGCCGAGGAAGACCGGCGCCCAGACCGAGCCCAGCATGACGAGTCCGTAGAGCGTGAGGCAGAGGAAGAAGGCGAACACCGCCTCGAACATCGCGCGCGCGCGCCGGCGCTTGGGCTCCACGTGATCATTATAGCTATACTGCCTCGTGGCCGGGCTCCTTACAGCCGCCGTCCTTCTTCTCCTGGCGCTTCCCGCCCGAGCCGTGCCCGTGATTGCCCCCAAGCCCGTCCCCGCGAAGCCCGTGGAGCCCGCGGAGCCGGCCGAGGAAGAGGAGGACGAGGAGGAAGAGGGCGAGCAGAGCTCCCTTTACCTCGGCGTCACCGGCAGCACCGGCCGCGAGGCGAACATCGTCGACCGCTCCTGGGGGCCGATCGCGACGCTCGAGCTCGTCTCGACCGACGAGGACGCGCCGACGCGGCTGCGGTACGGCCTCGAGGCCTCCTACAACGACGCCTCGACGCGCTTCGTCGGGCCGGACGGCGACCAGCAGGGCCGCGTGCGCACGCTCGATCTGCGCTACGCGCGCATCTCGATCCTCAAGCTTTTCGGCCTCGACCTGCAGGAGAAGCTCGGTCTCGTCCCGTTCGTCGCGGGAGGCCTCCAGCACGTGAACTCCTCGCTCAACCAGACGGTCGAGGACGACAACACGGGCGCGCGCTCCAACCAGCGCACGGACGAGAGCTTCTGGTCGCCGTCGTGGGGCGTCGGCGCCGAGATCCGCCTCACGAGCCGCCTCAACTTCGTGCTCGACTACAACCGCAACACCGAGTCGGGCGAGAAGGCGACGAACCGCCTGTCGCTCGCGATGAAAGTCCGCGTCTTCGGAGCCGAATGACCGACCTTCCCTACTTCGATCTGATCCTGTCCGCGCCGGAGGAACCCGCCGCGAAGCTCTTCTCGCGCTTCGTCCACTGGGGCTACTGGGAGAATCCGCGCGCGGCGACGCTCGACCGCGCGGAGTTCTCGGCGGCGATGAACCGGCTCAACGACGAGGTGCTGGCCGCGGCGGATCTGCATGACGGCCAGGCGATCCTCGACGCGGGCTGCGGCTTCGGAGGCACGGCCGCCTCGCTCGCGGCGAAGCACCCGGCCGCGAAGGTCACGGGGCTCAACATCGATCCGCGCCAGCTCGTCCTCGCGCGCAAGAACGCGCCGGCCGCGACGTTCGTCGAGGGCGACGCGTGCAAAATGCCGTTTCCCGACGCCTCGTTCGATCGCGTGCTCGCCGTCGAGTGCATCTTCCACTTCCCGTCGCGACGGAAGTTCCTCCTCGAGGCCGCGCGCGTGCTCAAGCCGGGCGGGAAGATCGGCCTCTCCGACTTCGTGCCCGCGAACCCGAACGCGCGCGAGTCCTGGATCGGCTCGTGGATCCGCCGGAAGATCGAGGTCGGCTACGGCAAGTCCGGCGCGGGCTGGGACGAGGGCGACTACTACGCGATGGCGAAGAGCGCGGGCCTGCGCGTCATCCTCGACCGCGACATCAACAAGAACGTCCAGCCGACGTACGCGGTGCTTCTCGACGCGATCGCGGCCGGCGCGCCGCGCGGCGACTCGATGCTGTGGCCGACGCGGCTTCTGGCGTGGGTGTCGAAGCTGGGCGCGGTGCGCTACCGCATCGTCGGCTTCGAGAAGCTCTAGCTAGAGCGGAACCGCGCCGGGGCGCTGGAAGCGGCGGGCGAGCTCGTCGCGGTTGAGGGCCAGCATCGTGCGGCGGCCGTGGGGGCAGCACGAGCCGTCCTTGCAGTCCTTGAGCGCGTCGAGCAGCTTGTACGCTTCGTCCTCGCCGAGCCGGTCGTGCGCCTTCACCGCGGCCTTGCAGGCGATCGTCGCGATCGCGTCGTGGCGGATCTGCTCGGCCTCGGCGACGGGATCGGAGAGGCCGTCCACCACGCGGTGCACGAGCTTCTTGACGTCGTCGGCCTGGTAGAAAAGCGCGGGCACCGCCGTCACGTGCAGGCCGTTCTTGCCGTGAGCGGCGACCTCGAAGCCGATCTTGGCGAGGCGGTCGGCCTTGTCGAGCACCATGCGCACCGCGGAGGCCGGCAGGTCGACGGGGACCGGGATCATGAGGCGCTGGGACTTCGCGCCGCCGTCCTCGATCTCGCCCATGAGCTTCTCGAAGAGCACGCGCTCGGCTGCGGCGTGCTGGTCGAGGATGAAGAGCCCGCCGTTCGCCTCGAAGAGCATGTAGCTGCGCTCAATCTGGCCGACGTAGCGGAACGGCGGCGTGTACCACGCCGGCGCGCCCTCGGGCGCGGAGAGCGCGACCGCGGCGCCGAGCTTGAGCTGCTTGAACTCGTCGGGCAGGAGCGCCCGGCCGCCGAGATAGTGCGCGTCGACCTCGCCCTTGGCGGGCGCGGCGGCCGGAGCGTCCGCGACGACGGACGCAGGCGCGGGCTCGGGCTCCGGGGCGGCGACGATCGGAGCCGCCGCCTTGGCCTTCGCGATGGCCGAGGCGGTCAAGCCGCAGACGATCTCGAAGAGCTCGCCCTCGTTCTTGAAGCGGACCTCCCGCTTGCCCGGATGGACGTTCGCGTCGAAGGCGTCGGGGTTGAGCTCGAGCAAGGCGATGCAGACGGGCTGCTTGCCCTGCGGCTTGTGCTCGCCGTAGCCCTTGTAGAGCGCGGCCGACAGCGACTTCGAGACGATCGGGCGCTTGTTGACGAAGAAGTACTGGAACGCGCGCGACGAGGGCATCTTGTCGTACGAGGAGATCAGCATGCGCACGCGCACGCCGGGCCGCTCGACGTCGATCGGCAGCAGGCCGCCGGCCAGGTCGTCGCCGAGGACGGCCGCGGCGCGCAGGTCGAAGTCCTGGAAGAAATCTCCCGAATTCTCGGGCTCGAAGCGGAGAACTTGGCGGCCGTCGGACTTGTAGGTGAAGCGGACGCCGGGGTTGGCGAGCGCGGCTTCCTCGATCACGGCCGCGAGCTTGCCGCGCTCGACGCCGTCGGACTTGAGGAACTCGAGGCGCGCGGGCGTGTTGTAGAACAGGTCCTTGACGAGGACGGTCGTGCCGGGCACCGCGGGCGCGGGACCGTCGGTGACCTTGCCCTTCTCGGAGGTCACGCGCCAGCCGGTCTTGGCGCCGTGCGGGGCGCTCGTGATCGTGACCTTGGCGACGGCGGCGATCGCGTACAGCGCCTCGCCGCGGAAGCCGAACGTGTCGAGCTTGTCGAGATCCTCGAACTGAGAGATCTTGCTCGTGGCGTGCCGCTCGAGGCAGAGCTTCACGTCCTCGGGGTCCATGCCGCAGCCGTCGTCGGAGACGCGCAGGCTGGCCTTGCCCGCGCCGGTCACCTCGACGTCGACGCGTTTGGCGCCGGCGTCGAGCGAGTTCTCGATGAGCTCCTTGAGCAGCGACGCGGGGCGTTCGACGACCTCGCCGGCGGCGATGCGGGAGAAGACTTCCTCGGGAAGGCGGTTGATGACGGGCATCAGAGCTTCTTCTTGAGCGCGACGAGGGCCTGGAGCGCCTCGACGGGCGTCATGTTGTCGGGATTCATGAGCTTGAGCGTGCGGAGAATGGGGTCCTCCTCGAACAGCGGCAGCTCGGGGGGCGGGGCTTCTTCCTTCGCGACGCGGGCCGCGAGGCGGCCGGAGGCGGACTCGTTCTCGAGGCCGGAGAGGATCTCCTCGGCGCGCGCGATCAAGGTCGCGGGCAGGCCGGCCAAGGCGGCGACGTGGATGCCGTAGGAGCGGTCGGCCGGGCCGTCGCCGATCTTGTGCAGGAAGACCACCTCGGTCTGGCCCTCGGCGTTGCGCCACTCCTTGACCTCGACGTTCGCGTTGGCGACGCCGACGAGCGTCTTCGACAAAGCGGTGAGCTCGAAGTAGTGCGTCGCGAAGAGCGTGCGGGGGCCGCGCGGCGAGGCGTCCTTGTCCTTCGCGTCGTCGCGCTGGTAGGCGCCGTGCAGGTGCTCGAGCACGGCCCAGGCGATCGAGATGCCGTCGAAGGTCGAAGTGCCGCGGCCGACCTCGTCGAGGACGACGAGCGAGCGCGCGGTCGCCGAGCGCAGGATGTGCGACGTCTCCTTCATCTCGACCATGAAGGTCGAGTCGCCCTGCGCGAGCGCGTCCTGGGCGCCGATGCGGGTCAGGATCTTGTCGACGATGCCGACGCGGCACGACTTCGCGGGCACGAACGAGCCGACCTGCGCGAGCAGCGCGATGAGCGCGTTCTGCCGCAGATAGGTGGACTTGCCGGACATGTTCGGGCCGGTGAGGACCAGGATCTGCGGGTCGCGCGCGTTGAGGAGAAGGGTGTTCGGCACGAACGCGCCGGAGGGGAGTAGCGCCGCGAGCACGGGGTGGCGGCCCTCGACGATCTCGAGATCATGAGTGAGGTCGATCTTGGGCTTGACGAAGTCGTGCATCGCCGCGACCGAGGCGAGCGACTGGAAGCCGTCGAGCTCGGAGAGCAGCTCAGCCAAACGCAGGAGCGCGGCGTGGCGGCCGTACGCCTCCTCGCGGAGCTCGTCGAAGAGGCGAGCCTCGAGGCGGAGCATCTTGTCCTCGGCGGAGAGGATCTTCGTCTCGAGCTCCTTGAGCTCGGGCGTGATGTAGCGCTCGGCGTTGGTGAGCGTCTGCTTGCGCGTGTAGGACGCCGGCGCCTTCGCGCTCTGCGCCTTGGAGATCTCGAGGTAGTAGCCGAAGACCGAGTTGTAGCCGGCCTTGAGCGACGAGAGGCCGGTCGCCTTGCGCTCGCGCTCCTCGAGCTCGGCCAGGACCTGGTCGGAGTCGTTCTTGAGACGGCGGAGGCCGTCGAGCTCCTTGTCGAAGTCGGGGCGGATGAGGCCGCCGTCCGAGAGCTTCGCGGGCGGCTCGTCGACGAGGGCCTTCGCGAGGCGCTCGCCGAGCGGCTCGAGGGCCTTCGCGGTCTCGGCCAGGTCCGTCGCGAGGTTGGCGAGGCCGGAGGAGAACGCGGTGTCCTCGAGCCAGCGCTCGAGCTCGGGCAGGCGCGAGAGCGAGCGGCGGAGCGCGCCCAGGTCGCGCGGGCCGGCCTGGCGCGTCGAGAGGCGCGAGGTCACGCGCGGCAGATCGGCGATCTCCTGCAGGAGCTTCGTCAGCGAGCGGCGCGCGTCGGGCTTGTCGAGCAGGTCCTCGACGCAGTTCTGCCGGTGCTCGATCTCGCGCAGGTCGGTCGACGGGTGCAGGAGCCAGTGCTTGAGGCGGCGAGAGCCCATCGGCGTGCGGCACTGGTCGAGCAGGCCCCAGAGCGTGTGGCGCTTCTCGCCGGACGCGGCCTCGACGAGCTCGAGCGTCCGGATCGCGGTCTCGTCGAGCTGCATGACCTCGCCGGCCTCGCGGTAGCCCGGCTCGGGCAGCTCGCGCAGCCGGAACTTGGCCTCATCGACGTAGCGGCGCGCCGACATCGCGGCCTTGAGCGCGAGATGGCGGTTGCGCCAGATCGACTCGCCCGCCCACGACGGAAGCGTCCCCATCTTCGCGACGTCGCGGATGGTCAGGCACGCCTTCGGCGGCAGCACCTGCCGCAGCCGCAGCGCGGACGCGGCTTCGTTGGTGGAGAGCACCTCGGCGGGGCGCACGCGCGCGAGAAGATCGTAGAGCTTGCGGTGGTCGCGGTCGTTGAGAGTCTGCGTCGCCCAGGACTCGCCGGTCGAGACGTCGACGCACGCGGCGCCCCAGCCGACGAGGTCGTGCTCGACGGCGACGAGATAGTTCGACGCGGCGGGATCGAGGAGCTCGTCCTCGACGACCGTGCCCGGCGTGACGACGCGGACGACGTCGCGCGCGACGATCTTCTTGTCCTTCGAGGGCGCCTCGAGCTGCTCGGCGATCGCGACCTTGCGGCCGGCGCGCAGCAGCCGCGCGATGTAGTTCTGGGAGTTGTGGAAGGGCACGCCGCACATCGGCACGCCCTGGCGCTGCGTGAGGACGAGGCCGAGGATCTGGGAGGCTTCCTGCGCGTCGCCCCCGAACATCTCGTAGAAGTCGCCGAGGCGGAAGAAGACGATCGACTGGGGGTGCCGGGCCTTGATGTCCTGGTACTGGCGCATCACCGGCGTGTCGGGCATGTTCTCGACGGAAGCCATCGTCGAGATTATACCAATTCCCCGTCGGGGCTAGGGGGAGTACGGGCGGTAGGACAACCCGAGGGCACGATGAGCCGACCAGTCGTAATTCCGGTTCGGATTGATCAAAGAAACCAGGCTGTCGGAGCGAAACCCGGTCGGAATACCGAGGGCTTCCGAGAACCGGAGCCCGAACAAAGCCAGACCGGACGGGATCGAGAGCGTGCGGATCGTCCGGCCCTTGGAGGCGCCGATCCTCTGGAGCAAGGTCCGGAAGTAGACGGGCTCGGGGTGCGCGGAGGTGACCGGCCCGCCGGCGAGCTTCGGGTCCCACGTCAAAGCCGAGATCAGGTCGCGGACCGCGTCGTCGATGTGCACCATCTGCAGCGGCTGGCGGCCGCCGTCGAAGACCGGCAGAAGGGGCGCGGCGCAGGCTTTCTCGAGCGTGCCGTAGAAGCCGCCGGAGCCGCCCCAGACCAGGCCGGGCCGCACGACGATCCCGCCGCCGGCCAGGACCATCTTCTCGACGAGGATCTTGCCGCGGCCGTAGTTCGAGACGGCGTCCTCGAAGGCCGAGACCGTCGAGACGAAGACGATGCGCTTGATCCCGGCGGTCGCGGCGGCGGCGATGAGCTTCATCGAGCCCTCGACGTTGACGCGGTGGATCTCCTCCCAGCCGAGCGCCTTGAAGTCGTAGGCGGAGTGGATGAGCGCGTCGCAGCCGGAGAGGACGTTCGGACCGACGTCCGTTCCGAGAACGAACTTGCGGTCGTGCGGGCCGGCGGGATTTCGCGTGAGGCGCCGGACGCCGTGCCCGGCGGCGGCGAGCGCGGCGCACAGCCGAGTCCCGACGAGGCCCTGGGCGCCGGTGACCGCGACCATCATGCGGCCGCCCTCGTCGCGATCCGGCCGGCGTTCGCCATGACGGCGTAGGTGAACGTCGAGGCCGGCATCGTCGGCAGCACGGAGCTGTCGACGAGGTGGACGTTCGCGCGCCCGCCGAGGCGGCCGAGAGCGTCGGTCTCCCAGGGGCCGGGCTTCGCGCGCATCGGAAACAGGCCGCCCGCGTGGTTGCCCTCGCCGGGGCGGCCCGCCTTCATCATGAAGCGCATCGTCGTGAACCCGAGCTCCTCGGCGTGCGCGGCGAGCTTCGCGGCGGCTCGGCGCGCGGCGGCCTTGCCCTCGCGGCGCTCGCCCGCGCGCAAAGTCAGCCGGCAGTCCTCTCCCTTGCCGCTCGCCGTCACCGAGATCGGCGCGGCCTCGTCGGAGTGCAGGTAGCCTTGGATCGCGAGCAGGCGAGGCGCGAAATGACGCTTCACGAAGCCGGGCGCGGGCGCGAGCTTCTCGGCGATGAACTCGTTGTGGCCGTAGATCTGGAGGTGCACGAGGCGCTTCGAGACCGCGGGGTCCTTGAAGTCGAGGAAGGCCTGCGCGAGCGTGTGCAGCGCGGCCTCGGGCGCGCCGGGCACGTCGCGATCGAGGCAGATCGGCAGGAGGAAGTAGGGCTGAGTCTTGAGCTCGAGCGGCTTCTCCGGCGCTCCGAACGAGCCGAGAACGAGGCGCGCGGTCGCGAGGGGGCCGCAGGCGATGAAGACGCGGGCGCCGTCGTAGACGGAGCGCGACGCCCCCGCGCGGGCCGCGTGGAGGCGCACGCCGCCTTCGCGTTCCTCGACGGAGAGGACGGTGACTCCGCCCTCGTAGCGGAAGCCGGGGCGCTTCAGCAGCGAATCCACGGCCTGAGCCGCGTCGAAGATCGCGCCGGTCGGGCAGCCGGATAGGCAGCCCCCGTTGTAGTCGCACAGGCCGGAACGAACGGCGTGTCTCGCGCGACCCCAAATAAACCCGGCGGCCTTCAACGCGACGGCGTTGGCGTTGAAATGAGCCAGAACGGATTGGGCCTGCAGCGAGGGATTCAACGGCTGCAGAGGCGGGGCGTGGAACGGAAACAACGAGGCGAGATCATCGGGGACGCCCGATACGCCCAGCAAAGCGGCCGCCTTCGCGTAGAACGGCCGCAGCTCTTGAGCGGGAAACGGCCATTCGGCGAGCTCTTCCTCCGGGAACGGAAGAACGCTCGCGCCCCAGACGGCCGAGAGACCTCCCTTGCCGCCCGACGCCAGGCACCGGGTGCCTTTCTGGACGAGTCCGGCCTCGCGGTCGGACAGGTACGGATACGCGGAGCCGCGGACCAATTTGCGCGCGGGGTCGTCGCCGGCGCGCGGGTCGCGCGAGGGATGCGCCTCGCGCACGCGGCCGATGTCGAGCATGAGGACTTCTTTCCCGGCGTCGAGCAGGGCCGACGCGGCGGCCGCTCCGGAGGGGCCGGAGCCCACGACGAGGTTCACGGCGCCTACGGGCGCCACTGGCCGTGCATGCGCATCGAGTCGAGCACGCAGCCGACGGAGAAGGCGACGAGGCTCGCGAGCGACATGACCGCCGCGCAGGCGACCCAGACGGGGTCGTAGCCGTGGTAGAACGCGGCGTAGAACGCGACGGATTTGAGCGCGAAGACGATCGCGACGGTCGCGAAGAGCTTGAGCGGGTTGTAGATGATCATGACCTGCGTCATGAGCTGGAGCGTGCGCAAGATGTCGCGGAAGGGCTTCACCTTCGAGTGGCCGCCGGACCGCGCGCGGAACTCGATCGGGTGGAACTTCACGAGGCGGCCCTGCACGATGAAGGAGAGCGTCATCGTCGTCGTGAACGAGTAGCCGAGGCAGCGGACGAGGCCCTGGCGGTCGACGAGCGACTTGCGCACGAGGCGCAGGCCCGAGTTCGCGTCGGGCACGCGGAAGCCCGCGACGAAGGAGGCCAGGCGCAGGTACACCCAGCGCAGGAACGCCTTCACGGGCGTTCCCCAGAAGTGCGAGCCTTCGCGCTGGCCGATGACGAGGTCGAAGTCGGGCGCGAAGTCGAGCAGGCGGAGCATCTCGGCGGGCGGGTACGAGCCGTCCGCGTCGATCATGAGCACCCACTCGTGCTTGGCGGCCTCGATGCCGGTGAGCAGCGCCTGGCCGTAGCCGCGGTTGGCGGGGTGGCGGATGACGCGCGCGTGCTTCGGGTCGACCGCCTTCGCCGTCTGGTCGGCGGAGCCGTCGTCGACGACGATGATCTCGCTCTCGAGTCCGCGCTTGGCGAGCTCGGCGTGGAGGTCGGCCACGACGGGACCGATGGCCTCGGCCTCGTTGTAGGCCGGGACGACCACGCTGAGGGTAAGCTTGCTCATTGACGTGATCTTATCAAAGCTCGAGGATCACGGAAACGTCCGCGAAGTGCTCGCGATCCGCGAAGAATTGCCCGTAGTACGAGTGCCCGGAGAAGTAGCCGAACTGCAGACGCGCCGACTTGTGGGAGCCCGGCCAGGCGGCCTTGATCCCCGCGACGACGCGCGAGTTCGGGTTGAAGCCGACGCGCTCGTGGAACTGCAGGTCCTCTCCGGCGTAGAGCCACAGCGGCAGGTCGGGCGTGAGCCCGAGCTCGCGCGTCGTGAGCTCCAGGCCCGTCTGGAAGCCCCAGCGCTTCGGGGAGGGGGCCGAGTCGAAGAGGAACGAGAGCCCGCCGTAGCCGCGCGCCCAGTCCCACGGCTCGAGCGCCGCGAGCGTCCGGATTCCGGTCGCGGCCGTGCGCACGGCCGCGCGGCCCGTGCGGCGGATGTGGTCGTCGCCGACGTGAGAGTTCTCGTGGAACAGCGCGACGAGCGCGCTCACGTCGCCGCGGCGCACGGTGAACGGGAGGTCGGCGACGAGGTCGACGGCTTCGAGGCCGGTCGACCAGCGCGAGAAGGACATCGCGCGCGCGTCGACCTGCCACTGCGTGAGCTGATCGCCCGCGCGTCCGCGCCAGAAGCCCCACGCGTGTCCGAGCGAGAGATCGGAGTAGTCGCGGCCGCGCAGGGCGTAGCGGTTGGCGCCGAGCTGGATCTGCTTGGGCGCGGCGACGAGGCGCGGAAACAGGGCCTCGGCCTGCGGAAACGCGCCGGTGTCCTCGGCGCGCGCGGCGCCGGCGAGCAGCAGCGCCAGCGCGGCGAGGCTAGCGCGCGAGAGCAGAAACGATCTCCGCCTCGACCTTCTCGACGGACTTCGAGCCGAACCAGCGCTGGCGGATCATCCCGTCGCGGCCGACGAGGTACGCCGTCGGCAGGCCGGGAACGATCCAGCCCTTCGGCGGACGCTCGCCGCCGAGGAGCATCGTCGGATAGTTCACCTTCATCTTCTTCGCGAAGGCCTTGGCCGCCTCGGCGTCTTCGTCCATCGAGGCGCCGAGCACCGTGAAGCCCTTCGGGCCGAGCTTGTCCTGCAGCTTCACGAGGTCGGGGATCTCGTCTTTGCACGGGTCGCACCACGTCGCCCAGAAGTCGACGAGCACGACCTTGTCCTTGAAGTCCGCGAGCGCGACGGGCTTGCCGTCGGGACCGGGGCCGGTCAGCTCGGCGGCTTTCTGGTTGTCGGGCCCGACGCACGCGGAGTGCAGGGCGAGAGCGGCGACGACGACGGCGGCGGCTCGGAGGAGGTTTTTCATCAGAGGAGGAAGCGCTCGAGGGCCTTCGGCGCGAAGCGGTTGAGCCACGTGAGCTTGTCGAAGAAGATCAGCAGGCCGATCGCGACCAGCAGGGCGCCGGAGACCATCTCGGCCGTCCGGATGTGGCGCTTGAAGCGGGAGAAGAAGCGCATGAAGCCGGTGACGGCGAAGCCGGTGAGCACGAACGGAACGCCGAGCCCGAGCGAGTAGACGAAGAGGAGCGCCATGCCCTGGCCGACGGTCTCGCGCGTCGCGGCGAGCGCGAGGATGCCGGAGAGGATCGGCCCGATGCACGGCGTCCACCCGAACGCGAACGCCAGGCCCATCAGAAACGAGCCGACGTAGCCCGGCTTGAACGCGGCGGTGTCGGCGCGCTTCTGATAATAAAGGATCTTGATCGGGACGAGGCCCGTGAGGTGGAGGCCGAAGAGCACGACGACCGCGCCTGCGACCTTGGAGACGACGTGCGCGTACTCGGCGAGCAGGCGGCCCAGCGTCGTCGCCGTCGCGCCCAAGAGAGTGAAGACGACGGAGAAGCCGAGCACGAAGAACAGCGACTCCCACCCCGCGTGGCGCAGGCGCGCCTTGTCGTTCGCGCCGGCGGACAGTTCCTCGAGCGTCAGGCCGCTCATGAAGGAGATGTACCCGGGGACGAGCGGCAGCACGCACGGCGAGAGGAAAGAGACCACTCCCGCGAGCAGAGCCGCTCCGTAGCCGACGGTTCCCGGGTTCATTTCATTCATCCTATCATTTCACCCCGAGGCGACATCCCCGGGCCGTCCCCGACACTCATGAGTGCTATGATCACCCCCATGATGACGGCCTTGACGTTGATCGCCGCTCTGGCCCTGCCGCTGCGCGCGGCTCCGGCCGGCAAGGAGGAGAAGATGACCTTCTCGAAGCCCTCGAAGGAAGAGCTCAAGAAGAAGCTCACCCCCGAGCAGTTCGCCGTGGTATGCAACTCGGGCACCGAGCCCCCGTTCAAGAACGCGTTCTGGAACCACCACGAGGCCGGCATCTACGTGGACGTCGCCAGCGGCGAGCCGCTGTTCTCCTCGACGGACAAGTTCGACTCCGGCACGGGCTGGCCGAGCTTCACGAAGCCCATCGACAAGGAGAACGTCGTCGAGAAGAAGGACTTCGAGTTCGGCATGGTCCGCACCGAGGTGCGCTCCAAGCACGGCGACTCGCACCTCGGCCACGTCTTCGACGACGGCCCGAAGGACAAGGGCGGGCTGCGCTTCTGCATCAATTCGGCGTCGCTGCGGTTCGTGTCGGTGAAGGATCTCGAAAAGGAGGGCTACGGCCGCTACCTGCCGCTGTTCGGCCCCGCGGGCAACGCGGGCAAGCCGGCCAAGGCGAAGCCGGCGCCCGCGCGCAAGGAGACCAAGAAGATGGAGACGATCGACCTCGCCGGCGGCTGCTTCTGGGGCATGCAGCAGCTCCTGCGCAAGATTCCGGGCGTGCTCTCGACCGAGGTCGGCTACTCGGGCGGCCGCGTCGCCAACGCGACCTACGAGAACCACGAGGGCCACGCCGAGGCAGTGCGCGTCGTCTTCGACCCCGAGAAGGTCTCCGTCGAGACTTTGCTGCGCTGGTACTTCCGCATGCACGATCCGACGACGAAGGACCGCCAGGGCAACGACCGCGGCACGTCCTACCGCTCGGCGATCTTCTTCCACTCCGACGAGCAGAGGAAGACGGCGGAGGCCTTCATCAAGAAGGTCAACGAGAAGGGCAAGTGGGGCGCGCCGATCGTGACGCAAGTCGAGAAGGCGGGCCCGTGGTGGAAGGCCGAGGATTATCACCAGGACTATCTGGTCAAGAAGCCCGACGGCTACACGTGCCATTTCCTGCGGCCGGAATCGGTGCTCGGCTTCTGAAGAAGGCCTTCGTCCTCGCGGTCCTCGTGCTCGGCGCGGCGTGCGTCCGCCCGAAGCCCAAGCCCGCCGTCCAGGCGCCGAAGCCGGTGACGGCGGAGGCGCGCCGCGAGGCCGACCGCCTCCACTACGAGGCGACGCAGGCGTATCTCGACGGGGATTACGGGCTCGCCAAGGACCTGCTGCTCGACGTGTTCGCGGCGGACCCGAGCCATCCCGACGGGAAGGCGCTTCTCGCGCGCATCCGCGCGGCCGAGAAGCTCGGGAAGCGCTAAGCGGCTTCGACGCCGGACGGGCGCGCGGGCAGGAGGCCGCGGCCCGGGTTGCGCGAGACGAGCGCGCGCAGCGCGTTGACGCCGCGCAGATAGCGGCCGATGCCGCCGTTGCGGCACAGCGCCTTGAGGTTGTTCATCCAGACGGCGGGCGTCGAGTAGTACTGGACGAACGCCTCGCGGTACCAGTACTTCATGCGCTCCTTGCCGATCTTCGGGTTCACGTAGATCGGGTTGTCGAAGTCGATCGACAGGAAGTCGTTCCAGTTGTCCCACTTGCGCAGGCCGCCGTCGGCCTTGCACGCCTGGTAGAGGTCCGAGCCGGGGTAGGGCACGGGCAGGTAGAACAGGCTCATCTGCGCGGCGAGCTTCTTGGCGTAGGTGATGGTGTTCTGCACCATCTCCTCGTCCTCGCCGGGCAGGCAGATGATGAAGCTGTTCGTCATCGTGATCTTGGCCTTGTGCGTCCACTCGACGCCCATGGCCTGACGCTCGGCGGTGATGCCCTTCTTGATGACGGCGAGCGACTGCTCGTTCGCGGACTCGATGCCGTAGAGGATGTTGCGGCAGCCCGCCTCGTGCATGAGCGCGAGCAGGTCGGGGTCGACGCGGTCGGTGCGCGTCGTGCACGACCACCGGAGGTCGTTGACGCCCTCCTTGATCATGAGCTCGAAGACCTTCGTGATGTACTCGCGGTTGATCGTGAACGTCGAATCCTGGAAGTAGATGCCGCGCGCGCCTTTCTCGTACTTGAGGATCTTGAGCTCCTCGATGACGCGCTCGGGCGTGAGCAGGCGGAGCTTCTTGCCGAGCGCGACGTGCGCCTCGCAGAACGTGCACGGGTACGGGCAGCCGCGCTGCATGACGAACGGATAGTTCGGCAGGCGCGTGTACTGCGTCGGGTGCGGGATGTAGCGCTTGAGGTCGAGGTCGCCGAAGAGACCCTTCGGCAGCTCGTCGAGCTCGGGCAGCAGGTTGCGGTCCGGGTTGAGCACGGCCGTCGTCGCGTCCTTGCGCCACGTCAGGCCGACGATTTCGGCGAAAGTCGTCTGATGCTTCTTGAGCGCCTCGATGAGCTCGACGATCGTGAGCTCGCCCTCGCGGCGGATGACGAAGTCGCACTCGGGCGACTCGCCGAGCGTCTCGGCCGACATCGAGGTCGCGTGCACGCCGCCGTACAGGATGACCGCGTCGGGCAGGTTTTTGCGGATGAGCTTCGCCGTCGAGAACACGTGGCCCGCGGTGGGCGTGAACAGCGGAAGGCCGACGAGGTCGTACTTCTTCTCTCGCATGAGGCCGGCGAGGGACTCGGCGTCGTAGTCTCCGAACTGCGTGTCGACGAAGTCCACGGCGTAGCCCTTGTCCTTGAGCCAGCGGTAGATCGAGATCGTGCCGAGCGGAGGGAGAAAGCCCTGCTCGACCTTGACCGAGCCCCACGCGGCCTCGGCCGGGTAGTAGGGCTCGAGCAGGAGAATGCGCGGATTCTTGGGGAACTTGGCGATGCGCGAAAGCAGCGCGCCGTGGTCGGCGGCCGGGATGGTCTCCGCCATGCCGGCCTGGGCGGGCAGGGACGGGCGGATGACGGCTTCCTTAAGAGGCACGTACATGGGGAGGCCCTCGTCGAGCCTATACCCAGTATAGCGGCCTCGTCGGGCACCGTCAATGTCGTCCCGGTTACGCGGGTTTTTGTATCATCGGGGGATGACCGCCCCGACCGCGAAGACGCGCATCGAGA
>CAYVFO010000002.1:47566-49703 GCA_964450975.1 uncultured Elusimicrobia bacterium | reverse complement strand
CTCCCTCTACAAGAAGAAGCTGGAAGAGTCGTACGTCCTGCCCGACATGGAGGACATCCAGGATCTCGAGCACCACGTCGAGAACTCCCCGGGTTTCCTCGAGTTCTACCCCAAGCTCGCCTGCGAGCTCGCGCAGCTCCGCTTCTCGGCCGACGGCGTGCCGAAGCGCACGCACCTCAAGACCGCGATCAACATGGTCCGCCAGCGCGGCCTCCTGCGCGTCGCGCGCGACCTCTTCCCTCTGCGCAAGGTGGCGATCTAAATGGATATCAAGGACATCAAGATCGAGACGACGGTCGAGGCCAAGCTCGGCCACCTCGAGTGGAAGAAGGCCCCCGAGACCCACATCTCGCTCAAGAACTCCGGCGCCGACTCGCCGTGCGTGACCTCGTGCAAGGACAAGCCCTGCACGACCGTCTGCCCCGCCAAGGTCTACGAGTGGGAGGCGGCGCACAACAAGGTCATCGTCAACTACGAGAACTGCATCGAGTGCGGCGCCTGCCGCATGCTCTGCCCCTTCGACAACATCACCTGCGAGTGGCCGGGCGGCGGGCAGGGCGTGAAGTACAAGTACGGCTGACGCCGGACGCCTAGCGCCGCGTCAAATAAGGCCGCAGGACCCCGAGCGTGTCGAGCACCGTCCCGGTGCCGTAGTTCGGTCCGGAGAACTCCTCGCTGTCCTCCCAGATCCCGATCGGCTCGCCCTTCTCGGAGCGGACCTCCTGCGCGAGGATCGAGGCGAGGAGGTCCTCGGCCGCCGCGCGTCTGTCCGCCTCGGGCAGGCGCGAGAGCGAGCGCGCCGTCCAGTGCAGGCTGAACAGGTAGTAGTACGGCGCGACCTGGTGGTCGGCGGGATCGTGCGTCGGGCGCTCGCGGTCGCGGCGGCGCGAGTGGCGCTCGAGACGGGAAAGGTTCTGGCGCTGGCAGGCGACGGCTTTCGCCACGTCCGCGTCGGAGCCGCGTCCGCCCTGCGCGAGCGCGAGCTCGCACGCGGGGTTGCGCCCGGCCGTTCCCTGCGGGGAGCCGGTCCCCGCGGGCCCGGGCTCGTCGGGAGTCGCGGCGTAGTAGGCGAAGCCGCCGCCGGGCGTGCGCGCGGTCTGCAGGCGGTCGAGCAGCGTGTCGAGCAGCGGCTGAGGAACGCGGGCCCCGCGCGCGCGGGCCTCCTCGAGTCCGAGCGCGAGCAGGGCGAGCTGGAAGCTCGCGGGCCGGCGGATGAGCTCGTGGTTGAAGTAGGCGAAGGCGTTCGTCGCGCTCGAGAGGGCGACCGTCTCGTCGACGAGCTCGCGCAGGCGGCGGTCGCGATCGTCCGAAGCCGGGTCCCGCGCGACGGCCATCAGGCCGTAGGCGAGCGCGTACACGCGCACCTCGGGCTTGGGCGGCATCCGCTCGCCGCGCGGATGAAGGCCGCCGGTGGAAAGGAACGCCGCCGCCTTGCGCGCGGGCTCGTCGTGCGCGCGTCCCGCGGCGCGCAGGCCGTTGAGGCAGATCGCGGTGATCGCGGCCCGCACGTGGGCGTCGTCGCGGTAGCTGGAGAACGTCTTGTCGTTGGCGCCCCACGAGCCGTTCGCGTCCTGAGACTCGGCGAGGAAGAAGGCGCCGCGCGCGACTGGGCTTCCACGAGCCTGTTGACCAGGTCGTCGGCGGGGTCGGTCGTCGCCGCGGAGGCCGCGACAGCCAAGGCGGCCCAAAGGGGGAGCATGAGGGCTAGGATAAGGCCGGCCGGACGCCCCGTCAACCCCTGGCGCCCCGTCGGGAGCGGGGTTATACTGGGCCTGAGGCACCCCCCTATGCTTTCCGGCCTCCGAGCCTTCCTCGCCGCCCTCCTGTTGGCGGCCGCCCTGCCCGCAGTCGCGGGCCCGAACGACCCTTTCCGCGCGTCCGTCCCCGGCGCGCTGTCGTCCTTCCAGCGCAGCGTCCTGCTCGGCCTCGACGGCGGCCGCTTCGCGATCGAGAAGGACTTCGTCCTCGATTCCCGCGGCAAGGACCCGAAGAAGCCGCTGACCGTCGCCCAAGTCGAGGAGCTGCTGCGAGGGCCCGCGGTCACGAGCTCGGGCGCGCTCTACGCGACCGGCGCCGAGAAGGTGCGGCCCGTCCTGTCCGTCCCCAAGCCGCCGTCCGACGGCGACTTCGACGGCGG
>CAYVFO010000002.1:26277-47556 GCA_964450975.1 uncultured Elusimicrobia bacterium | reverse complement strand
GGCGCTCGCGCGGCGGGATCGTCGCCGGCGCCGGCGGCAGCGCGCTCGGCAGGGAGCTCGTCAAGGACCCTCAGATTCTACAGGCGCAGATTCTTCGCCGCCTGGTATTCACCGGAACCCCGAAGGAGCGAGAGGCGATCGCCCTCGCGCTGTCGACGATCCTCGAGACCAAGACCGGGCGCGACATCGCCGCCGAGTTCGTGGCGGAGAACGCGTCCGCCGAGATCCGCATGGGCGACGTCGCCGGCTCGGAGATGACGACGAAGGACGGCAAGAAGCAGTTCCAGGGCTCGGGCGGGAACGCCGACACCTACAAGGATCCGCCGAGGGTCACGATCAACCGCCACTACCTCGAGAGCGACGCCGAGTACCGGCGCGTCGCGATGGCGGGCACGCTCGCCCACGAGCTGTTCGGCCACGCCTTCGAGGCGCAGCGCGCGCGCAAGACCGGCCTGCCCCGCTCGGTCCAGTACTACTACCGCGGCGACGAGATCGGCTCGCAGCTCGTGGACTGGCTCGTGCAGACCGAGCTCAAGGGCGAGGTGCTCGACGGCGATCCCGACTCCTATCTCGCCGACCCCGAGAAGTACTACAAATCCCTCTGGCCGATGGACGCCTATTACGCCGTGACCTTGAGCCCGAAGGAGATGGCCGATCCCGTCGCCGCGCTGCGTCCGCGCCTGAAGTACGTGCGCGCCGACCGCGTGAAGACGACGGCCGACCGCAAGCAGATGAAGGAGTGGAACGCGATCCGGGATCACTTCATCAAGGTCCACGGGCTCGCGGCGGCGCGCTTCGCGCCGGTCGACGAGCGCCTGCGCACCTTCGAGCTCTACGCGGCCGACCGCCTCAAGGAGCTCGACGAGATCGAGAAGCACCTGGGCGAGACGATCGCCTCGTGGGCGGCGAAAGGCAGCAAGGAGCCGCCGGAGCTCCGGGCCGGCGCCAGGAGCTCCTACGTCCGGGACGCCGACGCGCGCGTGACGGCGCGGACCAAGGCGCTGCTCAAGCTGCGCGCCGAGAAGCGCGGCCCCGCCTCGGTCTCGCCCGACGGCGTGCTCGAGATGCCGCCCCTCGTGATCCGCGGCGCGGCCGATCCCGCGAACGAGCCGATCGATCTCGACATGCTCGGCGTCCTGTACGAAGAGGACCGCGAGAAGAACCCGGGGCACTGGAAGAAATGAGACAATCGACGATCGCCGCGCTCGCCGTCCTCGCCGCCCTCGGCGCGCGCGCCGGAGAACCCGTGAAGACGAAGACGCCCTCGCAGACGGTGTCGGAGCACGTGACCTTCGCGGCCCCCAAGGGCTGGACCCCCGACGAGTACGCGAACTCGGACGGCGCCGATCCCGTCGTGCGCTTCGAGAAGCTCTCCGACTCGATCGTCGTGCGGATTTTCGGAGCGCCGGGCTCCGCGTACGCGACGCCGAACGACTTCATGGCCGGCCCCGCCGCGTCGAGCCTCGGCGCCCCGCCCGAGGCCGAGGGCCTCGTCGTCGCCGGCGGCAAGAAGCTCAAGGCGTGGAAGCGCCGCTGGCCGATCGTCCCGTCCGACCCGCACGGCCACGCCGCTCCCGCGCTCTACGGCGTCGAGCGCTTCGCCGTCCTGCCGCTGTCCGGCGCGCGCTTCGCCGTCCTGTCGTGGCAGCGCGCGAGCCCGGCGCCCGACCTCGAGCGGACGGGCGAGAAGGCCTGGGCCGAGTTCCTCAAGACGGCGCGTCCCGCCAAGGCCAAGAAGACGCGGTGACCGCCGATCCCGTCCTGCGCGCCGCGGAGGAGCTGTCCGGCTCGTTCCTCGAGCAGGGACGGCGCGACGAAGCCGCCGCCGCGCTGCGCGCCGCCCTGCGCCGCTCTCCCGATTGGACGCGCGGACGCCTCTCGCTCGCCCGGATACTGCTGAGCCTCGGCCGCTTCGACGAGGCGGGAGAGGCGCTCGCCGGCGCCGCGCCCGGCGGCGAGACGTCTTTGCTGTCGGCGCGGGTCGAGGCGCACGCCGGCCGCCGGCGCGAGGCGGAGGCGCTGCTGCGCCGCGCGGCGGCGGAGCTGCCCGGTGACCCGGAGCCGTCGTTCCGCCTGGCGGAGCTTCTCCAGCGCCGGGGCAGAGACGACGAGGCGATCGCCCTTCTGGCCGCGCTGCCGCCGCTCGACGGCCCAGGGACGCCGCGTTCTCTCGCCGACGAGTTCAAGCGCGCCTTCTTCGCCCTCGACTTCGAGCGCGCCGCCGCGGCGGGCGAGCGCCTGCTCGACGTCGCCTCCGGGCCCGGCCGGGCCGATCCCCTGCGCTGGCCGAGCTTGGCGGAGGAGTGGGACCTCACGTGGGCGGGGCGGCGCCACCACGCGCGCGCGCTCGCCGCTCTCGACGCGCTGATCGCGACGCGGAAGGCCGCGCCGTGGACGCTCTACTACCGCGCCGTGTTCCGCCGGAACATGGCCGCGCGCCGTTGGGGCCGCGGCTGGGAGAAGAAGGCCGCCGCCGACTTCGCCGCGCTCAAGCGCTTCCCGGCCGCGCGCTACGGCTGGACGCGCCTCGAGGCCGCCAAGGAGCGGCTGCTCGCGCGCGACCTGCGCGGCGCGCTCGAGGGCTTCCGCGCGGCGGCCGCCGCGAGCGAGCCGCCTCACTGGATGGCGTTGTGCCACGCGGGAGAGCTGCTCGCGTGTCTCGGGAAGCCCGAGGACGCCATGAAGGAGCTCGCGAGAGCGGTCGAGGCGGCGCCGCCGCCGTCGAAGGGCGACGCGCTCGCCTGGCGCGGCGAGGTGCTGTCCTGGCTCGGCCGCTGGGAGGAGGCCCTTCCCGCGCTGCGCGACGGCGCGTCGCGCGGCGCGCAGTACGCGCACGGCTGGACCGGCGGGGCGCTGCTCAAGCTCGGGCGCGCCGAGGAGGCGCTGCCGCATCTCGACCGAGCGCTCGCGGTGAGCCCGGAGGACGCCGAGTCGCGCTGCTGGCGAGCCGAGTGCCTGCTGGCGCTCGGCCGCGCGAAGGAGGCGAAGGCGGAGGCCGAGGCCGCGCTCGAGAAGGGCCTCGACCATCGCGCGGTGTTCCCGCGCGTCCTGCGCGGCCTGGCCCGCCTCGCGCTCGGGGACCGCGCCGGAGCGCGGGCCGACGCGGCCGCTCTGCGCCCGCGCGTCGCCGCCGAAGTGAGGCGCCGCCTAAAGCTGAAAGACGGCGACTTCGAGGGCGTCCTGCGCGGCGTGCTGACGCTCTCGCGCGGGGCGCGCCGCGAAGGCTATCCGATGAGGATGTGGCTCGGCTTCGTTCCGGAGACGCGATGAAGATTCTCCTCGCCTTGCTGCTCGCCGTTCCCGCCGCCGCGGACGGACCGGACTCGCTGACCGTCGGCGGCCGCGAGCGCTGGTGGGTCGAGCGCGCGCCTTCGGGCGCCAAGGGGCCGCTGCCCGTCGTGCTCGTGCTCCACGGCGGCGGCGGCGATCCCGGGAACGCCGAGCGCATGTCCGGCATGACGGCGCTCGCGGAGAAGGAAGGCTTCATCGCCGTCTACCCCGCTGGCACGGGCCGATTCGAGAAGCGCCTGCTCACGTGGAACGCCGGCAACTGCTGCGGCAAGGCGATGAAGGACAACGTCGACGACGCCGCCTTTCTCGCGGCCTTGATCAAGCGTCTGATCGCGGAGCGCAAGGCCGACCGCGACCGCATCTACATGACCGGCATGTCCAACGGCGGCATGATGACGCATCGCTTCGCCTGCGAGCGGGCCGATCTCGTCGCGGCCATCGCGCCGGTCGCGGGGCAGCTCAACGTCGAGACCTGCGCGCCGTCGCGGCCCGTCCCCGTCCTCATGATCCACGGCAAGGCCGACGAGCACGCGCCCTACGCGGGAGGGACGGGGAAGAAATCCTTCGAGTCGCGCGTGGATCGTTCTGTCGACGAGAGCGCGGCGATCTGGCGCAAGGCCGGCTCGGAGGTCGTCATCCTCGCGCACGACGCGGGCCACGTCTGGCCGGGCGGCAAGCCGGGGCGACGGTTCGGGAACGTCGATCAGCCGCCGGCGAAGCCGGACGCGAGCGCCGAGATGTGGGAGTTCTTCCGGAAGCGCGTCCGGAACTAGGGCCGGCCGTCGCCGTCGCGCTTGCGGAGGTGCGGCGGGATGTCCTCGTCGGGCTGGTGAACTTCCCGGACGCGATCGGCCGTGTCGACCGGGCGCTCCTTCTTGGTCTTGAACCAGCCGTACTGCTTCTCCATGATCCACATGACGCCGATCCCGGCCGCGAAAAGGACGGTGACGTAGTCGTCCGCGTCCATCAATGGTTGCCGTGGCGTCCGTCGTGGCGGCGGTTGATGCCGGACTTGCGCGCGGCGTGGTTCGCGCTGTGATGCCGCCAGAGCCGCCAGGCGACGTAGCCGAAGGCCAGGACGACGGCGCCCAGCATGACGAGCGCGAAGCCCGAGTCGTCCGACTTGTGCACGAAGGGGAGGGTCCAGGCCGCCATCAGAATGAGTAGTTGATGTCCATGAAGACCGCGAGGCCCTCGCGGCCGACGCCGAAGTCGATGGAGCCGACGACCTGGGGCTTGGCGACGGCGCGCGTTCCGACGCCGAACACGGGGCGCACGAACTTCGAATGCATCTGACCGGGCTCGTCGAAGACTGTGCCCGCGCCGACGAACGGCGCGACCTGGAACTCGGTCGTCACGCCCGCCATCGCCGCCGAGTAGACGTTGAAGCGCTGCTCGACGTTGACGATCGCCATGCCGCGGTCGATGTAGCGGCCGTCGCCGTAGGAGCGCAGGCTGTACTTGCCGCCGAGACGCGGCATCAGCCAGAACGGAGGGGAGTTCGCGCCGGTGAGCTGCTCGAAGCGCGTCTGGACCGCGAACACCTTCGAGGGGTCGCTCTTCCACGGCAGGAACACGCGGCCGTCGGCGCCCCAGCGGTTGTAGTCGTACATGCTCGCCACGCCGCGGATCGAGCTCTCGAAGAACATCTCGAGGTACTCGCCCTTGCCGGTCGTCACCGCGTGGTCGCGGCTGTCGTAGCCCATCGTCGCGCGCCACTCGGTGGTCTGCTGGCGGCCCCCGGAGAACTGGCCGGGATACGCGGTCTGGAAAGTGCGCAGGTTCGGGATCGGGCCGTTTGAGATCTTGGAGGCTTGGAAATGGTGCGAGAGCCGCGCGCGCCACTTCGAGCCGGGGCGCACCGGCTTGCCGGCGCCGGCGCGAGTCTGGAAGAACATCTCTTTGTAGTTGGCCTCGCCGCTCTTGGGAGAGTCGGGGCCGAAGCCGAAGAAGCGCTGGCCGGCGTCGATGTTGTTCTGCACCCGGCCGAACACGTCGATGTCGCTTCCGAGGAACGAGCCGTCCTCGTACTGGCCGAGGAGCTCGTTCTCGTATTTGCCCATCGAGGCGCGCGCGACGAGAGCGGCGTCGTTCTGCGGGTACCAGTAATATCGGTAGGTCGGAACGACGACGAAGTTCTTGTTGTAGGTGAGCGACGGAGCGTGGATCTGCTCGATGCGGTCGTCTTTCTCGCCCTGCAGGACCCAGATCGGCATGACGCCGACGGTGATGCCGCGATTGGGGTCCGTGTCCATGATGGGCAGGCGGATCCACATGCCGCGCCGCAGCGGCTTGATCATCCAGCGGAGGATCAGCGGGGTGTCGTCCTTCTTGGGCGCCTCGGCGACGGACTCCGGAAATTTCCGCTTGGGGACCATTTCCTCGGGGCCGGTCTCCTGGGCGGAGGCAGGGATCGCGAGACAGAAGGATAAGACGAGTGCGGCGATGCGCGTCACGGCGGGGATTCTATCAATCGCGCGGCAGGCGCGCCAGGCTCCAGCCTGCCTGCTCGGCGAGGACCGGGTCGTCCCCGGCGGCGTACTGCTCGAGGATGGGGCGGTACTTGGCGAGCTTGGAGTTGCCCATCGCGAGCAAAGCGTTGCGCGCGATTCGCTTGCGCACGGCGCGGACGAGCGGAAGCCCCTTGAAGCGGCGCCGCAGGCCCTCCGACTTCGGCCCCGCGAGCTCCTCGAGCGGCAGCGCGGCCGGCACGCGCGGAGGTGGCAGCGCGCGCGCGGGGACCTCGAAGCGGTTCCAGGGACAGACCTCCTGGCAGAGGTCGCACCCGTAGACCCAATCGCCGACGCCCTCGCGGAACGCCTCCGGGATCGGGCCCTTCGCCTCGATCGTGAAGTAGGCGATGCATTTGGAGGCGTCGAGCACGCGCTCTTTGGGGAAAGCGTCGGTCGGGCAGATCTCGAGGCACTTGGTGCAGGTGCCGCAATGGTCGGGGCCCGCGGAATCCGCGGGGAGGTCCATGTTGATCGCCAGGCCCGCGATCAGGAAGTAGGAGCCGATGTCCTGGGACAGGAGCATCGCGTTTTTGCCCTGCCAGCCGAGGCCCGCGGCGGAGGCGTAGGAGCGCTCGAGGATCGGGCTCATGTCGCAGAACGCGACCGCGTGCGAGCCCGGAACCGCGGACTTGAGCCAGTCGCGGACTCCGTTCATGCGCGCGCGAAGGATGTCGTGGTAGTCCTCGCGCCGCGCGTAGCGCGCGACGCGGCCCTCCCCCGGCGCGGCGGCGGAGGAGGCCCCCGGATCGCCGTACGAGAATCCGCACATCAGGACGGACTTGGCGTCCTTCATCCACGCGCGGATGTCGCGGCGCGAGTCCTGGTTCTCCGCCATGTAGGACATCTCGCCGTTCATGCCGGCGGCGAGCCACGCCTCGTAGGCGGGACCTCCGGCGGAGGGAACTGCGGGGGCGATTCCGGCCAAGTCGGCGCCCGCTTCGCGGGCGCGGCGCTTGAGCTCGGCCGCGATCTCTTGCGAGGTCAGGCGGTGCGCGCGACTTTCAGGATCTTGAAGGTGCGCGGGCCGTTGGGCAGCTGGATCTCGACGGTTTCCTTGGACTTCTTGCCGAGCAGGCCGGAGCCGAGGGGGGACTGGACGGAGATCTTGCCCTCGTTCGGATCGCTCTCGTCCTCGCCGACGAGCGTGTACTCGACGGTGTCGCCGTCGGAGTCCTCGAGCTCGACCGTCGTGCCGATCGCGACGGTGTCCTTCGGGATGTTCATCTCCTCGATGAGCTTCGCGCTCTGGAGCTTGTCCTGGATCTTGCCGATGCGGCCCATGACCTCGCCCATCTTCTCCTTGGCGGAGTGGTACTCGGCGTTCTCCTTGAGGTCGCCCTTCTCGCGGGCCTCGCCGATGTCGATGGAGAGCTGGTTCTTCTGCTTCATGAGCGCCTTGAGCTCGTCTTCGAGCTTCTTGTGTCCGGCGCGGGTCAAATAGGTTTCGGCCATGGTGTCCTCTGGGGGGTTATGAAGATTATATAAAACGGCCCGCTCGACGGGCGCGGGAAAGATTTTTCATCGCGGCGGCGAGAACCGGGGCGGCGCCGACGCGCTTATCGAGGAGCCGGCGCAAAGACGTCGCGCGGGCGAGCGGCGGGTCGTTGTCGCAGTTGATCCCGAACCCGACGATGAGCCAGTCGAGGCCGTTCTCGCCGCCCGAGGCCTCGATGAGCACGCCCGCGACCTTGCGCGCCTTGCCGTCGGCGCACGCCGCGTAGACGTCGTTCGACGTCTACGCGGCGTGCGCCGACGGCAAGGCGCGCAGGGCTTCGGCGAGCGCCTCTCCGACCGCGAGCGAGAGCTCCGCGAGCCGCTCGGGCGCGAACTTGGGCCGGAGCAGCCACGAGACGTAGAGGCCTCCCGCCGCGGACTTCCAGCGGCGGTCCATGCGGCCGCGGCCCGCGGTCTGGCGGTCCGCCCAGACGAGGGTGCCGTCCGGCGCCCCGGCGGCGGCCAGTCGCCGGGCCTCGGTCTGCGTGGAATCCACGGACTTGAGGCGCACGAGACGGCGGACCCCCGCGAGCTTCAAGCGAGGTCGAGGCCGAGATCGAGCGCGGGCGCCGAGTGGGTGAGGCGCCCGATGGAGATGCGGTCGGGGCCGAGCTTCGCGAGCGCGCGGACCTCGGACAGGCCGACGCCGCCGGACACCTCGAGCTTCACCCGCGGCGCGAGCGCGCGCAGGCGCGCGATCTCGCGGCGCAGGCGGGGCCCGCGCATGTTGTCGAGCAAAATGACGTCGGGTTTGAGCTTGAGAGCGCGCGTGGCTTGGGCGCTCGTGTCGCATTCGACGATCAACTGCAATGAGGGATAGCGTCGGCGGAGACGCTCCGCGCCCGCTTCAAGGTCTCCGCCATAGTGGTTGTCCTTGACCATGACGGCGTCGTGCAGGCCCATGCGGTGATTGACGCCGCCGCCGGCCGCGACCGCGTACTTGTCGAGAGCGCGCCAGCCGGGCAAGGTCTTGCGGGTGTCGAGGACGCGCGCGCGCGTTCCCTTCACGCGGTCCGCGAACGCCCGCGTGAGCGTGGCGACGCCGGACATGCGCTGCAGGAAGTTGAGCGCCGTGCGCTCGGCGGTGAGGATCCCGCGGCCGCCGGAGACGGCGAGCACCGCCTGTCCCGGCTTCACGCGCGCGCCGTCGCGGACGAGGAGCCGGACCTTCGCGCGCGGGTCGCACGCCCGGAACGCCGCCTTCGCGATCTCGAGGCCGCAGACGACCCCGCGCTCGCGCGCGACGATCCGCGCGGAGAGCCGGGTCTTCGCCGGCACGAAGAAGCGCGTCGTGAGGTCGCCCGCGCGGCCGAGGTCCTCGGCGAGCGCGGCCTCGAGCAGCGGGCGCCAGGCGGCGGGGGAGAGCCTCACGGGTGCTTCTTCGCCTTGATCGCGTCGAGCTTCGCGGGCAGCGAGGCGCCGCCCGACAGCGCGATCTGGATTCCGGCCTGCACGCCGATCGTCGTCGTGAGGACGTGGTCGCGCGGCACGAGGATCAGGTCGCCGATGTAGACGTGGTTCGTCGGGACGTAGACGCAGACGAGATCCTTGTCCTCGAGCTTGGTCTCGCTCGTGACGAAGCCGAGGCTGTAGACGCCGGGCCGCGGATACTCGACGACGACGACGCTCTTGAACGACGACTTGCTCTGCGGGGAGAACGCCTCCGTCATCTGCTTGATCGTGACGTAGACGCTCTTGAACACCGGGATGTGCGTGAGCACGTCCTCGGCGGCCTCGAGCAGGCGCTCGCCGATGACGTGCGACGTCAGCATGCCCGCGGCGAAGATCAGCAGGACCGCGGCGAGGAGGCCGAGGCCGGGCACGTGGAAGCCGAGCGCGGCGTCGACCGGGGCGGCGAGCGTGTTGTCGACGAGCGCGACGAACCACCACACCACGGCCAGCGAAAGGCCGATCGGGATGAGCGTGAAGAAGCCGGAGACGAAGTAGCGCTTGAGCCGCACGGGGAGAGGCGATTTTACCACTATCGCCTCAGTCGGCGGCGCCGAAAAAGCGGGCGTGCAGCGCGCCGACGGCCTTCTCGACCTCGGCGTCGTCCACGACGAAGGCGATGTTGTTCTTCGACGCGCCCTGGGAGATCATCCGGACGTTGACGCCGGCCTCGCGCGTGGCCGCGAAGACCTCGGCCGCGACGCCCGGGGTCGCCTGGATGCCGTCGCCGACGGCGCAGACGACGGCCTTGCCGGTCTCCACCGACACGTCGAACTCGCCGGACAGCTCGGCCATCGCCCCGTCGAGCTCCGGGCCGCCGGCCGTCGAGCAGGACACCGAGACCTCGGAGGTCGCGACCATGTCGACGTCGACGTCGCGGCGCGCGAGGGCGGCGAAGATGCGCGCGAGGAAGCCGGGGCCCGCGAGCATGCGCGGGCTCGAGAACGTCACGATCGCCTGGCGGCGCTTGAACGCGATCGACTTGAGCTTCTTGACCTTGCCCTGGCCCTTCGGCTTGGCGACGATCAAGGTGCCCGGGTGGTCGGGCTTGAAGGTGTTGAGCACGCGCACCGGGATGTCCTTGCGCATCGCGGGCACGAGCGTGTGCGGGTGCAGGACCTTGCCGCCGTAGTAGGCGAGCTCGCACGCCTCGGCGAACGACAGCGTGCCGAGAGGCTGAGCCGCGGGCACGATGCGCGGATCGGCCGTCATGATGCCGTCGGTGTCCGACCAGATCTCGATCTCGTCCGCGCCGAGCGCGGCGCCGAGGATCGTCGCGGAGTAGTCCGAGCCGTTGCGGCCGAGCGTGGCGATCTCGCCGGACGGCGTGCGGCCGACGAAGCCGGTCACGACCGGCAGCTCCTTGAAGGCGGCGAAGGCCTTCGCGATCGCCGCGTCGGCCTCGGGCAGAGGGTTCGCGCCGCCGAACTTCTCGTCGACGAGCAGGCCCGCGTCGAAGGCGTCCACCGCGCGCGCCGGGATGCCCGCCTTGACGAAGGCCGCCGCGACGAGCCGGACCGACAGGCGCTCGCCGAACGAGGCGAGGCGGTCGATCGTGCGCGGCGTGAGCTCCTTGAGCAGTCCGACGCCGCGCGCGAGCTCCTTGAGCTCGGCGAACAGCGGGTCGAGGGCGGAGTCGTCGACCCCGAGCTCCTTGGCGGCCTCCTCGTGGCGCTTCTTGATCGCGGCGATGCGGCCGGTCTCTCCTTTCAGAGCCTCCGGTCCGAGGGCCAGCAGGTCGTCGGTCACGCCGCGAAACGCGGAGACGACGAGGACCGGCTTCTTGGGGAGCCGTCCTTTGACGATCGCGGCGACGCGGGAGATCTTCTCCGCGCCGGCCACGCTCGAGCCGCCGAACTTCATGACGATCATGCGAAGGGTATTCTATGATATTCGCCGAATTCAGGAGGCCGGCCATGCAGAAATACAAGATCGAGTGGGTCGTCTCGCTGGCGCTGCTCGGGCTCGCCGCGCTCGTCGGGCTCCTCGCCTCGCAGCCCGCGCCGGCCGCCGCCTCGGCGCCGATCGTCCCCGGCGACGTCGCCTGGATGCTGACCGCGACCGCGCTCGTGCTCCTGATGACGCCCGGCCTCTCCTTCTTCTACGGCGGCATGGTCCAGCGCAAGAACGTGATCTCGACGATGCTCCAGAGCTTCATCGCGATGGGCGTCGTCTCGATCCTCTGGGTGATCGTCGGCTTCTCTCTGTGCTTCGGCGACTCGCTCGGCGGCTTCGTGGGAAGCCCGTTCACCTACTTCGCGTTCCGCGGCGTCGGCGGCGCGACGAACGCCGCGCTCTCGCCCACGATCCCGCTGGCGCTCTTCGCGCTGTTCCAGCTCAAGTTCGCGATCATCACGCCCGCGCTCATCACCGGCTCCTTCGCCGAGCGCGTGCGCTTCATGAGCTACCTGATCTTCATCGTTCTCTTCACGCTCCTGATCTACTGCCCCGTCGCGCACTGGACGTGGCACCCGGCGGGCTTCCTGCGGCAGTGGGGCGTGCTCGACTTCGCGGGCGGCACGGTCGTCCATATGACCGCGGGCTTCGCCGCGCTCGCGGGCGCCGTCTACTTGGGACCGCGTAAGTCGCACGCGCCCGGGACGGCGCACGCGCCGGCGAACATTCCGTTCGTGCTCCTCGGCACGGGCATGCTCTGGTTCGGCTGGTTCGGCTTCAACGCGGGCTCGGCGCTCGCCGCCAACGAGACCGCGGTGCTCGCGTTCATGACGACGAACACGGCTTCCGCCGCCGCGATGCTCGCGTGGGTGCTCTTCGACGCGGTCAACGGCCGCCGTCCCTCCGCGCTCGGCGCGGCGATCGGCGCGGTGGTCGGCCTCGTCGCGATCACGCCCGGCGCGGGCTTCGTCACGGTCGGAGCGAGCATCTTCATCGGCGCGGTCGCGTCGATCGTCAGCAACCTCGCGGTGCACTGGAAGTCGCGCACGCAGCTCGACGACACCCTCGACGTGTTCCCGTGCCACGGCGTCGGCGGCATCGTCGGGATGATCATGACCGGGGTCTTCGCCGACAAGGTCGGCCTCGTCCACGGCGAGACGACGACCTTCGTCCGCCACCTGTTCGCGATCGGCATAGTCGGCGCCTACTCGATCATCGGCTCCTGGCTGATCTTCTGGGCTTCGGACGCGCTCATCACGATGCGCGTGCGCCCGGAGCAGGAAGAGAAGGGCCTCGACATCGCCCAGCACGCCGAGAGCTACACCGGCTGACGGCGCGCGGATCGAAAGTTGTCCGCGTTATCAACAGCGTCTATTTCCACTGGAAGCGGCGGTGTCGAGTTATCCACAGGACTCGCACCGGTGCGAGTTTACGCGCACCGGTACGCGTGATTATCAGTAGTTGATCGGCCGCGCGCGATTATTTCGCGGTGACGGCGGCCGGCTTCTCGCTTCCAGGGACGGACTTGCCGTCGAAGCGCTTCCAGATCTTCCGGAGCCCGCGCAATGACGGGTGGAATCCGATCTCACGCATTTCCGCGTAGGCGGCTTCCTTCGTGAGGCCCTCGTGGAGGACGCGGTACAGCCCGACGATCAGGCCGGTTCTGTCCTGGCCGTGCAGGCAGTGGACGTAGACCGGCCGGTTCTTCGAATTCGCGAGCGACTCGACCGCGAGCTTGATTCGTTCCGGCTTCGGCGCGCCGAGCACGTCCTTGATCGTGGCCGGCGGGCCGGAGGCGTCGATCACGGTCATGCCGAGCGCGGCCGCCTCGGCGTCGTCGCCCTCGCCGGGCGTGTGGAGCTTGATGACCGTCTTGACGCCCTTCTCTTTGAGGAGCGCCCAGCCTTCCTTGGTCGGGTGGCCGCCGCGGTAGACGCCCGGGGAGACCTCGCGGAAGTTGGGAATCGCGGGCTCTTTGTCCGCGGCGCGCGCGGCGCCGGCGAGCAGCAGGAGGAAAGCGAGCTTCAAAAGAGGGTGTAGATGAACGGCGCGACCGCCGTTCCGCCGAGGAACACGAGGCCCGCGAGCGCGATCATCGCGATCACGAGGGGCAGCAGCCACCATTTCTTGTTCGCGCCCAGGAAGGCGATGAACTCGGAGATGATGGACGGGCGCTTGCTCATTTAGAAAAGCCTCTCGTAGTAGGACTTGTCCTCGGGCGTCGTCAGCGGCGACCAGTAAGTATCGCCTTCCGGACGCTTCAAGCGCAAGGCGTCGCGGCCGATCAGCTTCATGATCAAGGCCATCGGCGTGACCATGCCGTAGAACAAAAGGCCGAGGATCAGCGGCGAGACGATCGAGCCGATCACGAAGGCGACGGACATCCAGGCCTTGTACAGGTATTTCCCGAAGCCGTCGGGCCAGGCGGCCGTCAGCAGGCCGGCGAGCGTTCCGATGGGCGCCAGGATCATCGCGCGCTGGACGAGGCCCTTCTGGAACCAGAAGCCGCCGAGCGCGAGCGACACGCCCGCCAGGATCAGGCCGAACTGCCTGATCTTGGCCGCGCCGGGATTCCAGTCGATCTTGATGAGGGCCATCAGTCGAGCGCGAACTCCTTGAGGTATTTCTCCCGGTCGCCGGTCTTGGGCTGGTCGGGCTTGAGCAGCAGGAAGTTCTCGATGACGAGCGCGTCCATGTCGGTGTTCATGAAGCACCGAAGCGCGTCCTCGGCGCCGCAGACGATCGGCTCGCCGCGCACGTTGAAGGAGGTGTTCACGAGCACCGAGCAGCCCGTTTTCGCCTTGAACGCTTCGAGTAGGCCGTGGAAGAACGGGTTGTCCTGCTTGGAGACGGTCTGCACGCGCGCGCTCATGTCCACGTGCGTGACGGCCTGGATCTTCGAGCGCGGGATCTTCAGGCGCGCGATGCCCGTGACGGGCGCGCCGGCGGGCGGCGGGACGCGCTGGTCCTCGGTCACCGGGGCGACGAGGAGCATGTAGGGGCTGTCCTGGTTGAGTTCGAAGTACTTGTTCGCGTCGTCCTCGAGCACCGCGGGCGCGAACGGGCGGAAGCCCTCGCGGAACTTGATCTTGACGTTCATCTTCGTCTGCATGTCCGGCGAGCGCGGATCGCCGATGATCGAGCGGGAGCCGAGCGCGCGCGGGCCGAACTCCATGCGGCCGCGCACGACGCCGATCACGGCGCCCGTCTCGAGCAGCTTCACGAGCTCGGAATTCAGCGCGGCGTCGTCGAGCTCGCGCGCCTTGAAGCCGCCCTTCTCGATCGCCGCCTTCGCGTCCTCGGGGCGCACGGCGGGTCCGAGGAGCGAGCCCTTGAGCGCGTCGCGCGAGCGCGGCGGGCGCGGACCGTCGAGCAGCTTGTGCCAGCCGAACAGCGCCGAGCCGAGCGCGCCGCCGGCGTCGCCGGCGGCGGGCTGGATGAACAGGCGGTCGAAGACCTTCTCGCGCATGATCAGGCCGTTGCCGACGCAGTTGAGCGCGACGCCGCCCGCGAGGCACAAGTTCTTCTCGCCGGTCTCCTTGCGCGCGTAGCGGGCGAGGAGGAGCATGACCTCCTCGCAGGCTTTCTGCACGGAGGCGGCCAGATCCATGTCGCGCTGGGCGAGCGCGGACTCGGGCTTGCGCGGCGGGCCGCCGAACAGGCCGTCGAAGCGGAAGTTGGTCATCGTCAGGCCCGCGCAGTAGTCGAAGTAGCGCATGTCCATGTGGAACGAGCCGTCGGGCTTGATGTCGATGAGATGCTTTTTGATGAGGTCGGCGTACTTCGGCTCGCCGTACGGCGCGAGGCCCATGACCTTGTACTCGCCGGAGTTCACCTTGAAGCCGAGATAGTACGTGAACGCGGAGTAGAGGAGGCCGATCGAGTGCGGGAAGCGGATCTCCTTGATGAGCTTGAGGTCGGCGCCCTTGCCGACGCCGAGAGTGGTCGTGCTCCACTCGCCGACGCCGTCCATCGTGAGCACGGCGGCGCTCTCGAAGGGCGACGGGTAGTAGGTGGAGGCGGCGTGCGAGAGATGGTGGAGGCAGAACTGGAGCGCGCCCTCGTACTCGCCGCCCAACGCCTCGTCGATCGCGTCGGGAATGCGGAGCTTCTCGTGCACCCAGACCGGGATCGCGTGCGAGAACGAGCGGAAGCCCTTCGGCGCGAACGCGAGGTACGTCTCGACCAAGCGGTCGAAGGTCAGCAGCGGCTTGTCGTAATAGACGACCAAGTCGAGCTGCTTGCGCGTGATGCCCGCCTCTTTCAGGCAGTAGTCGACGGCGGCGGAGGGGAAATTGCGGTCGTGCTTCACGCGCGTGAAGCGCTCCTCCTGCGCGGCCGCGACGATCTCGCCGTCGCGCACGAGTGCCGCGCCGCTGTCGTGGTAGAACGCGGAGATGCCGAGGACGTGCTTGGGCATCAGGGGCGTCCCTTCAGGTAGGCCGGATTCGCGTCGAGATGGGCGCGGATGAGCCCGGCGATGAAGCGGTGGCCTTCCTCGGAGGGGTGCATGCCGTCGCCCCGGTAGCGGTCGAGCGTCTCCTTGGGGAGCTTGGCGAACGCGCCGTGGAGGTTGAGCACCGAGAGCATGCTCTCCTTCGCGCGCGACTCGACGCGCGCGTAGGAATCGATCAACGGCTTGGCGTCGAGATGGTTGAACAGAGGGAAGATCACGAGCACGACCAGAGGGCCGTCGAGCTGCTGGGCGCCGAAGGCGTTGATGCAGTTCGAGGTCTTCTTCCAGTGCTCGCCGGAGGGATCGTGCAAAGTCGAGACGTACTTGACCTCCTCCCCGGGATCGACCGGCGGGGCGAAAGTCGAGCGGCCGCGCAGGCGCACGATCGCCGGGGAGAGCTTCTGCACGGCGTACTTGAGGAGGGAGGACCGGCCCTTGATCCAGTGATAGGCGCGCCACCACGGGGCGATCCTCCCGGTCGCGAGGTCGAGGCCGAACGGGACGCGCGCGCCCTCGGGATCGTTGGCCGCGTAGCCGACGATGACGAGATCGGGGCGATACTTGGGTTCGATGAGCTCCGCGAGAAGGGATATCTCCTGACAAGTGGAGTAGCTCGGCACGCCCGTGTTGATCACGCGCGCGGTCTTGAAGCCTTTCGGCGGTTTTTCGTTGAGGGATTTTTCGAGCACCGCGGAGACGTCGTCCTTCGCGGTGCCTTGGCCGAAGACGATCGAGTCGCCGAGCGCGACCACGCGGAACTCGCCCTCGGGCTTCTTCTCCGGGAACTCCGGGTAGCGGAATCCGTGCGAGCCGACCTTGAACTCGCCGGGCGGCATCCTCACGATCGTGTTCGGAGCCAGGCGGTAGGCGACGCCGGGGATCTCGGAGGGGCGCAGCAGGAGACGTTGGGAGTCGGGCAGGCGGCGCACGACCGCCTCGGCCAGGCCGAGCGAGATCAGGACCGAGCAGGAGGCGAGAAGCGCCTTCGGAAGCAGGTCTTTTTTAGCCGCCAAGATCGAGAGTATAGCCCATTGAATATCGGGGCTTCCGGGGTTATATAGGTGGTATGGGTCCCCTCGCCCTGGCTTTAGCCCTCCTGGCGGTCCCCGCCGCCGCCCAGCTGCGCAACGAGCGCGGCTGCACGGCGAAGCAGCAGGCCAAGATCGACGCGGCCATGCCCGAGGCGCGGGCGCGCGTCGCGGCCGCTCTCAAGGCCGTGAAGGCCAAGGAGCCGAAGGCGATCGAGGCCGGCAAGGCCATGATCGGGGACGGCTACAACGAGACGGAGGTCGGCGGCATCCTCGAATTGATGGCGGCCGCGCTCGCCTCGCCCGAGACGCGCTGCTCGACCGAGGCCGACAAGCAGTGCGGCAACCGCGCGGGCTACGTCCGCTCCGACATGCGCAATTCGATCTTCTTCTGCCCGAAGTTCTTCAATGAGGAGGGCTCGCCCTCACCCGGAGAGCAGCGGATCCGCACGGTCGTCCACGAGTCCGCGCACCTCGCGCATCCCGACATCCGCGAGCCGGGCGGCGAGAGCTACTGCGTGGTGTTCTCCTGCCTGGACAACTGCGGCTCGGGCCCGACGGATCCGGTCACGGGCAAGAGCGTCCCCGCGCGCGTCGCGGACAACTGGTCGCAGTTCGTGCACTGCGCGGCCGGCAAGCCCGCCGACGAGGACGACGTGATCACCATCACGCCGTCGAAGAAAAAGAAGTAGCGCCTACTTCTTGCGGCGCCGCTTCGCCGGCGCCCCGCCGCCCGCCGGGCGCGAGGCGGACATGCCCTTGAGCTCGAAGAGCTGATCGCGCAGCATCGTCGCCTGCTCGAAGTCGAGCTGCTCGGCGGCGGCCTTCATGCGGCTCTCCACTTCCTCGATGATGCCGGGCAGGTCCTGCGCCTTGAAGGGCTTGTCGGCGTCGCGCAGCAGCATCAGGCCCTCGCGCTTGGCGTTCGTCTGGAACTCCTCGAGCTCCTCGACGGCCTTGATGATCGTCTTCGGCTTGATGCCGTGCTTCTCGTTGTAGGCGAGCTGCTTGACGCGCCGGCGGTCCATCTCGCCGAGCGCGCGCTCCATCGAGCCGGTACGCGAGTCGGCGTAGAGGATCACCTGGCCGCCGACGTTGCGCGCCGCGCGGCCCGCGATCTGGATCAAGGTCGTTTCGCTGCGCAGGAAGCCCTCGTGGTCGGCGCCGAGGATCGCGACGAGCGAGACCTCGGGGAGGTCGAGGCCCTCGCGCAGCAGGTTGATGCCGACGAGCGCGTCGAAGACGCCCGCGCGCAGGTCCTGCAGGATCTGGATGCGCTCGAGCGAGTCGATGTCGGAGTGCAGGTAGCGGACCTTGACGCCTTTGGTCGTGAGGTAGGCCGAGAGATCCTCGGCCGTGCGCTTGGTCAGCGTCGTGATCAGCGCGCGCTCCTTCTTGACGGCGCGGTCCTTGAGGCGGACGAGCAGGTCGTCGAGCTGGCCTTCGGACGGCAGCACGATCGTCTCCGGGTCGACGAGGCCGGTCGGGCGCACGACCATCTCGGCGACCTCGCCCTGCGTCTTCTTGAGCTCGTAGGGGCCGGGGGTCGCGGAGACGAAGATCGTCTGGCCGGCGAGCGACTCGAACTCGGCGAACTTGAGCGGGCGGTTGTCGAGCGCGGACGGCAGGCGCCAGCCGAAGTCGATCAAGGTCTGCTTGCGCGCGCGGTCGCCCTCGTACATCCCGCCGATCTGCGGGACCGCGACGTGCGACTCGTCGACCACCAGCAGATAGTCCTTCGGGAAGTAGTCGAGCAAACACCACGGGCGCTCGCCCGCGGGCCGGCCGGAGAGATGGCGCGAGTAGTTCTCGATGCCGTGGCAGTAGCCGATCTCGCGCAGCATCTCGACGTCGTAGCGAGTCCGCTGCTCGATGCGCTGCGCCTCGATGTGCTGGCCCTTCGAGAGGAAATGCTTCGTGCGCGTCCTGAGCTCCTCCTCGATCGAGGCGATCGCGCGCTCGCGCTCGTCGCCGCCGGTGACGAAGTGCTTCGCGGGGTAGATCCACTCGCGCTCGAGCTTCTTGATGATGCGCCCGGTGAGCGGGTCGAACTCGGCGAGCGAGGTCACGCCGTCGTCGCCGAGCGTCGCGCGGATCGCGGTTTCCATGTACGCGGGGAACACGTCGACGACCGGGCCCTTCACGCGGAACTTGCCGCGCGTGAACTCCGTCTCGTTGCGCTCGTAGTGGATCTCGACGAGCTTGCCGAGCAGCGCGTCTCGCGTCGTCTTCCAGCCGACCGCGAGCGGCACGGTGCGGTTCTCGTAGGCCTCGGGCGAGCCGATGTTGTAGATGCACGAGACCGACGCGACGACGATGACGTCTTTGCGCGCGAGCAAAGACGACGTCGCCTTCAGGCGCAGGCGGTCGATGCGGTCGTTGATCGAGGAGTCCTTCTCGATGTACGTGTCGGTGGACGGCACGTACGCCTCGGGCTGGTAGTAATCGTAGTACGAGATGAAGAACTCGACCGCGTTGTCGGGAAAGAACGACTTGAACTCGGCGTAGAGCTGGGCGGCGAGCACCTTGTTCGGCGAGAGCACGAGCGTCGGGCGGCCGAGCTGCTGGATCACGTTGGCGACGGCGAACGTCTTGCCCGAGCCGGTCACGCCCAAAAGGGTCTGGGCCGGAGCGCCCTCCCGGATGCGCGAGACCATGGTCTCGATCGCGGCGGGCTGGTCGCCGGCGGGCTTGAAGTCGGAGCGGAGGCGGAAAAGGCTCATGCGAGGCGGGGGGAGCCCTATGATAGGAAAATACTAGGGCGCGCGGCTGGGCTCGGGCAGGTCGGGGAGGACGGGCGCCTCGCGCGGCTTGTCCGGGAACGGTCCGCGGAAGCGCACGATCGTGCGCTGCGGGTCGAGCACGTTGGCCTCGAGCTTGAAGCTGTCGGCGTCGCCGACCACGGTGAGAGTGTTGGGATCGGCGTTGGCCTTGATCGCCTCGCGGATCTTCTGCGCGTCCGGCGCCGTCGCGAGCAGGCTCTCGAGGTCGTTGGCGAACGTTCCCGTCTTGCCGCGGTACGTCATCTGGAGATCGTAGAGCTTGATGAGGACGTCGTGCGTGCCGCGCCGCTTCATGGCGATCGCCTTCATCGGCGCGATGACGGCCTGGCGCCAGGCGACGACGCCGATCGCCGCGAGGACGACGAGGCCGGCGGCGAGCGCGATCATCTTCGGCTCCGCCATCTTGCGCTTTGCGATCGCGAAGCGCGACTCTGAGGCCGGAGCGGGCGCGTTGTCTGCCATGGAGCGTAATTATGGAACGGCCGGAGGCATCCGTCAAGGGGACGAGCGCCGACAGGCGTCTGACTGCGGCTGACAAATCCTGACAACCGTTCTATTGAATCGCCGGCGCGCCGCGGCTATCCTCAATCAACCCCGCATGTTCATGATCAACGAAGCCGAGCCGCCGTTCGCCGAGCAGACGCGCGAGAGGCTCCGGGAATTGGGAATCCCGGACGAGAACCACACGATCGAGTACCTCTCCGGCCTGTATCCGCCCGAGTTCGACATCGCGCGCGCGCGCCTGGACCCGCATTCGCTGGCATCGGTGCTCATCCACCTCGTGCGCCGCGGCCTCATCCGCCTCCCCGGCGAGTAACTGGTAGAATCGGGCCGTGCTGACCCGCCCGCTCGGCCGCTCCGGCCTCGAAGTCTCCGCGCTCTCGCTCGGCACCATGAATTTCGGCGCCGACTGGCACGGCGTCGGGGCGATCGGCGACCGCGAGGCCTCGTCGCTGATCGACTTGGCTCTCGAGCGCGGCGTGACCTTGATCGACACGGCCGACATCTACGGCCGCGGCGCCGCGGAGGAGACGCTCGGACGGGTGCTCAAGGGGCGGCGGAACAAGGTCCTGCTCGCGACGAAGGTGCTCGGCGCGATGGTCCCGGGCGACCCGTCGACCGGCGGCCTCTCGGCCGCGTGGATCGGGCGGGCGCTCGACGGAAGCCTCAAGCGCCTCAAGACCGACCGCGTCGACCTCTACATGCCGCACGGCTTCGATCCGGACGTCCCGCTCGACGAGACGCTCGGCGCGCTCGACAAGGCGGTCAAGGCCGGCAAGGTCCGCGCGCTCGGCTGCTCGAACTTCTCCGGCGCGCAGCTGGCGCTGGCGCTGAAGACGGCGGGCAGGCGCGCGCGCTTTTCGTTCGACCAGGTCCAGTACAGCCTGACGAACCGCTACCCCGAGAGCGACCTCGTGCCGGTCGCCGAGAAGGAGGGCGTCTCGCTGCTCGCGTGGAGCCCTCTCGCCGGCGGCCTGCTCACCGGCAAGTACGCCGAGGGGGGGACCGGCCGGCGGTCGGCGCCCGAGCCCTTCCCGTACGTGGCGCCCGGGCGCGGCGACGCCGTCGTCGCGGTGCTGCGCAAGGTCGCCGAGCTCGAGAGGACGACGTGCGCGAAGGCCGCGCTCGGCTGGATCCTCGGCAAGACGTTCGTCGCGAGCGCCGTCGTCGGCGCGCGCGGCACGGAGCAGCTCGGGGAGCTGCTCGACGCGAAGCCCTTGTCGCCGCGCGCGGCGGCGCTGCTCGACCGAGCCTCGGAGATATGTTCCACGCCCTGAGCCACCGGAACTTCCGGCTCTTCTTCGTCGGCCAGTTCGTCTCGCTGACCGGCTCGTGGATGCAGATCACGGCGCAGGCGTGGCTCGTCTACCGCCTCACGCGCGACCCGATGATGCTCGGGCTCGTCGCGCTCGTCGGCCAGCTGCCGGTGCTCCTGCTCGGCTTCTACGCGGGCTTCGCGGTGGACCACGCCGACCACCTGAGGCTCGTGAAGCGCACGCAGCTGCTCGCGATGCTGCAGGCCTCGGCGCTCGCCGCGCTCGCGTGGACGGGCAGCGTCGAGGTGTGGCACGTGTTCGCGCTCTCCCTCGCGCTCGGCGTCATCAACGCCTTCGACATGCCCGCGCGGCAGGTGCTCATCGGCGAGCTCGTGCCCGTCGAGCACCGCCACAACGCGATCGCGCTCAACTCGACGATCGTCAACGCGTCGCGCATCATCGGCCCGGCCGCGGCGGGCCTCGCGATCGGCTGGGCGGGGGAGGCGGGCTGCTTTTTGATCAACGCGGTCAGCTACGTCGCGGTGCTCGCCGGGCTGCGCGGCATCACGGGCGTGCGGCAGCCGCCGCCTCCGCCGGAGCCGCGCGGAGGAC
>CAYVFO010000002.1:23088-26267 GCA_964450975.1 uncultured Elusimicrobia bacterium | reverse complement strand
GCGGAGGACCGTGGCGCGAGATCGCCGACGGCCTCGCCTACGCGTTCCAGAGCGAGCCGATCCGCCTCGTGCTGCTCGCGCTCGGCGTCTACAGCACGGCGGCGCTTCCCGTCTACACTTTGCTGCCGGTGTTCGCGGAGGACGTGCTCCATTCCGGGGCGAAGGGCCTCGGGATCTTGTCGTCCTTCTCGGGGCTCGGCGCGACCGTCGGCGCGCTCAAGCTGGCGCGGCGGCGCGGCGCCGCGGGCGTCGGCGCCGAGATCGTCTCCGGGACCGCCGGAATGGCCGTCGCGCTCGCCGGCCTCGCGTTGTCCAAATCGTTCTGGGTCTCCTGCGCCTTGATGACCCTCTCCGGCTGGTGCGCGATCCGCGTTCTCGCGGGCGCCAACACGGCCCTGCAGGAGCTCTCCGACGACCGCCACCGCGGGCGCGTGATGAGCTTCTACTCGATGATCTTCATCGGGCTCAATCCGGTCGGCGCCTTCGTGGCGGGCTCGGTCGCCTCGCGCCTCGGGGTCGCCTGGACGACGGCGGGCATGGCCGCCGCGATGGCCGTCCTCGCCGCGCTCTACGGGCGGCGCCTGCGGGCCATATAGGTCTTTGGGCCTATTTTCATCTAGGTCCATGGGCCGTCGTGAAGTGCCCTCGCGACCCCTGCGACGATGCGGCCTCCGGGCTATACTGTCCGCATGAGTCCGATGGAGATGTACGTTAAGTTCATGTTCACGCTGACGGTCGGTCTCGTCGGCGTCGGCATGGTGCTCAAGACCCTTCTCGAGACCCTCCTCCACGAGTGGGACGTCGTCCGCGACGCCCAGGTCGCCTGGAACTCCATGTTCAACGCGCGCTCTCACGCCGAGCTCCGCGCCGAGGACATCCTCATGGAGCTCGAGCGCGACCAGGCCAAGCGCCTCGTCCCCGAGCGCTCGATCGACCGCCGCCGCGAGGCGCTTCGCGGCGTCCGCGAGGTCGAAGAGCGGCTGTCCCTGCCTTCCGCCCCCGAAGTCGTATAATCGGCGGGCTTGCCTAGAGCTCCTCTCATAGCGGCCCTCGTCGCGTCCGTCCTCGTTCCCGTCGTCCTGGGGGCGGGCTTGATCCGTTCCTCCTCGGCCACCTACGACGAGCCGGTCCATCTCGCGGCGGGCTACACCGACTTGGTGGACGGCCGCTACCGCCTCAACGCCATGGATCACCCGCCGCTCGCCGAGATGTGGGCGGCCCTTCCGCTGCTGGCGCTCAAGCCGAGCGTGTTCCCTTCGCACCCGGCCTGGACGGACAGGCGCGTCTATCATTACGGCGACTTGTTCCTGAATCAGAACCGCGTTCCGGCGCGGAAGCTGCTCGACACGGCGCGCTATTGGTGCCTCGTCACGCTCACCGCTCTGCTCGGGCCGCTCGTCGTCTTGTGGGCGTTCCGCCTGGAGGGCCTCGAGGCCGCGTGGGGCGCGGCGCTCGCGTTCGCGTTCTGCGTGCCTTGGCTCTCGAACGCCGCGCTGGTGACGACCGACGCGATGTCGGCCGCGCTGTTCCTCGCGTCGTTCTCCCTGCTCGCTCGATCGGAACGAAAGCCGGCGCATTGGATCTTGGCCGGGGCCGCGGGCGGCGGGGCCTTGGCCGCGAAGTTCAACATGATTCTTCTTCCGCCGTTGTTGTTGTCGTGCCTATTGGCGGAGTCCAAGACGGAAAAACGCCGTGCCGATTGGAAGTTGATCGCCGTCGCCGTTGTCGTTGCCATCCTGACCTGGATGTCGGTCTATCGTTTCAGCCATATCCCGTTGTGGTTCAAAGGCCTCCACGCGACGTTGAGCCGTTTGGCCGAAGGGAGGCCGTCGTACCTCATGGGCAGCCATGGAAGAGACGGCTGGTGGTACTACTTCCCCGTCGCCGTCGCCGTCAAAACTCCGCTGCCGCTGCTGCTCATGGCCGCCGCCGGCGCCTTTCTCGCGCTCAAGCGCCGCGCGAGCGAAGCCGCCTGGCTCCTGCTTCCGCCCGCGGGCTACTTCCTCGCCGCGCTGACGTCGAAGACGCAGATCGGCTACCGCCACGTCCTTCCCATTTATCCGTTCCTCTGCGTGTGGGCGGGCCTCGCGGCCGCGAAGCTGTGGCGCTCCGGAACCGCGGCCCGCGCGGGCGCGGCCGTCCTCGCCGCCTGGCTCGCCGTCACCGTCGCGCGCGTCCACCCGCACCACCTCGCGTACTTCAACGAGCTCGCGGGCGGCCCGGCGAACGGCGGCCGCTGGCTCGCCGACTCGAACCTCGACTGGGGCCAGGATCTGCCCGGCCTCGCCGCGGAGCTCGCGAAGCGCGGCAACACGCCCGTGATCCTCTCCTACTTCGGCGTGGACGATCCCGCCGCCTACGGCATCCGCTTCCTGCCGCTCGGGATGTACGGCAACATCCAGCGCGACGGCGGCGCGTCGCTCGAGAAGGGCGGCCCGGTCCTGTTCGCCGTGTCGGAGACGAACCGCGCCGCCGTCTATTTCGAGGAGCGCGGCGTCTTCGCTTGGCTCTCTTCGCGGACGCCCGCGGCGCGGCCCGGCTGGTCGATCGCGCTCTACGACCTCACGGCCGACCGCGAGGCGCGCGAGCTCCTCGCGAAGTATTTCGACGGGACGGCGCGCCCTGGCGAGGCGAAGACGCTGAGGGTACACTGATTCCATGAGCCTCGAAGAGGGCGCCCGGCGCTGGCGATTTCAGGGACGGCGCGCGGCCGTTCTCGGCGCGCTGGTCCCCGCGCTCGGCTGGGGGATCGCGGGCGCCGCCGCTCTCGCCGCGGCCGACCAGCTGCTCGCCCTGCCGCAGCCCGCGCGCCTCGTGTTCTGGAGCCTCGGAGCCGCCGCGCTCGCGGCCGCGGCGCGCGGCGCGTGGCTCGCGTGGCGGGCGGCGGACTGGAGCGCGGCCTTCGCCGCCGCGGCGCGGCGCTGGCCCGCCACGCGCGCGATGTTCGCCTCCGCGTGGGAGCTGCGCGCGCCGCCGTCGGCTCGCGGCGTCTCCGAAGAGCTGCGCCTCGAGCACGTCGCGCGCGCCGACCGCCTCGCCGCGGAGCTTCCGCCCGAGAACCTCTTCCCGTGGTCGCCCTCGCGCGCGGCGAAAGCGGGCGCGGCCGCCGCCGTCCTCGCGCTCGCGCTGAGCGCCGCCGCGGGCGCGCGCGGTAGTCGAGCGCGCTGGTCGCCTGATCG
>CAYVFO010000002.1:4390-23078 GCA_964450975.1 uncultured Elusimicrobia bacterium | reverse complement strand
GCGGCCGCCGCCGTCCTCGCGCCCGCGGCGGCTCGTGGAGGCGCGTGCTGTGGCCGTGGAACGACGCGCCGCTCGACCGGTTCGTCGTCCTTCTGCCGGGCGACGCGAGCCTCGACTGGGGCGCCTCGACGACGGTGTCGGCGCGGCTCACGCAGCGCGGCGCGGCCGCGGGCGTGCGCCCGGCCGACCTCGTGCTCGAGACGCGCGGCGGCGACGGCGTCTGGCGCGTCTCCGCGTGGGACCGCGTCGACGCGGAGGCCGCCTCCTTCGAGACCGGTCCGCTCTCCGGAGCGCTCGACTACCGCGCGCGCCGGCGCGATCAGGCGACCAGCGCGCGCCGGCTCACGCCCGTCGCCGCGCCGCGCTTCAAGGCGGCGCGCGCCGTGGACGACGGCGCGCGCGGCCCGAAGACGTTCGTCCTCGGCGAGGACGCGCCCGTGCGCGCGCGCCGCGGCGACTGGATCACCGTGAGCGGCGAGCCCGAGGCGGAGCTCGCCTCGGCGGCGCTGCGCCTCTCGAGCCTGCAGGCGCCGCTGCCGATGCGCGCGGGCTCCGGCGGCTCGTGGAGCGCGGGCTTTCCCGCGCAGGAGGACGCGACGCTCTCCTTCGCGCTCGTCTCCGCCGACGGGCGCCGCGACGCCGCGCCGCCCGCGTACGCGCTCGCCGTGCTCGGCGACGCGAAGCCGGCGGCCGAGCTGCTGTCGCCGCAGGTCCCTCTGCAGGCGGGGCCGCGCGAGGTCATTCCGATCGCCTACGCCGCGCGCGACGACGGAGCGCTCACGAAGCTCGAGCTCGCGACGCGCGCGCAGGGCAAGGAGTCGCGCCGCGCCCTTCCGCTCGAGCGAGGCGCCTCCGAGGCGCTCGGCGACGCGCACCTGGCGCTCAAGGACTACCGCCCCGGCGTCGAGGTCGAGTTCTGGATCGAGGCGTGGGACGACGCGTCTCCGCCCCAAGGCGCGCGCTCCGAGCGCGGAACCGTCGAGATCGTCGACGTCGACGCCGCGCACGCGGAGTCGTTGAAGGCGCGCGACGCGGCGCTCGCCGCGCTCGACAAGGCCGCGGAGGCCGCCGAGGCCGCGGCGAAGGCCGCGCGCTCGGGCGACGAGAACGCCGCGCGCGAGGCCGCGCGCCCGGTCGCCGGCCGCATGGCGGCCGCCTCCGGCGCGCTGATGCGCTGGACGCAGGCGCTCGCCGAGGATCCGCGCGCCAATCCGGGCCTCGCCGAGCAGGCCGACGCCGCCGCGCAGAGCCTGGCGGAGGCGGCGATGGAGGGCCTGCCGAAGGCGGAGTCCGCTCTCGCCGAGAAGAATCTCGCCGCCGCCGCGCGCGAGCAGTCCGCGCTCGCCGAGCAGGCCAGATCGGCCGCGTCCGCGCTGAAGGAGGGCTCCGCCGTCCAGAACGCGCAGGACATGGCCGACCGCGCGCGCGGCGCCGAGCGCGAGAGCGCCGACATCGAGCGCTCGCTGTCCGCGCTCCAGTCCGCTTCGCCGGCTGAGCTCGCCGAGCTGTCGAAGGCGCTCGCGGGCGTGCAGGAGGCGCTGGAGGATCTCCGCAAGGCCGTCGACGCCCTGCCCGAGGCCGACCCGGAGACCTCCAAAGTCCGCGACCTCCCGCTCGACTCGGCGCGCGAGTCGGCCCAGAAGCTGCAGAACGCGCTCCGCAGCGGCGACGCCGCCGCCGCGGCGAAGGCCGCGCGCGAGCTCGCCGAGAAGCTCTCGCGCGTCTCCAAGGGCCTGCGCGAGTCGGGGATGCGCTCGGCGCAGTCGCGCGCGGACAAGGCGAAGCAGGGAGCGGGGAAGGTCGCGCAGGCTTGGCGCGAGGCCGTCGCCGCGCAGGAGCGCGCCGTCGAATCCGCGCGCCGGCGCGAAGCGGAGCGCCAGGCCGGGATGCTCAAGGAGCAGAAAGCGCTCGTGCGGCGCGCGCAGGACGAGATCGAGTCCGCGCTCTCCTCGTCTCCGCCGCCCGAGGCCGAGCGCGCCGCGCGCGCGGCGAAGCAGAGCCTCGCCCAGGGCCGCGCCGACGACGCCGCGCGGCAGCTCCGGCAGGCGGCCGGCGCGTGCGCCGCCGCTTCGGCGCCGGCTCGTACTCGTCGCTGTCGCGCGCCTTCGAGTCCTCCGCGAAATCGCTCGAGCGCGGCGTGCCGGCGCCCGCGAACGATCCCGCCGCCGCGCGCGAGGCGGCGGACGCGCAGACCGCCGCGAAGGCGAAGACCGCGCGCCTGCGCGGCGAGGTCGCCGAGGCCGCGGGCGCGCTCGGCTTCATGCCCGGCGGGCCGCTGCGGCGCGTGGACGGCGCGCTCGGCGAGCAGGAGTCCGGCGAAAGCGCGCTGCGCCGCGGCGACTCCTCCGAGGGCCTCAAGCGCGCGGAGGCCGCGCTCTCGATCCTGCAGAACGGCGAGAAGGGCGCGTCGGGCTCCGAAGGCTCGGCCGGCGGCATGGGCGAGGGCATGGCGATGCCCTTCGCGATGCCCGGCGGCGCGGTGCGCGGCGCCGGGCGCGGCTCGACCGGCACGGGCGTCGGCCGCGTGCGCCTGCCCTCGGCCGACGAGTACCGCCCTCCGAAGGAGCTGCGCGAGGAGCTCGAGCGCTCGCTCCGCGAGAGCCGCCCCGCCGCGCACGACTCCGCGATCAAGGAGTACTTCCGCCGCCTGACGCGCTAAGGCTATAATTCCGTCATGTCATTCCAAGGAACGATCGAGGTCGACTGCCCGAAGTGCACGGACGGCTTCGAGGCTCCGATCTGGACCTTCGTGCACGGCGGCAAGGACGAGAACCTGCGCGACCAGGCGAAGGCCTCGGAGTGCAACCTGCTGCTCTGCCCCTCGTGCGGCGAGGCGTTCCTCCCGCAGGCCGCGTGGATCTACTACGAGCCCGAGAACGAGATCCTCGCCTTCGTCTTCCCCGAGTCCTACCGCGCCGAGGAGAAGATGTGGCGCGACAAGATGTCCGCCGACTTCGCGGCGATGCGCGGCGTGCTCGGCGACGCGCTGCCGGTCGACCATGAGCCCGAGGTGTTCTTCGGACCCGACGGCCTGGCCCAGCTTCTCGACTTCGAGGACTGGCGCCGCGACGAGCGCGACGTCATGGCGTACTTCGCGCAGGACCTCGGCCTCTCGGTCTACAAGGCGAGCGCCGCGTGGGCCCGCGAGAACGGCGCGCCCGCGTGGTTCCCGCACTCCGGCAAGACCGTCTCGCGCGCCTCGATCGTCGAGGGCGTCAAGAAGGTCCTCGCCGCCAACGACAAGCTCACCGCCTGGTCCGACTATCTCGAGAAGCTCGAGAAGGACCCCAAGGCGTCCGTTCCGCCCGCCGCCAAGGCGCAGAAGTGACGCGGGTCAAAGTCCCCGCGGCCGCCGCGAAGGTCCTCGCTCCGCTCGCCGCCGCCGCCCGCCGCGCCGGCAAGCCGCTGTACGCCGTGGGCGGCCCGGTGCGCGACTGGATCCTGAAGCGCCCGAACTTCGATCTCGACCTGGCCGTCGCGGGCGACCCCGACCCCGTCGCGAACGAGGCCGCGCGGCTGCTCGGCGGCATAGTCGAGCCGTTCGGCCGCTTCGGCACGCGCCGCGTGAACGCGAAGGGGAAGTGGCGCGTGGACGTCGCGACGACGCGCGCCGAGTCCTATCCCGAGCCCGCCGCGCTGCCCGTCGTGACGGCGACCGAGGTCTCGATCGAGCTCGACCTCAAGCGCCGCGACTTCACGATCAACGCGATGGCCGTCCGCCTCGACGACGGCTCGAACGCGCTCGTCGACCCGTACGGCGGCATGGCCGACTTGAAGGCGAAGGTCGCGCGGGTTCTGCACGACGAATCCTTCCGCGACGACCCGACGCGCGTCTTCCGCGCGGCGCGCTTCATGGGCCGCTTCGGCTGGAAGCCCGCGCCCGGGCTCGTGCCTTCCGCGCGCGCCGAGCTCGGCCACGCCGCGAAGCTCTCTCCGCACCGCCGGCTTCACGAGCTGCTGTGCCTGCTCGGCGAGAAGGACCCGGGCGAGGCCTTGTCGCTGCTGCGCGAGTGGGGCTACCTCGTCCTGCTTCATCCGGAGCTCGAGTGGAGGAAGGGGATGCCCGCCGGCGTCGAGGAGCGCCTCGCGGCTCTGGCGCTGTCTCTCGGCGAGGAGAAGGGCCGCGCGTTCCTCCACGCCTACCCGATCGAGCACGAGCTGCGCGTCAAGCTCGCCGGCGCGCTCAATCTCGCCTTCTCGCCGTACTGCCCCCGCATCGAACCCGACCCGCTGGTCGTCTCCGCCGTCCGCCGCTTCCTGCCGAAGCTCCCGGCCGCGGCGCTCAAGCCGTGCTTCCTTCGCGGCGAGGACTTGATCAAGTCCGGCCGCAAGCCCGGTCCCGCCTTCCATACGCTGCTCGACGAGTCCGCGAAGCTCCAGCGCGAGGGCAAGCTCAAGACGCGCGCCGCCGCGCTCGCCTGGCTCAAGAAGCGCCCCATTCCTTAATAAAAACGTGGATTTCGTCGTCGGGAAACGCTAGAATTCCGACGGAATGAAGCGTCCGGATGTCGTGTTCAGCGGCATGCGTCCGACGGGCCGCCTCCACCTCGGGAATTACTGGGGCGCCCTCAAGAATTGGGTGACCCTCCAAGCCCAGTACCCCTGCTTTTTCTCGGTCGTCGATTGGCACATGCTCACGACCGGCTACGACGACACCTCCAAGCTGCAGGAGAACTCGCGCGAAATGGTCCTCGACTGGCTCGCGGCGGGCCTCGATCCGGCGAAGTGCGTGATCTTCAAGCAGTCCGACGTCCCCGAGCATTCCGAGCTCGCGCTCATGCTCGCGATGGTGACGCCGCTCTCCTGGCTCGAGAACAACCCGACCTGGAAGGAGCAGCTCCAGGAGCTCGCGACCACGAAGCGCGAGCAGGCCGAGCGCGGCGACGCGAAGGTCGCGACCGTCGTCGCCGCGAAGGGCACCGACGCCGCGACGAAGGAGCTGCGCACCTTCGGCTTCCTCGGCTATCCCGTGCTCCAGGCCGCCGACATCCTGCTCTACCACGGCACGAAGGTGCCCGTCGGCCAGGACCAGCTCCCGCACCTCGAGCTCTCGCGCGACATCGCGCGCAAGTTCAACCACGTTTTCGGCGAGGTCTTCGCCGAGCCGCAGGCGCTGCTGACGCCGACGCCGAAGGTGCCCGGCCTCGACTCGCGCAAGATGTCGAAGTCGTACAACAACGCCGTCGACATCTACGAGACCGAGAAGTCGCTCGAGAAGAAGATCAAGAGCGCCTACACCGATCCCAACCGCAAGGGGCCGACGGATCCCGGCAACCCCGAGCCGTGCCCCGCGAATCCGCCGGGCTGCTCGGTGTACGCGCTGCACAAGCTCTACGCGACGCCCGAGTTCGTCGCGCGCCGCGGCGACGAATGCAGGGCCGGAAAGCTCGGCTGCGGCGACTGCAAGAAGGATCTTCTCTCCGAGATGTCGAAGCCCTTCGACGAGTTCCGCAAGCGCCGCGAGTCGTTCTCGCCGGCGGCCGTCGACAAGATCCTCGCCGAGGGCGGGGAGAAGGCCCGCGCCGTCGCCCGCAAGACGATCGACGAGGTCCGCCGCGCCATGAGGATCAAATGAGCGAGCAGCTGAAGCCCTACCAGGTGACTTTGGAGCTCTTCGAGGGCCCCCTCGACCTCCTGCTGTTCCTGGTCAAGAAGGACGACCTCGACATCCACAACATCCCGATCTCCCACATCACGACCGAGTACCTCAAGTACCTCGACTTGATGAAGGAATTCAACCTCGACGTCGCGGGCGAGTTCCTCGTGATGGCCGCGAACCTCATGGCGCTCAAGTCGCGCTCGCTCCTGCCCAGCGAGGGCGCCGCCGACGGCGACGAGGGCCCCGATCCCGCGGCCGAGCTCGCGCAGAAGCTGCTCGAGTACCAGAAGTTCAAGGAAGCCTCCAAGTTCCTCGCGAACAAGGCCGACGAGATGGGCAACGTCTTCTACCGCGGCGCGCCGCACTTCGAGGAGGCGGACAAGTCGCCGAACGTCTCGCTCTTCGACCTCATGCAGCAGCTGCAGGGCATCCTCGCGGGCGCCGAGGACGACGAGTCCCGCTCCGTCGAGGGCGAGGAGTTCCCGATCGAGGAGAAGATGGAGAAGATCCTCTTCCTCCTGCAGGACCGCCCGATGATCAAGTGGGAGGAGCTCTTCGCCGACGAGCGCAAGCGCCGCGGCATCATCGCGTGCTTCCTCGCCATGCTCGAGCTCACCAAGCTCCAGAAGATCTTCATCCGCCAGGAAGGCAACTTCGGAAAGATCGCCATCTTCAAGAAGACCGAGGAGCCCGAGCCCGAGGTCGTCGCCGCGCCCGCCGCCGAAGCCGTCGCGGACGCTCCCGCGCCCGTCGAGGAAGTAAAGCCGGACCCCAACACCGATCACCCCATCACCCCCGAGCCGACCGGAGGAACCGATGTCCAGCCCTGACGAAATCAACGAGACGCCCGCGACCGAAGCGGAAGGTATCCAGGATTCCGCCGTCGCCGTCGAGACGCCCGTCGAGGAAGCCGCCGTTCCCGAGGGCCACACGCCCGCGCCGTCGCCCGCGAACAATCCCGCGCTCCTGCGCCGCGCGCTCGAGGGCCTGCTGTTCATCACCGACCGCCCGCTCTCCGCGGCCGAGCTCGGCAAGCTCGTCAACGTGCGCGACCAGGACAGGATCGTCGAGGCCGTCGAGGAGCTGCGCCGTGACCTCGAGGCGAAGGACCTCGGCTACCGCCTGATCGCCGTCGCCGAGGGCTGGCAGATGGCGACGCGCCCCGAGCTCGCGCCGTACGTGCGCAAGCTCTTCAGCGAGCGCGCGACGATGCGCCTCTCGACCGCCGCACAGGAGACGCTGTCGATCATCTCCTACAAGCAGCCGCTCACGCGCGCCGAGATCGAGGAGATCCGCGGCGTCGAGGTCATCGCCGCGCTCGAGACGCTTCTTGAGAAGCGCCTCGTGAAGGTCGTCGGCCGCCGCGAGACGGTCGGCCGCCCGCTGATGTACGGCACGACGATGGAGTTCCTGCGCCACTTCGGACTGCGCTCGCTCGAGGATCTTCCGCCTCTTGATCGCTTCGCGCCCGCGGATTCCGTTCCCGCGTCCGTCGCTCCGGCCGAGGCGCCCGTCGCGCTCACCGAAGCCGACGCCGTTCCCGTCGAGGAGCCCGCGATCGCGCCCGAGCGCGTCGAGGAAGCCCCGATTTCGACCGACGACGCCCCTGTCGCCGACGAGCCCCAGGCCGAGGAGCCTGGCTCCGAGGGCGAGGACAAGCTCTGGCCTAAGTGAAGATCCTCGTCGCGGCGAGCGAAGCGGTCCCGTTCTGCAAGACCGGCGGCCTCGCCGACGTGGTCGGCGCGCTCACGCAGAGGCTCGGCGCCTCCGGCCACGACGTCTGCCTGTTCCTTCCCAAGTACCGCGCCGTGCGCGCGGCCTCGCTCGAAGGCGGGATCGTCCAGCAGGTGCCCGTGCCGCTCGCGGGCGGGCGCGTCGAGGTCGGACTGCGCTTCCTGCACCGCCGCGGCGTCGCGGTGTACTTCGTCGACTACCCGCTCTACTTCGACCGCGAGGGCCTCTACGGCAGCGCGGGCAAGGACCACGAGGACAACGACAAGCGCTTCGCGCTGTTCTCGCGCGCGGTGCTCGAGGGCGCGAAGGCCATCGGCTTCAAGCCCGACGTCATCCACCTGCACGACTGGCAGACCGGCCTCGTCGCCGCGCACCTCAAGCGCCACTACAAGGACGATCCGCACTTCAAGGACGCGGCCTGCGTGTTCACGATCCACAACATGGCCTACCAGGGCAACTTCCCGCGCGCCGCGCTCGAGGCCGGCGGGTTCGGCCCCGAGGACTGGTCCTCGGAAGGGCTCGAGTACTACGGGCAGGTCAGCTACCTCAAGGCGGGCCTCGTGCACGCGGACAAGCTCACGACCGTGAGCCCGTCCTACGCGCGCGAGATCCAGACCTCGCCCGACCGCGGCTTCGGCCTCGAGGGTCTGCTCAATCGCCGCTCGAAAGATCTCAAGGGCATCCTCAACGGCATCGATCTCGAGACGTGGGACCCCGGGCGCGACGCCGCGCTGCCGCGCCGCTACACGGCGAACGACGCCGCCGCCGGCAAGGCCGCGTGCAAGGAGGCGCTGCAGCGCGAGGTCGGCCTCGAAGTGCGCGGCGACCGCCCGCTCATCGGCGTGGTCTCCCGCCTCGACTACCAGAAGGGGCTCGACATCGCGCTCGGCGCGCTCGAGGCGCGCCTCGACCGCTGCCAGCTCGTCATGCTCGGCACGGGCGATCCGTCGCTGACCGAGATGTTCGCGGCGCTCGAGCGCCGGCGCGCGGGCTCGGTGCACTTTCACCGCTCCTTCGACGAGACGTTCGCGCACCGCATCTACGCGGCGTCCGACATTTTCCTGATGCCCTCGCGCTTCGAGCCGTGCGGACTCGGCCAGATGATCGCGATGCGCTACGGCGCGGTGCCGCTCGTCTCGCGCACCGGCGGCCTCATCGACACCGTCTTCGAGAAGTCCGAGGGCGGGCGCCCCGCGAACGGGTTCATGTGCGAGCCGGGCGACGGCGCGGGCCTCGCGGCCGCGTTCGACCGCGCTCTCGAGGCGGCGAAGACGCCCGCGTGGAACGACCGCGTGCGCGCCGGCATGGGCGCGGACTTCTCGTGGGACGCGTCGGTCGCGGCCTACCTCGATCTCTATAAAGAGGCCGCGCGCCGGTGAAGGCGCGCCCCGGACGCGCGTCCGTCCTGCTCGCGGCGCTCGCCGCCGCGGCCGCCGCGTGGGCTTGGAGCGTCCGCGCGCCCGAGCGCCGCGTCGTCCTTCCCGCCGTGGACGCCGACGCGTTCGCCGCGCTCGCCGGCCGCCGGCCCGCCGCCGCGCCCGAGCTCTGGGAGCGTCTCAAGGCGATGGGGGTCGCCGCGGCCGTGCTCCGCGAGGAGACCGCCGCCGAGCTCGCCGCGCGCGGCGAGGTCCTCCACTTCTCGCGCGCCGAGGTCGAGAAGATGCGCGCGCTCGGAATCGTCGCGCCGAACTCCGGGCCGAAGCCGGAGTCGCTCTGGGCCAAGGACGGCAAGACGCTCGCCCGTCTGGCCTCGGCGCTCGCCGCCAAAGGCGTCGACGTCTCCACGTCGGCCGCCGCGGCCGGAGGAGGCTGGCGCGCGCTCGAGCTGCCCGAGGGAGTGGACCTCACCCGCGTCCCGGCCGGCTTCGACCCCGAGACCGTCGCCGCGCTGTCGGCCGCGGGACTGATCCCGGTCGCCGCGCCTGCGGCGCCCATCGTCGCGGTCGCCGGCGAGCCGCTCTGGGTGCGGACCTTGCCGGCGTCGGCGCGCGCGCCCGAGCTCCTGCGCGCCGCTCACGGCCGCGCGCGGCGCCTGCTCATCCTGCGCCCGAGCCCCGGCCTCGACCTCGAGCGCAACGTCGAGAACCTGCGCGCGGCGCTCAAGATCGTCAAGGAGGCGGGCGCGCCGTCGACCTTGCCGTCGGAGCCCGAGCCCGCCGCGCCTGCCGGTCTCGAGCGCCGCGCGCGCGTCTTCCTCTTTTACGCGCTCGGACTGCTCGGCCCTCTGCTCGCCGCCCGGACCGGCCTGCGCGCCGAGCGCCGCGTCCGCGGCTGGGTCATCGCGAAGGCGCCGATCTCGGCCCCGGTGCCTGAGACGCTCGCCGGGCTCGCGGCCGTGTGGGCGGCGGCGACCGGCGCCGGCCTGCTCGCGACGCTCGTCCTGCCCGCGCCGCTGCGCGAGCTGCACGCCCGCGCGTGGACGCTGTGGACCTTGTCGGCGCCGCTCGCCGTCGGCGCCGCCGCGCTGTTCAGCGAGGGCCCGTCGCTCGCCGCCCGCTGGCGCGCGCCCGTGCGCGCGCGCGACCTCTTCACCGCGGCCGCCGTCGCCCTCGGCTTCGTTTTCCTGCTGACGCCGCGCGCCTCTCTCGGCGCCGCCGGCGTGTGGGAGTCCATCGACCGGCTGTCCGGCGCGGCCGACGTCCTCTGGTGGTGGCCGTGGCGCTGGCGCGAGATCCTCATCGGCGCGCCGAGCCTCGTGCTCGCGCTCATCCTCGTGGACGCGCGCGAGCCGGGCTGCGACACGTGCGGGCCGAAGCTCCTGGGCGACCCGCGCGGCTGGCTCGCGCTCGGCCTGCTCGCGCCCGCGGGCGCGGTCGCGGCCGTCGGCGCGGGGGGCGCTCCCGCGTGGACCTCGGCCGCCCACGGCGCCGGCGCGTTCGCGCTCGGCGGCGCGCTCGGCTACGCCCTCGCGTACCTGAGGGCCCGGGTCGAGGCCTGGGCCCAAGGTCCTAGAGACACGGGTCTATTGACCTAGAAACGGTCTCGTGATAGAATCGGGCTATGGTGAGCCCGATCGCCGCGCTCGTCGTGAGCCTCGCCCTTCCCGCCTTCGCCGCCGACGGAGACGCGCCGAAGAAGCCGTTCGGCAACAAGGCCTTCGGCGAGGGCGGCGGCTACAAGCATCCCGACGCCAGCGTCGGCGACTTCTTCGAGAACGCTCCCGGCCGCAAGCCCGACGCGCTCAATCCCTCGAAGCCCGGCCGAGGCGGCGCCGCCGAGATCGCTCCCGACCGCTCTCCCGCTCCCGCCGACGCGCGCCCCGAGCGCGACCGGCCTCGCCCGTTCCCCGACGCGTCGGAAGCCGGTGCGCCGAGCCGTCCCGATTCCGCGCGGCCCGCGGATGAGAGACGGAACGCTCCGGCTTCCGAGGCGTCGGCTCCGGAAATCATGGCTCCGACGTCCTTGTGGAGCGGCAAGCTCAAGCCGCTGACGCCCGGCGCCGAGGCCGCCTCGCTCGACGGCGCCGCCGAGAGCGACGACGCGCGCCGCGGCTTCGAGGAGAAGCTGCTCGGCGCCGCGCCCGAGGCTGAGCGCGCGCGGCTCGGCGAGTCGGCCTCCTTGTCGTTGACGCCCTCGTCGCCCGACGCCGCGGCGCTCGAGGCCGCCGAGACCGAGGGCGCGCTGTTCGTCTCGCTCGAGCTCGACCCTCGAGAGGCCGGCTCGCTGCGCGACGCGGTCGCCGGCCTCGGCGCCGCCGCCTCCTTCCGCCCCGATCCGCGCTTCGACGCCGCGCCCGCCGGCGGCGGCAACGTCCGCGTCAGCGGCTGGCTGCCGGTGTCCCGGCTCGGCGACGCGATCGCGCGGCCGGGAGTCAAGCGCGTCTCCGTCGAGCGCGGCGCCCGCCCGGCGCCGTCGCAGGGCCTGCACGGCCCGTTCCTCGTCGGCCTGCGCATCGCCGACGCGGCGCGGCCGGAGGAGTCCATCGCGGCCGGCGTGCGCGACCTGACGGCGAACGCGGGCTTCAAGGTCCGGCGCGTCTACGGCGTCGAGACCGGCCCCGACGGCGGCGCGGTCGCCGTGATCGCGGGCACCTTGCCGCTCTCCCGGCTCGGCGACGCGATGTCGCGCCCGAACGTCGTCAAGGTGACGGCCGCGATGCCCGTCCCCGCCGCCGACGACGCGTCGCCCGCCCGAGGAGAGGCCCCGTCCAAGACGGGAGGCTTCCTCAACTTCGTCCTCACGCACGGGTTGTGGCTCGCGCTTCTCACCGTCCTGCTCGCGCTGCCGAGCCTCGGCGGCGCGGTCAAGGCCGGATTGTCGGTGTTCGTCCCCTACCGCTGATTCCCCGCATTTCGTAGGATACGCCCATCATGGGAGCCAAGGCCCGCGCCGCCTGGGTGTTCGCCCTCGCCGCCGCCGCCGGACTCGCCGGCCAGACTTTGCTCCTCGCGGAGCGCCATTGCTCGCGGCTCGAGCAGTCTCTGCTCGAGGACTTCCGCGTCGTGCTGTTCCTGCGGACGCCGCTCGACGACGGCAAGCTCAAGGTCCTCGAAGAGAAGCTCCGCGCCCAGCCCGAGGTCCTCGACGCCCGCTACGTGTCCGCGGACGAGGCCTTCGCGTCGCTCAAGCGCGACGATCCCGAGCTCGCCGAGTCCGTCGCGCTGGTGGGGGACAATCCTCTGCCCTCGGCCTTCGAGGTGCGCCCCTCGCCCGCCGCGCTCACTAAGGTCGGCGAGTGGATCGGCGGCGTCGCGGGCCTCGCGGAGTGGTCCGACGTGCGCTACAAGCCCGGCCAGCTCCAGTCGATCCTGCGCCTGCGCTTCTACGGCGGCCTGCTGCGCGTGAGCCTGAGCTCGCTGTTGTGCCTCGTCGCCGCCCTCGCGCTGACCGCGCTCGCCGCCTCCGGCAAGGCGGGCGCCTCCGGCCGCGCGCTGTCGGGGTGGGCCGCGCTCGGCGGCCTCTTCGGCGCGGCCGCCGCGTCCTTGATCGCGTCGCCGCTGCGGCGCGACGAGCTTCTCTGGGCGTGGCCCGAGCCCGCGCCGCAGCTGGCGCTCCTCGCCGCTTGCGCGACCCTCGGGTGGTCCTTGTCGCTATGGCGCGCGGAGTCCTGACGGCCGCCGTCCTGCTCGCGCTCTCCGCTCCCGCGGCGGCGCAGCAGAAGGCGAAGCAGAAGGAGCTCTCCCGCATCCAGAGCGAGCTCAAGGAGACCCTCGCCGAACTCGAGAAGCTGCGGAGCGCCGAGCGCGAGCTCGGCGACGACGTGAAGGGCCTCGAGAGCCGCGACGCCCAGTCGCGCAAGCGCGTCGAATCGCTGCAGTCGGACATCCGGCGCGCGGAGTCGCGCCGCGCCGACCTCAAGTCGCGCCTCGACGCGGCGAAGAGCGTCGCGGGCTTCTGGTCCGCCTCGATCGCGTCCGAGTCCGCGCGCCACTCCGCCGCCGGGGCCGCGCGCGCCGACTTCTACGGCACGCGCGAGATCTGGGCCGAGGAGTTCCGCCGCTCCGCGCTCGTCGAGAAGGGCCGCCACCTCCGCGGCCTCCACGGCTTCCGCAAGCAGACCGAGCAGGCGGCGGCGGAGACCGGCCGCCGCTTCGAGGAGCTCGGCGAGACGCGCCGGAAGGCGCAGAACGAGCGCGAGTCCCGGCGCCGCGAGTACGAGGAGAAGAAGGCCGCTCTCGCCGAGACGCAGGAGAAGGTGGCCGCCGCCGCGCGCCGCGCGAAGGAGCTCGAGGAGAGCGCCAAGGCGCTGACCGCGCTGCTCGACAAGCTCGGCAAGGCTGGGCGCTACCGCAAGCCCGGCCCCGTCGCGCGCCTGGAGCTCCCGAAGCACTCGCTGCCCTGGCCCGCCGCCGGCCGCGTGCTGCGGCCGTTCGGCCGCGAGCGCGACCCCGAGCTCGGCACCTGGTCCGTGCGGCAGGGCACGCTGTTCGCCGTCGCGCCGGGCGCCTCCGTGTCGGCCGTCGCGGCCGGCCGCGTGATCTTCACTGGCCCGTTCCGCTCCTACGGCAACGTGGTCATCGTCGATCACGGAGGCAGCTTTTTCACGGTGTACGGAGAGCTCGCGGACATCGCGAAGAGCAAGGGCGACGACGTGCGCGGCGGCGAGACGATCGCGCGCGCCGGCGAGCGCGTCTATCTGGAGATCCGGCGCGGCGTCGAGGCGCTGGATCCGGCTGAGTGGCTGGAGAGGAGATGAGGACTATGAAGCGCTTTCTGATCGCGGCGGCGTTCGCCGTCTCGCTCGCGCGGCCGGCGGCCGCCGCGAACGCGGACAAGACCTACGAGCAGCTCAAGCTTCTCGTCGACGTCCTCGGCTTCGTCCAGGACAACTACGTCGACGAGCCCGAGGCGCAGAAGCTCATCTACGGCGCGGCCTCGGGCATGGTGCGCACGCTCGATCCGTACTCGCAGTTCATGGACCCGGAGCTCCATCGCGAGATGAAGACCGAGACCGAAGGCCAGTTCGGCGGCGTCGGCCTGCGCATGACGATGAAGGACGAGTGGCTCACGGTCCAGACGCCCATGCCCGGCTCGCCCGCCTACCGACTCGGCGTGCTGCCGAACGACCGCGTCGTCGAGATCGACGGCGCCTCGACCAAGGACATGAGCATGCCCGACGCCCTGCGCAAGATGCGCGGCGCGCCCGGCACCAAGATCAAGATCCGCGTCGAGCGCGGACCCGAGGACGGGGCCGAGGGCGGCTGGAAGACGCTCGACTTCGAGATCACGCGCGAGCTCGTGAAGATCGAGTCCACGCTCCACCTCAAGCTCGAGGGGGGCGTCGGCTACCTGCGGATCGCCGAGTTCAGCGCGAAGACGGCGGACGACGTCTCCGACGCGCTCAAGAAGCTGAAGAAGGACGGCGCGACGAGCCTCGTGCTCGACCTGCGCAACGATCCGGGCGGCCTCTTGTCCGCCGCCGTCGAGGTCTCCTCGATGTTCCTCGGCGAGGGCAAGCTCATCGTCTACACGCAGGGCCGCCGCGCCGACAGCCGGCAGGACTTCTCCGCCGGCACGAAGGCGCCGTATCCGTCGCTGCCGCTCGTCGTCCTCATCAACGGCGGCTCGGCGTCCGGCTCCGAGATCGTCGCCGGCGCCCTGCAGGACCACAAGCGCGCGGTCGTCGTCGGCCAGCGCAGCTTCGGCAAGGCGAGCGTCCAGTCTCTGATCCCCCTGCCGGACGGCTCGGGCCTGCGCCTGACCGTCGCGCGCTACTACACGCCGCTCGGCCGCTCGATCCATCGCGACGAGAAGAACGAGACCGGCGGCATCCTCCCCGACATCGTCGTCCCCGTCACGCAGGACGACGAGGCGAAGCTCTACGCGCAGTGGGAGATGATCTACGCCAAAGACCGCAAGCCGAAGTCCGCGGTCAAGCCGGAGGAGATGGTGCGCGACGACGCTCTCGACCGCGCGGTCGAGCTGCTCAAGGCGCGCGACGTGCTCGGGGCGCTGAAGCGCGAGGGATGATCGTCCTCGGCATCGAGACCTCCTGCGACGACACGTCGGCCGCGGTGGTCGAGAACGGCCGCCTGCGCTCGAACGTCGTCTCGTCCCAGACCGCGCTCCACCGCCCGTTCCGCGGCGTCGTGCCCGAGCTCGCCTCGCGCGCGCACCTCGCGAACCTGATGCCCGCGGTCGAGCGCGCGCTGGCCGAGGCGGGGGGCAAGAAGATCGACGCGGTCGCCTACACGCGCGGTCCCGGCCTCATGGGGCCGCTGCTCGTCGGCAAGGTCGCGGCGCAGACGCTCGCGCGCCTGCTCGGCGTGCCCGCGGTCGGCGTCAACCACCTCGAGGGCCACGCGCTCGCCGCCGAACTCGAGCACGCCGTCCGCTGGCCCGCGGTCGCCTTGATCGTTTCGGGCGGCCACACCGATCTCGTGCTCGTGAGCGCGCCCGGGAAGTACAAGGTCCTCGGCCGCACCTTGGACGACGCGGCGGGCGAGGCGTACGACAAAGTCGCGAGGCTTCTCGGCTTGGACTATCCGGGCGGCCCGGAGATCGATCGCCGCGCCGCGAAGGGAAATCCTCGCTTCGTGGAATTCCCTCGGCCGGTTCTCAAAGGCTCGTGGAATTTCTCGTTTTCCGGCTTGAAGACGGCCGTGCTGTATTATCTGCGCGACCATCCGAATCCGAAAGGCCGAGCGGTTCTCGACATCTGCGCCTCCTTCCAGGAAGCCGTCGCCGAGACCCTCGTCGAGAAGGCCGTCCTCGCCGCGAAGAAGTTCAAGGCCAAGGACATCCTTCTCGGCGGCGGCGTGGCGGCGAATTCGCGCCTGCGCGCGCTCCTCAAGGAGCGGGGTGAAGCCGAAGGCTTCGCCGTCCGCCTGCCCGCGCGAGCGCTGTGCACCGACAACGCGGCGATGATCGCCCACGCCGCGTGGCGCCGCCTCGCGGCGAAGAAGAAGGCGCCCGCCGGCTCCTGCGATCCCTCTCTCCCGCTGAGATCCTGGGCGTGAGCGTCCTCGTCCTCCTCGTTTCGTTCGCCTTCTACCTGCACGGCGCCAGCCCGTCGATCGCCCCGCGCGACTCGGCCGACATGGCCTCCGCGGCCTTGACGCTGGGCGTGGCGCATCCGCCCGGCTATCCGCTGTACGCCGTGCTCGGCAAGGTGTGGATCACGATTTTCCCGATAGGAGATCCCGCTTATCGTCTGGCCGTGCTTTCGTCGATCGCCGGTTCGTTCGCCGTGCTGTTTTTGTTCTTGTCCGTGAGACGCCGTTCCGGTCTTTGGGCTGGTCTCACCGCGGCCGCCGTGCTTCTTTTCTCCGCTCCTCTGTGGAAATTTTCCCTGATTCAGGAAAAATACTCTCTCCATCTGTTGTTCGTCTCCGCGCTTCTTTACCTCGCCGAAGGCGAGTCCGCCGGCGCGGAACGCCGTTTCCGTTTGTCCTCTTTTCTGTTCGGTCTGGGCTTGGTCAACCATCAAAGCTTGTTGTTGTGGTCTCCGGCCTTCTTTCTCCTGTGGCGCAAGCAGTGGCGTCTTCAGACGTTCATTCCGTGCGCCGTGGCCGGTCTTTCGTTGTACGCCTTCCTTTGGGTGCGCCTCGGCTCGTTCCAGCAATTTCTAGCCACGGCTCTCCGCTCCCAGTACGGATCAGGAACGCTGGCCCCCGGCCTGACGATGCCCTTCACCCCCGAGCGCGCCATGGTCCTCGTCGGCTGGTCGCTCAAGACGTGGGCTCTGGCCGTCTCCTTGCCGGCGGCGGCGGCGGCCCTCGCCGGTCTTTGGATGTCGGAGGGGGAGAACCGGACGCGCGCATGGATCCTTCTGCTCGGCGCTTTCCTGGCGGGGCCGCTGTTCGTCGTCCTCTCGCGCTTCGACTCCGCGTCCTGGGTCGCCCGGTCCGTGCTCGAGCCCGCGTTCCTGATTCCGGCGCTCGCCGCCGCCGCGCTCGCGGGCGAAGCGGCGGCGCGCGCCGGGAGGTACGCGCCCGCGGCGTGCGCCGCCCTCGCCGCCTGCGCGCTCGCGCTGCGCGCGCCGGTTCCCGACCGCCGCGACGACTTCCTGGCGCTCGACTACGTCCGCAGCCTCCGGCGCGCCGTCCCTCCGGGCGGCGCTCTGCTCGCCGGCGGCGACACCGCGCTCTTCGGCCTGCGCTGGCTCGAGCTGACCGAGCCTCGGACGCCGGCGCGCGAGGTCGCGGGCGCGGGGCTCGTCGACGCGCGCGCGTGGCTCGCGTCCCGCGCCGGGCGATCGGACATCTTCGTCACGGGAGTCGCGCCGCGCGACCTGGCCGGCCTCGGGCTCGGGACGAAGGCGGTCCCGCTCTCGCCGGAGGGCCTCGTCCAGCGCGTCGGCGCCGTCCCGCGGCCCTGGCCGGACGCGCCCGTGCTTCGCCGCTCCGGTTCCTGGGAGCGCGACGAGAGCTACGCGCGCGACGCGAAGCTCTCCTACGCCTTCGCCTCGTGGGCGGCGGCGCGCGTTCTCGAGGCGCAGGGGATCGCGCCGCCGGAGGCCCTCGATCTCGCCGCGGTGGTCCTCGATCCGGCCGACTACTCGCTCGAGTAGGCGGCTTCCTCTTAACGTCCTCGTAATCACCGGATCGCCCCGGCAGGCTATAATGCCCCGCCTATGAAGAAGGCCGGATCCGTCGCGCTCGCCCTGCTCCTGCTCGCGCCCCTGCGCGCGAGCGCGGCGTTCGAGGACGCCGGCTTCGGTCCGCGCGACGTCGCGATGGGCGGCGCGTTCACCGCCGTCGTCGACGATCCGGGCGTCGTCGCCTACAACCCCGCGTCGCTCGGCCAGGCGAGCTCGCTCGAAACCGCCGCTTCGTACCTCCGTCACTTCCACATCCCCTCCGGCGAGTCCAACCGCGACTCCTCGCGCGCCGCGGTGATCGCGCCCGTGCGGCAGGAGCTGTTCAACGGCGCTTTCGCCCTCGACGTCCGCCACGACCGCCGGACCGAGCTCTCCGTCGATCGCGGCATCGGCATCCTCTACGGCACGCGCGGCCTCAAGGAGACCGAGGGCGGCGGACTCGACTTCGGCGGCGGCCTCAAGATCGTCTCTTCCGGCATCCGGGGCGCGAAGGCGGCCTCGAAGCTCGGCCTCGACTTCGGCGCGTTGTGGCGATTCGCGGACAAGTACGCCGTCGGCGCCTCGGTCCTGAACTTCGGCAGCCCGGGCTTCGCCAACGGAGACGTTTCGGACCGCGCTCCGCTGACGCTCAAAGTCGGCGCGGCCGAGCAGCTTCGCGGCGTGACCTTCGCCGTCGATCTCACGAAGCGCGAGCGCTCGTATGAGATGGCGGGGCAGCACTCGATCGCGCTCGGCTTCGAGCGCTGGTGGGCGACGCCGCGCGCCGGTCAGTTCGCGCTGCGCTCCGGCATGTCGCTCGGCGACGTCACGCGCACCTGGTCGTGGGGCGTCGGCTGGCGCGCCCAGGGCGCGCGGGTCGACTACGCGATGATCGTCCCGATGACCGGCGTCGCGCGCTTCGGCCACGGCTTGTCGCTGACGGTGCGCTTCGGCAAGGCGGATCCCGAGGGGGAGTACGAGAAGCTGCTCTCGCAGGAGCTGCGCTACCGCCGCCAGCTCGGCGAGGCGCTCGAGGCCTCCTCCGTCAAGCAGTGGAAGCTCGCCGAGGAGCTCAACCGCCTGCGCGAGGAGATGTCGGCCCTGCGCGCCGAGGTCGACCTCAAGCGCGCTTCGGAGGGGGAGGCCAAGCGGCGCCTGCGCGATCTCGAGCTGCGGCATCAGAAGGCATCCCAGACGTTCGACCGCCTCAAGGCCGAGCGCGACGGCGCGGCCTCGCGCACGAAGGCGTCGCTGTTCGCCGAGGACTGGCGCTCCTACCAGAAGACCAAGCTCTCCGGCGCGCCGGACTCCGTGCTCGTCGAGCAGGTCGGCCGGCTGCTGCGCGAGTACAAGGACGCGGGCGCGGACCCGAGACGCGCCCACAAGCGCTCGAT
>CAYVFO010000002.1:0-4380 GCA_964450975.1 uncultured Elusimicrobia bacterium | reverse complement strand
GCTCGGCGCCGCCGGCCGTCGGCGAGACGGACGGCATGGACGGCTCCGCGGGCGTGGACCTCTCCGAGGCGAACCAGGAGCTCCGCCGTCTGCAGCGCGCCCGTTGAGGGCGGCGCGAAACGAAAGCGAAATGAGGGGAGCGCGCTCTTCCCTTATACTGTCTGCGGCACCGTATGGGAAATCTTCCACCTGAAGAGCTGAGCCGCGAGATCGAGCGCTTGTGGGCGCGTCTCGGGTCCGCGCCCGCGGAGCCGTCCATGCCGTCCGTCTCGCCGACGGCCGGCGGCGCCGAGCTCGCGTGGGAGACGGTCGCCCTCCTTAAGAACCAGCAGCGCCGCCGCGAGGCGGCGCTCGCCGAGGCTCTCGAGGCCAAGGAGCAGGCGCTCAAGCACTGGCGCCTCCGCGCCGAGGAGCTCGAACGCGAGGCGCGCGAGCAGCGCGCGCGCGCCGAGGGCGGGGACGAGCGGACGTTCGCCGAGCTGCTCGACGCTCAGTCGAAGCTCGAGCAGGCCGCGCGCCAGGTTCAGGCCGAGCGCGCCCGCCACGACGACGACCGCCGCCGCCTCGAAGCCGCCCTCCAGGAGTCGCGCCTGCGTCTCGAAGCCGAGGTCGCCCGCGCCCGCGAGGCCGAGGCCCTGTGGACGAAGCGCGAGGCGCAGTCGCTCGCGGACCTGCGCGACGTGCAGTCCGCGGCCGACCGGCGCCAGAAGGAGGCCGCGCAGGCCGACGAGAGCGTCCGAGCCCTCAAGGGCAGCCTTTCCGAGGCCAAGAACGCGCTCGAGAAGACGCTCGCGGAGCTGCTGCTCGAGCGCCAGGAGCGCGGCCGCGTCGAGGAGGAGCGCGCGAAGGCTCTCGCCAAGACCGACGAGGTCGAGAAGCACTTCGCCGAACTCCAGAAGCTCTGGGACGAGGAGCGCGCTCAGTGGCGCGAGCTCTGGGACCGGGAGCGCTCGACTTGGGAGGCGCAGCGCGTCGAGCTCGCGCAGTGGGAGGAGAACCTCCGCCGCGAGCGCGAGGCGTGGCACGCCGAGCTTCAGGAGAAGGAGAAGGCGCACGTCTCGCTCAGCGACAGCCTCGCCGGGAAGATCCGCGAAACGACCGCCGCCGCGTCGAACGTCGCGGAGCGCATGCGCCAGCTCGAGACCCGCGAGGAGCGCGATCGCGCGCTGCAGCACGGCGCGACGGCCCGCGCCGCCGAGCTGGCCGCCGCCTCGAAAGCCGCGCGCGTCCGCGCCGCCAAAGCGGGGGGGCTCGCGCTCGCGGCCCTCTCCCTCGTCGCGGGCGTCGTTCCGGCGTGGCGCTGGGCCTTCGACTGGCGCTACGTGCCGGAGGCCTCCGCGCCCGTCTCGGCGGCGAATCCGACCGCGCTCGGCTACGACGGAAACCTGCTCTGGATCTCCGACTGGAGCGGCCGCCTGACCGCGGTCGATCCCATGGAGCCGCGCCGCCGCGTGAAGGATGTCGCGCCGCCCGCGGCCGGCCCGTTCCGCCCGACCTCGCTCGCGTTCGGCGGCGGATTGTTCTGGACTCTCGACGCCGCGCAGGCTCGCGTCCTCCGCCAGCGCCTGGACAAGCCCGAGACCGTCGTCGCCTCGCGGCCGTCTCCGGGCCCGGCGCCGACGGCGCTCGCTTTCGACGGCGAGGCGCTCTGGTCCTACGACGCAGCGAACCGCGCGCTCTACCGCCACGGCGGCGACGAGGCCGCGCACAAGTCTTTCGCGATCGCCGAGGACGTCGTGCCCAACGCGCTCGCGTGGGTCGGCGGCAAGCTCTGGATGCACGACACGAAGTCGCGCCGCATCCTCGTCTACGCCGCCGAGGCGGAGCGCCTCGAGCTGCGCGAGTCGCACGCCGCTCCCGACGCCGCGCTGCTCGGCTTCGCCGTCGTTCCCGCAGCGGACGGCCCGCGCCTCTGGGCGCTCGTCGGTCCGTCGGCCCAGCACGCGCAGCCCGCGCTCGAATTGTTCCGTTTGAGGCGCCGGATTCCCTTTGCCAAGTTTTAACAATCCTTTAATCAGCCTGTGACGACGGTCCTATACAATCTTGATCTGACGTTCGCGCCGAAGAAACCGACACCATGATCCGACAACGGCGTTCCACCAGCCTCGCGCGCGCGGCCCTGTTCGCGGCCGCGCTGCTTCCCGGCTTCGCCGCCGCGCAGTCGGTCCAGGTCTTCATCAACACCGCGTACGTCTCTCCCGGTCTGCTCGCGTCCGGCGGCGGCTTCTGCTCCGCGACGGTTCCGCCGGTCCAGTTCATCTGCCCGATGCCGGGCGCCTTCAACCCTCTCAACGGCGACATCTCGAACGACCCGCAGATCCAGTTCGAGACTCTCGGCAACTCGTTCAACTCGATCGACGCCGGCCGCTGCCGCTACGCGGAGAACGCCAACAACGTCAACTACCCCGGCGCGACCAGCTGGAACTTCTGCAACGACCGCCTCTTCCTCTGCACTCAGATCGGCGTCGCGAACTCGGCCGGCGGCGAGGTCTTCCTCGACGAGATCAGCTTCGAGATCTTCAAGTTCCAGGACGGCTCCAACCCGCTCGATCCCGCGTCGACGCCGCCCCTGCGCACGTTCTTCATCGACTCTCCCGGCTCCGCCGGCGGCGGCACGGGAACCGACGTGCTTCCCGCCGACAACCCTCCGGGCACCCCGCGCGGCGTCTGCGTCATGTGGGACGGCTCGGCGAACATCCAGGGCGAGTTCGGCAAGACGAACGGGCAGTTCGGCTTCCGCGTGGCGGTCAAGACGAACCAGGTCGGCGCGAGCGGCAACATCACCATCACGGCCACCCGCGCGTTCCCGTCCGGCGCGACCTTCGACGGCAACGACGACGTCGTCTCCCAGTCTCCGATCACCGTCGACGTGACCAACGTCCACGTCGTGCGCTCCTCGCCCGCCGTCGTCGGCCAGATCACGGGCGTGTCGGCCCAGCCCTACAACTTCACGTACCGTCTCTCCAAGGACGCGACGATGTACCTGGCGATCAACAGCGCGATCCCGCCGAACTTCGACCAGCTGAGGCGGGTCGTTCCCGGCCTGCCCCGCGTCGGCGAGGGCACTCCGCAGGGCACCGCCTTCAACGGCGACTCGTGGGACGGGCGCGACGAGAACGGCGCGATCCTGCCCGCCGGCAACTATCTCGCGACCTTCCAGGCGATCACGGTCGACCAGCACAACCTCTTCGACGGAACCGCCAACGGCGTCGGCGATCTCTCGATCGCCACGACGCGCCAGGTCGCGATCGACCCGCTCCAGATCACCGACATCCGCGTCGACCCGCTGATCGGCGGCTCGACCTCCCTGGCCGTCCTCACTTATATGCTGACCGAGTCGGCCACGGTCTACATCGACATCTACCCGCCGGGCACCGAGTTCTGCCCGAGCGGCGCGAACGCCACCCTCAACACCGTCCACGACACAAACGGCGACCCCGCGGGCGCCGATCCCCTCATCCCGGCCAAGAAGTTCGGCGCGCGCCTCGGCGGCTGCGGCGGCGGCGGCGTGAACGTGACGCCCGTCCGCTCCATCGCCGAGGTCAAGACGCAGCGGGCTCCCGTCATCAGCTTCTGGGACGGCCGCAACAACGCGGGCCAGCTCGTCGAGGACGGCGACTACGTGTTCGTGATCTACGCCGCGCTGCCCTCCCCGCACGGCTTCCCTTATCCGTTCACCTCGCCGGGCGGAAACTTCGACCGGCGCATCTGGACCTCGGTCGCCAAGTCGGGCTTCATCTCCGTGCTCCGCGGCTTCGTCGGCATCACTCAGATCTCTCCGACCTCGACGGTCATCGGCTCGAGTCCCGCGGTGGCCGGCATCAATCCGTTCACCTTCCGCTACTCGCTGACCCGCGACGCGATCGTGAACATGAAGATCTTCAACGCCAACGGCTCGGTCCTGGTCAAGCATCTCGTCGTCAACGAGACCCGGCCCGCGCTGTTCACGAACGCCGAGATCTGGCAGGACGGCACGGACGACGGCGGCCAGGTGGTCTCCTCCGGCACCTACCTCGTCCAGCTGACCGCGACCGACCCCGCGCAGCCCGCGAAGGTCTCGACCGTCACGGCCATGTTCCCCGTGGACATGTTCCGCATCACCGACCTCGTCGTGACGCCGCTGCTCGCGGGCGCCTCCGACAACGTCGTGCTCAACTACCAGCTCTCGCAGCCGATGTTCGTCGCCTGGAACATCTACCCGGCGGGCTCCTTCGTGACCGCCAGCAGCTCGACGTGGCCGCCGTGCGCCACGGCCGTCACCCCGGGCGCCTGTCAGAGCAATTCCGTGCTCCTGCCCGGCGGCGCTCAGGCGCAGCCGGTCGTCACGTTCCGCGGCCTGCGGCCCGGCCGCCTGCGCATCTCCGAGTTCTGGGACGGACG
>CAYVFO010000001.1:0-59940 GCA_964450975.1 uncultured Elusimicrobia bacterium | reverse complement strand
GACTCGCCTTGATCGCCCTGCTCGCCTCTCGGCTTCTTTTTCTCGGGTTTCATACACAAAGGATCGCCCCGCCCATGGGTTTCTTCCATGGACGGGGCGTCAAGATGATTCGACGTTTAGACGGCGTCGGCGGGGCGGCGGACTTCCTCCTCGGGCGTCAGCGGCGGGTCGACGGGATCCTGGTGCATCCAGCTCTCGCCGACGCCGACGTCGCGGTCGGCCTCGGTGCGGACGTGGTCGGGCCCCCCGGCGGGGGAGGATGTGTCCCCCTCCTCATGATCGTACCCGCGCGTGGGCTTGAGGCCGGCGGCGAGAAAGAACATGAACGGCCAGCGGCCGGTCGCGGCGAAATTGAGGAGCAAGGCGGAGAAGACTCCCGCGACGGCGAAGAAGGCGCGGTGGACGAGCTTGCCCATCAGAAGCGACGCGCCGATCGCTATGGCGGCGTCGGCCTCGACGCCGCGCTCGAGGGACCAGGAGCGGCCCAGGAAGTCGCGGGTGCGGCCATCCAGCGCCTCGCGCTCGGCCGCGTGCTTCTTGATGCGGTCCCGCGTCTGGCGGCGCGTTCTCTCGCGCAAGGTCTCGACGCGGAGCTGCCCTTCCTCCGGCCCGCTTTTGTGGCGGTAGTTCATGGTCACCCCCTTACGGGCGTAGAATAACCCGGGGAGCCGGAATCGGCCATCGCGAACGCGTGACGTTTTCGACTACTCTAGTTCGCCGAGCTCGGCAAGCGCCGAGAGCGTCGCGGCGCGGACGGCGGGGGCGGGATCGCCGCGCAGCTTCTTGAGCGCGGTGACGGCTTTGGGGCCGCCGAGGCGGCCGAGCGAGCGGGCGACGGAGAGGCGGACGGCGGCGTCGGGCGCCTTGTACGCCTCGAGGAGCACCAGCACGCCGCGCTGGTTCTCGGTCTTGCCGATGGTCTCGGCGGCGAGCGGGGCGAGAGGCGAGTCGGCGCGCTTCATCATGGCCTCGAGATGCTCGAAGCCGCGGTCCTTGTCGAGCTTCACGAGATAGTAGGCGGCCATGAGGCCGACCTTCTCGGCGCCGGGATCGTTCTTGAGCGCGGACTCGAGCGAGGCGACGCCGTCCTTCTGGCCGAGCTTGGCGAGCGCGTAGGCGGCCTGCAGCTCGATGTAGGGGTCGGGGTTCTTCTTGGCCTGCTCGAGCGTCGAGAGCGCGCGCTTGTCGCCGATGTCGCCGAGCGCCTCGAGGACGGCCTGCAGGAGGTTGCCCGACGCCGAGCCCGCGAGCTGCTGGAGCGCGGGGACCGCGTCGCGCACGCCGAGGCGGCCCAGGCCGCGCACCGCTTCCTCGACGACGCGCGGGTCGGAGTCGTTGACGGCCTCCGAGAGAATCGAGACGGCCTGCTTGCCGCCGACGCGCGCGAGGGCCTCGAGGATCTTCCAGCGCAGAGTCTGCAGGTGGCCGGGCAGCTCGCCCATCTGCAGGATCATCGAACGCAGGTAGTCCCACGCGCCGGCCAGGTGCTCGACGGCGCGATCGTCGCCCGAGATGCCGAGCGCGTCGATGATCGCGGCCGACTCGCGCGGGTTGCCGCGCTTGATGTCGAAGTTCTGGATGAGCGCGTCGGTCGCCTTGGCGGTGCGCGCGCGGCCGAGCGTGGCGGCGAGCTTGATCCGCTCCTCGGTCTTGGCCGCCGCGAACGTCGCGGCGAGCTCCTTGACGTTGGCGCGGCGCGCGAAGGCGGGCGAGACGAGAAGGACGAGAGCGAGGGCCAGGCGCATCGGGCACAGCATAGCCCCTTTGGGCCGGATCGTCCATATGGAACTTATTACGGGTCTCGATCGTCTGGTAGTACGGAGGTGGGATCATGAGGAACGAAGCGACGGAGCGGGAGACGAGACGGCTCTTGGCGCGCATCGAGCGGATCGAGCGCGAGGACGCGGCGGAGGAGGCGCGCGACGAGGCGCAGCGGGTGCTGCTCGCGCGGCACTTGGCGCGGCTGAGGGACAAACCCGGGACGAAATTGACTGACGCTGGAGTCAGTCAACGGCCTGATTCTTAAGGAAAAAGCTGTAACATCCGCGACTTGCGGAGCCCGGGCCTTCCTCTTATACTCGGGATGCCGTCGCCCGAGGGCGCGCCGAGCCCCCGCGGAGCCCGTATTTGGTAGGTTTCTAGAATGGCCGCGAGCAAAGAACAAGAGCTCGAGCTGCTGCTCGAGGTCGGACGCCTCCTGTCGTCGAAGCTCGAGATCGGGGAGCTGCTGACCTCGGTGCTCCAGCTCTCGACGAAGGTCGTGGAGGCGGAGAGCGCGTCCTTGCTCCTTCTCGACGACAAGACGCAGGAGCTCTACTTCCACACGGCGCTCGGCCTGGGCGAGGACGCGGCGAAGGTGCGCCTCAAGCTCGGCGTGGGCATCGCGGGCGCGGTCGCGCAGAGCCGCAAGGCGGAGGTCATCAACGAGGTCCGCCAGGACCCGCGCTGGTCGCCGGCGATGGACGCGGCGTCGGGCTTCGTCACCCGCTCGATCCTCGCGGTCCCGATGATGCTCAAGGGGCGCCTCATCGGCGTGCTCGAGGCGATCAACAAGCGCGGCGGCGGCTTCTCCGAGCACGACCAGCGCGTCTTCGAGGCGTTCGCCTCGCAGGCCGCGGTCGCCATCGACAACGCCCAGCTCTTCGCCTCGCTGAAGGAAGAGCGCTTCAAGCTCGCGACTGTGTTCGCGCAGATGACCGACGGCGCGGTGCTGACCGACCCCTCCGGGAAGATCCTGCTCGCCAACGAAGCGTCGGGCAAGCTGCTCGGGCCCGCGCTGGCAGAACTCGGCGAGGTCGGGGCGGGTCTCAGGGGCATGGCCGTCACCCCGTCCTTGCCCGACCTGCTCGCGTGCGAGAAGGCCGCCGCCGACTTCGCGGCCGTCCGCAAGGAGCCGACGTTGCTCGTGCTCGAGGGCCGCGTCACGCGCGCGCCGCTGCAGGGGCTCGAGGGCCGGCTGTTCGTGTTCCGCGACCGCACGGAGAACTGGCGCCAGGAGAAGCTCAAGCGCACGTTCCTCTCGCTGATCTCGCACAAGCTGCGCACGCCGCTCGCGGCGGTGACCGGCTTCGCCGAGATCCTCGTCGGCGACCTCGACTCCGACTCCGACCCGATGATGGCCAAGGCGATCCGCACGATCCGCGAGCAGGGCCTCAAGGTCTCCGAGCTCGTCGACAAGCTCCTGTCCTACACGACGATCGAGAGCCCGGACACGCAGATCCGTCCGGAGCCCGCGCCCCTGGACGAGCTCGTCTCCGAGGCGCTCGGCTCGATGAAGGAGAAGCTCGACGCCGTCAACGCGAAGGTGGACGCCGCGCCGTCGGGGCTCGTCGTCATGTGCGACAAGCGCCTGATCGTCGAGGCGCTCAAGAACCTCGTCGACAACGCGGTCAAGTTCAACCCGAAGCAGGGCCCGCCCGTGGCGATCCGCGCGACCGCCGAGGGCGACTGGGCCGCGATCTCGATCGCCGACACCGGGCCCGGCATCCCGCCCGAGGAGCTCGACCGCGTGTTCGCCAGGTTTACGCAGGTCGAGAAGGACTTCACGGGCCAGCAGGACGGCATGGGCCTCGGCCTCGCGTTCGTGCGTAAGGTGGCCGAGCTGCACGGCGGCGCCGCGAAGTTGCAGTCGAAGCTCGGCTCGGGCTCGACGGTGACCATGACCTTGCCGCGCAAGAGGGGCGTATGAGGCTGGGCGGCGAAGCCGCCCAGTACGGCGCCGCCCTGATGGGCGGCGCCTATGGCGAAGCCTTCCTCGAGGACACCCGCTGGACGACCGCGCGCCTCGAGAACGGCGCGGTGCGCGACCTGACCGCCGGCGCGGAGACCGGCCTCGGCCTGCGCCTGCTCAAGAAGAGCGGCGACAGAGTCGAGACGGTGTTCGGCTCGGCGCAGGACGTCTCGCCCGAGGCCGCCGCGCGCCTGCGCGAGCGGCTCTCGCCCGGCAAGGCGGGCCGCGCCCCGGAGTTCGCCTCGCCCGAGCGCGCCGCGCTCGCGGCCCGGCTCGACCCGGCCGACACGGCGCTCGACGCGAAGCTCGCGCTCCTGCGCGCGGTGGACAAAGCGGCGCGCGCGGCGTCCCCCCTCGTGCGGCAGGTGACCGCGAGCTACACCGACCGCCGCCGCACGTACCGAGTGCTCAACACCGACGGCGCCGACGTCCTGCAGACGCGCGTGACGACGGTGCTCTCGGTCTCGGTCGTCGCGGAGCGCGCGGGAGTATTGCAGACCGGCATCGAGACGCTCGGCGCGCAGCGCGGCTTCGAGCTCTTCGACGGCGCCGCCGGCGAGCGCGCCGCGATCCTCGCCGCCTCGCGCGCGGCCGCGAAGCTCGACGCGCCGAAGGCGAAGGCCGGCGAGATGGCCGTCGTGCTCGCGGCGTCCGCGGGCGGCACGTTCATCCACGAGGCGATCGGCCACTCGCTCGAGAGCGACGCGGTGCAGGAGGGCACGTCGCCGGCGTACAAGGGCCGCGTCGGCAAAGTGGTCGCGCCCGAGACGATCACCGTCGTCGACGACCCGACGCTCCCGCGTCAGCGCGGCTCCTTCGTCTGGGACGACGAGGGGACGCCCGCGCGCGCGACCGCGCTCGTCGAGAAGGGCGTGCTCAAGGATTTCCTCTACGACCGCGCGACGTCGCTGCGCGAGGGCCGGCCCTCGAACGGCCACGGCCGCCGCGAGTCGTTCTCGTCGCGCCCGCTGCCGCGCATGTCGAACCTCTACATCGCGCCGGGCAAGGACGACCCCGCGAAGATCGTGCGCGAGCTCAAGAAGGGCCTGCTCGTCACGCGCATGGGCGGCGGCCAGGTGGACACCGCGAGCGGCGAGTTCGTCTTCGAGGTGGACGAAGGCTTCTACGTGGAAGACGGAAAGATCCGGCACCTGGTGCGCGACGCCAACCTGCTCGGCGTCGGGCCCGAGGCGCTGAAGTCGATCGATCGCGTCGGCTGGGACATCGGCTGGGGCATCGGAACGTGCGGCAAGGACGGGCAGAGCGTCGCGGTCAGCGACGGCCAGCCCACGATCCGGATGCCGAAGCTCGTCGTCGGAGGAAGCCATGATTAGAGCCTTGATCGCCGCGCTGCTGCTCGCCGGCCCCGCCGCCGCCAAGAAGAAATTGGAGAAGCCCATGGAGTGGAAAGGCGCGCAGAACGGCTCGATGACCGTCGAGCATCAGGTCATCGCCGACTCGAAGGCGTGGGAGATCCTTTGGGTCCGCCTGGGCCAGGACGCGCCCGCCTTCGACTTCAAGAAGAGCGTCGCGGTCATCGTCTTCGCGGGCGAGCGCCCGACGGGCGGCTGGACCGTCGAGTTCCTCGACCCGATCCCCGCGCGCGACGGCGGCATGAAGGTGAAGTACCGCGTCAAAGGCCCGCCGCCGGACGCCTTCGTCACGCAGGCCTTCACGCAGCCGTGGAAGGTCCGCGCGTTCCCCCGCCCGCGCGGCGAAGTCGTCGTGGAGGCCGTCTCGAAGTGATCCGCGCGCTCGCCGCCGTCCTGCTGGCCGGCTCCGCCCTCGCGGCGGCTCCCGCTCTGCCCGACATGGCGACGTCGCGCTCCACTCCGGGCTGGTCGCGCCAGGGCCGCTCGCTCGTGCTCTACGACCAGGAGGGAAACCTCACCGGCGAGATCGGGCTCACGCGCGAGGACCGCGGCCCGGTCACGAGCGAGGTCGCCGGCGAGCCGTCGCCCGACGGCCGCGCGGCGTGGACGCTCGACCGCAAGATGACCTACAACCCCTCGCGCGCGAAGCTGCTCGAGTCGCGCCGGACGCTCCGCATCCACGGCTCGACGGGCCAGACTCTCTTCACCGACGACGAGACGGACTGGCCCGAGAAGGGCGAGCCCGTCGCGTTCTCGAACGACTCGAAGGTGGTCTTGATCGCCAAGCGCGGCGGCGAGGCGTGGAACGTCGAGGCGCGCGACTGGACGGGCGGCGTCATCATGAAAATCGGCGCGTTCCCCAAGCTCGTGCAGATCGGGCTCGCCCCCGGCGGCCGCTACGCGATGGCGCGCTGGGCCGTGCCCGACAAGAGCGACACGCACACCTTCATGGATTTGTGGACGAAGACGCGCAAGGACATCGAGACGCAGGAGCTCACTTTGGGCCTCGCGCGCATCGGCGACGACGGCGTGGTCCGCTCCGGCCGGCGCGCGGTGTTCTCCTTCGCCGAGGATGCCGCCGCCGCGAAGGCCGCGGCGGAGTCGAAGGCGCAGCCTGAGACCACTTCGTCGCCGGCCAAGTCCGCGGCTCCGGCGTCCGAGCCGGCGAAAGCCCCGTCCCCCGATCTGCCGAACGCCGCTCCCTCGGGGCGCCCGCGATGAGGCTCCTGGCGCTCGCCCTGCTGCTCGCGTGCGGCGCGCGCGCCCAGGACGTGCCGACCGAGCAGACGGAGGGCCAGGCGGTCGACGGCGACCAGAGCGCGGCGTCGGCCGAGATGCGCCGCCAGCTCGAGAGCGACCCGGGCTTGGTCGAGGCGCTCGTCGAGCGCATCTCCCGCTCGCGCATCGGCAACGTGATTTCCAAGGAGCTCAACGTCGAGCGCCGCAACGCCGAGATCCGCCAGTGGGTCAACGCCGACTTGGGCGGCGCCGCGGACTTGGCCCTGGGCTTCGCCAAGGACGACGCGAACGGCAACATGCTCTTCGAGAACTCCCTTTATAAGCAGCTCTCCAAGACGTACACGCGCAACAACGACGGCCGCGGCGCGTACGGCGTGCTCAAGGACGCCGCGCGCAAGTCGAAGACCATCAAAGGCGCCGACGAGGACGTCAGCGACGAGCAGCGCCGCGAGATGCTCAAGAATCTCTTCGAGGGCAAGGGCTCTCAGTCCGAGCGCACGGTCACGGGGTCGGCGGACAAGGGCGGGGCGCCGCCCGGCTCGCAGGCCGCGCCCGCGCTCGCGAACTCCTTCTACGACCGCCTGTCGGCGGGCAACATCCGCGGCTACTCGCCGCAGCTCATGGCGTTCCAGAGCTCGCTCAACCAGCGCCGCCCGCCGGGCGCGCCGCTCTTGATCGAGACGGGCAAGCTCGACCACGCGACGTTGTCGTATCCCGCGTTCGGCCTCAAGTACGACCTCGGCAATCTCGAGGAGCGGATGCGGCGCGAGCGGATCAATCAGCTCGCCGCTCTCGGGGGCGTGACGCTCGGCGCGCGCGACTGGCAGGACCCCGGCCTCGAGGCCCGGCTGCTCGCGCGGGTCCCGGCCGACAAGCTCCCGAAGCGCTTCTCCTCGCGCGCCGCGGCGATCGCCAAGGCGAAGGCCGCCCTCGACGCCTTCGAGTCCGCCGCCGCCGCGGCGAAGGACCCCAACGCCATCTCCAAGCGCCTGCTCGTCGAGCTCGGCGGCCGGCAGCGCGAGGCCGCGCGCTGGCTCACCGCGGCGGCCCTCGAGGAGGAGCTCGGCCGCGTCGAGAACGACGAGGGCTTCCTCACGCCCGAGCTGCTCGCCGCGATCGACGCCGTGCCCGCGCCCGCGCCGGCGAAAGCCGCCTACAAGCTCCGCGGCGAGGGCTATAAGACGCGGCTCGAAACCCTCAGGGCCAACGCGCTCGCCGGCATCGCCGCGCTCGAGCGCGAGGATTGGCTCTCGCGGGTCCCTCTCATCGAGAAGGCGATCGCCGACAATCAGGCGCTCCGCAAGACTCTCTCGCGCGACATCGCCGACTACCGCGTCGTGCCCTTCAAGGTCGCGGAAGCCGTGCACAAGCAGGCCCGCTGGCGAGAGATCCTCGACAACCTCGCGGTGAAGTACGCGTCGAGCACTTCGTACGCGAAGGAAGTCTCCCGCCGCCGCGGCCGCCTGTCCCGCTCGCTCAACGCGTTCGCGCTGATCGCCCAGGGCGACGTCGAGCGCGCCCGCACCTTCGTCGACTGACGATTGGGTGTCAGGCCTGAGGTTCTGAGGTTTTAACTTCAGAACTTCAGGCCTGACACCCTACTCTACTTCAAGGCCGGGATCAGCGCCTTCAGCCGGGGCAGCGCCTCTTCGGCCGCGCGCTCGCCCGCGGCGATGATCTCGCCGGCCCGGTGCAGCTCGGTCCACGAGAAGCCCTTGAGGTCGGGGAACATCGTGACGTGCGCCATGTCGAGGCGCGACTGCGCGACCTCGTACTCCATCGTGTAGATCATCTGGAAGAAGACCTCGAGGAAGTTCGGGGCGCGGAAGGCCTTCGGCAGGATCGGGCCCGCGGCGCGCTTGAGCGTCTCGAGCGAGAGCGGCTGGTCGAGCAGGCGCGCGGCGTGGCGGGCGGCCAGATCGGTCTTGCGCTCGCTCGCGGGCATCGTGAGGTTGACGGCGAGCAGGATGTCGGCGCCCATGTCCGCGATGACGCGCGTCGGCACCGGGTTGACCAGGCCGCCGTCGACGAGCCAGCGGCCGGAGAGCTGGATCGGCTCGTAGATGAGCGGCAGGCCGCACGAAGCGCGGATCGAGTCGGCCACCGGGCCCCGCTTCAGCACGACCTCCTCGCCGGTCTCGATGTCGGCGGCGACGCACGCGAACGGGATCTCCATGTCGGAGAACTCGCGCGAGCCCATGTACGAGCGGATGAAGCGCAGAAGCGTCTCGCCCGCGAAGATGCCCGAGCGCGGCACGGTGATGTCCCAGAACAGGTTCTCGTACACCCACGCCTTGTCGATCTTGAGCGCGAGCTCCTCGATCTCCTCGGGCTCGTAGCCCGCGGCGTAGCAGCCGGCGATGAGCGAGCCCATCGAGGTTCCCGCGATGAGGTCGACGGGCACGCCCTCGCGCTTGAGAACCTTGAGCACGCCGATCGTCGCGTGGCCGAGCGCGGCGCCGGTGCCGAGGGCCAGGCCCACCTGCACGCCGCCGATGCGGCGCGCCAATCGAGCGAGCGCCTTGCCGGCCTTGGGCTCGGCGTCGTAGGCGGCGGAGGACTTCCCCTCGCGCGCGTACGCCTCGGTCGCGTCCTCGCTCCACGGGACCATGATGCGCTCGCTGCCGACGAGCAGCGGCGCGTCCTCGGGCTCGAGGTCGCCGACCCAGACGCGCAGCAGGCGGCTCGGCGCCTCGGCGAGCGGCGGGACCTCGACCTCCATGTGGCGGTACTGCGGGCGCATCGCGTCGCAGCCGGCCATGAGGATCAGGTCCGCCTCGGCGAGAGCCGCGCGCTCGACGTCGGCGCGCGGGCCGCCGAGCACGACGAGCGAGAGGTCGTGGCTGTCGCGCACGGCGTTGAGGAAGAGATAGAGCTGTCCGAAGGGGCGGCCGCCGAGCGTCGCGGGCGACACCGACAAGACGCGCACGCCGGAGGCGTGCTCCTGCGCGAGCGCGGCGAGGACGCCGGGGTCGCGCAAGTTCGCGGACCGGAGGCCCATCTCGGCGACGGGCGAGGCCTTGAGGCCGGCGGCGCGCGCGATCTCGCCGGGCTCGGGCGAGAGGTCGACGATCAAGACGCGCTTGCGCGTCTGCGCGGCGAGCTCGCTGCCGAGCTTCCACGCGACGAGCGCGCGCTCGGCGCGCGGCAGCGCGCACTCGAGCGCCACCAGCCGGTGGCTCTCGGAGGTGCGCACCTGCGTTCCGGACGCCCCGATCGCGCCGCCCTGGTCGATGAGGCGCGAGGCGAGCGTGCGCGAGAGGTGCAGCATCACCGTCGGATGGACGCGCAGCACGTCCTCGAAGTCTTTTCTGGGCAGCTTGAGGATCTCGGAGGTGGCGTCGACGCGCACCGTCGAGGAGCGGGGCGCGCCGGTGAGCAGGCCCGTCTCGCCGACGACGTCGCCGCGGCCGAGGTAGGCGACGAGCGCCTCGTGCCCGTCGCGGACGCGGTAGCGGCGCGCGTGGCCGGAGACGATCAGGTAGAGCGCGTCGGACTCGTCGCCCTGCTTGAAGAGCGTGGCGCCTTTGGGCAGCGACAGGAGCTGGAGGCGGGCGGAGAGCTTGCCGAGGTCTTCAGCCGAGAGGCCGGAGAACAGCGGCGTGCGCTTGAGGAACGCTTCCCACGAGTGTTCCTCGGCGGGCTGGCTCATCGCTTCACGGCGCAGGCGAGCAGGCCCACGACGGTCTTCGAGTCGCGGATCTTGCCGGTCTTCACGAGGTCGAGCGCCTTTCTGAACGGCATGACGACGCTCTCGATGAACTCGTCGTCGTCGGCGTTCACCTCGCCTTTCTTGAGCCCGGTCGCGACGTAGAGGTGCAGGACCTCGTCGGCGAAGGCGGGCGTCGGCCAGTATTTGATGAGCGGCTTGAACTTCGCCGCGGTGAAGCCGGTCTCTTCCTTGAGCTCGCGCTTGAGGCAGACGAGCGGGCTCTCGCCCGGGTCGAGCTTGCCGGCGGGCAGCTCGAGCGTGACCTCGCGGACGGGGTAGCGGTACTGGCGGACGAGGACGATCGTGTCCCTGTCGAGGAACGGAACCACGCCGGCGGCGCCGGGATGGTTCATGAACTCGCGGGTCGCGTGCTTGCCGTTGGGCAGGCGCACGGTGTCGACGTCGAAGTTGACCGCGCGGCCCTTCCAGACGGTCTTCTTGCTGACGAAGGTCTCGATCAAGCCCTTGTCGTTTCTGGCCATCGGGGCCGATTGTAGCAAAGAGCCCCCCCGACGGCATTTGGTATGATGTATCTCCCGCCGAGCGGTCCCTATGTCGAAGCCCGAGTTCGTCCACCTCCACAACCACTCCGAGTACTCCCTGATGGACGGCGTCATCAGGCTCACGGACGCGAAGGGCAACGCCTCCCCCGCGCTCAAGTCGCTCGCCGAGTCGGGCGCGAAGGGCTTCGCGATCACCGACCACGGCAACATGTACGGCGCGGTCGAGTTCTACTCGGCGGCGAAGTCCGTCGGCCTCAAGGCGATCATCGGCTGCGAGATGTACATCTCGAAGGGCACGCGCTTCGACCGCGGCCACAGCCAGAAAGAGAACTGCCACCTGACGGTCCTCGCGAAGAACTACGAGGGCTACCAGAACCTGATGGAGCTCTGCTCGATCGCGTTCCAGGAGGGCTACTACTACGACCCGCGCATCGACAAGGAGCTCCTCGCCAAGCACAGCAAGGGCCTCGTCGTGCTCTCGGGCTGCCTCAAGTCCGAGCTCAACCAGGCGATCCTCGCCGGCGACCTGACCCAGGCCGAGAAGCTCGTCACGTGGTTCCGCGACAACCTCGAGCAGGACAGCTACTACCTCGAGATCATGGACCACGGCCTCGACAAGCAGCGCCAGGTCACGCAGGCGCTCCTCGAGCTCAACCGCCGCACGAAGATCCCCCTCGTCGCGACGAACGACTGCCACTACTTCAAGCCCGACGACTTCGAGGCCCACGACGCGCGCGTCTGCATCGCGACCGGCCGCAAGCTCGCGGAGACCGACCGGCTGAAGTTCGAGACGCACGAGTTCTACATCAAGTCGCCGGAGCAGATGACGAAGCTGTTCTCGTTCGCGCCCGAGTCGATCGCGAGCACGCTCAAGATCGCCGAGATGTGCAACGTGAAGATCCCGATGGACCAGATGCTCCTGCCCGAGTTCAAGGTCCCCGAGGGCTACAATCAGGACTCCTACCTCGAGCACCTGTGCATCGAGGGCCTCAAGGAGCGCTTCGGGACCCTCCGGCCCGAGCACAAGGAGCGCCTCGACTTCGAGCTCGGCGTCATCCGGCGCATGGGCTTCTCGGGCTACTTCCTGATCGTCTGGGACTTCATCAAGCACGCCAGATCGATCGGCGTGCCCGTCGGCCCCGGCCGCGGCTCCGGCGCCGGCGCGATCGTCGCGTACGCGCTGCGCATCACCAACGCCGACCCGCTCGAGCACCGCCTGCTCTTCGAGCGCTTCCTCAACCCCGACCGCAAGTCGATGCCCGACTTGGACATCGACTTCGCCGACACGGGCCGCGACAAAGTCATCCAGTACGTGCGCGAGAAGTACGGCAAGGAGTGCGTGGCGCAGATCATCACGTTCGGCTCCCTCGGCGCGAAGCTCGTCGTGCGCGACGTCGGCCGCGTCATGGACATGCCGCTGATGCAGGTCGACGAGATCGCCAAGAAGATCCCGACCGGCCCGAACGTCCACCTGCACGAGGCGATGCAGGGCCCCGAGATGCAGGAGCTCGCGAAGGACCCGCAGGTCAAGCAGCTGCTCGAGCTCTCGCTCAAGCTCGAGGGCCTCAAGCGCCACACGGGCGTCCACGCGGCCGGCACGCTCATCACCAAGGAGCCCGTCGTCCGCTACACGCCGCTCGCCAAGGGCGCGAAGTCCGACGTCGTCACGACGCAGTACGACGGCGACTGGTGCCCGAAGCTCGGCCTGCTCAAGGTCGACTTCCTCGGCCTGCGCACGCTCTCGATCATCGACGACGCGGTCAAGTTCATCAAGCGCGGCCCGCTCAAGGACTTCGACATCGACAAGATCCCCAACGGGGACGAGAAGACCTACGAGCTGCTGCGCACCGCGAAGGCGCTCGCGATCTTCCAGCTCGACTCGCAGGGCATGCGCGACCTCATCTTCCGCATCCGCCCGACGACCTTCGAGGACATCGCGTCCGCGATCGCGCTCTTCCGCCCCGGCCCGATGCAGTCCGGCATGCTCGACATGTTCGTCGACTGCAAGCACGGCCGCCAGGAAGTGAAGTACGACCATCCGATCCTCGAGCCCATCCTGAAGGACACCTACGGCTGCATGGTGTATCAGGAGCAGGTCATGGAGATCTCCAAGAAGCTCGCGGGCTTCACGCCCGGCGAAGCCGACGGACTGCGCAAGGCCATGGGCAAGAAGATCCCCGAGGAGATCGAGAAGCTGCGCGAGAAGTTCGTCAAAGGCGCGACCGTCAACAAGGTCGCCCCCAAGCTCGCGAACAAGATCTACGACCAGATGGCGAAGTTCGGCGGCTACGGCTTCAACAAGTCGCACACCGTCGCCTACGGCATCGTCGCCTACCAGACCGCGTACCTCAAGGCGAACCACCCGATCGAGTTCATGACCGCCGTCCTCACGTCGGAGATCGGCCACTCGTCGATCGGAGCGGAGGACAAGGAGAACAAGCTCGTCACGTACCTCGACGAGACGCGGCGCATGGGCATCAAGGTGCTCCCGCCCGACGTCAACAAGAGCGAGACGCGCTTCGACATCCAGAACGGCGAGGTCCGCTTCGGCCTGCTCGCGATCAAGAACGTCGGCTCCGGCGCCGCCGACTCGATCGTCGCGGCCGCGCGCGAGAAGCCGTTCAAGTCGATCGACGACTTCTGCGCGCGCGTCGACCTGCACGCGATCAACAAGAAGTGCGTCGAGTCGCTCATCAAGGCCGGAGCGATGGACTGCCTGCGCCCCGGCGAGCCCGCGAACGCGGCCCGCGCGCGCCTCTTGGCCGCCGTCGACCGCGCCGTCGGCTCCCAGCAGAAGGTGAAGGCCGACCTCGACAAGGGCCAGGGCCTGCTGTTCATGGGCGCGCCCGCCGACGCCGCGCCCGCGCCGGCCGATCCGGCGGTGAAGCCCTTGTCCGAGCACGACACGCTCGCCTTCGAGCGCGAGGTCCTCGGCTTCTACTTCTCCGGCCACCCGCTCCTCTCGGTGAAGCCCCAGCTCAAGGCCGCCGCGACGCACGAGGTCTCGCAGCTCACGCCCGCGATCACGACGCCGGTGCGGCTCGCGGGCATGATCAGCCGCACGCGCAAGATGGTCTCGAAGAAGACGGGCGAGCCGTGGGTCATCTGCACGCTGGAAGACCTGACCGGCGAGATCACGGCGCTCTGCTTCCCGAAGACCTACGCCGCGGGCGTCAACAATCTCGGCAAGGTCGGCGCGTTCGTCGCGGTCACGGGCCGGCTCTCGTTCAAGGGCGAGGAGGCCGGCGTCGGCGCCACCGCCGAGCTCATCGTCGACGAGATGGCCCCGCTCGACCAGTCCGTCACGAAGTTTGCCAAGCGCCTGCGCCTCCGGTGCGACCCGTCCGTCGGAACGGAGAAGCTCGAGCAGCTGCGCGACGTCTTCGAGAAGAACCCCGGCACCTGTCCCGTCGTCCTCGAGCAGGAGACCTCCGAGGGCATGGCCGTCCTCGACACCGAGATGCGCGTCGTCCTCAATCAGGCGCTCTTCGAGGGCGTCGAGGCGATCCTCGGCCGCTGCTGGACGATCGAGTCCACCGGCGCCCCCGCGGTCATCGCCCCCCGCCGCTGGGAAAAGAAAGCCGCGTAACGGCGACAACGGCAAAACACGAAGATGGTCCGACGTCCTACGCGCCAAGAACGGCGAAGGACGGCGAAGAACGGATTGAGGGTTTAACGGCCACGGCCTCCGTTGCCGTATCATCTTTTTCCGTTTCGTTCTTATCCGTCTTCGCCGTCCTTCGCCGTCTTCGTGTTTTTCCGTTATCCATTCTTTCCGTCGCCGTTCTTCGTGTCTTCGTGTCTTTGTGGTTTTCCGTTGTCGTTTCGTGCCATTTTTGGGTAGAATTCCAACGCTCATATAAGGAGAAGAATGGCCGACGCCAAAAAGAAGCGGATTCTGGTCGCGGACGACGATCCCGATCTCCTCGACCTGCTGAAGATGGACCTCGCCTATCAGGGCTATGAGGTCCTCGCGGCCGCCAACGGAAAGGACGCGCTGCAGACGGCGCTCAACGAGACGCTCGATCTCGTTCTCCTCGACGTCATGATGCCGTACATCGACGGCTATCACGTCGCCTACGAGCTCACCAACAAGCTCGGCGCGAAGGCCCCGAAGATCATGATCATGACCAGCCGCGACACGGTCAAAGAGAAGGGCATCGCGCTCATGAGCGGCGCGGCGGAGGTCCTCCAGAAGCCCTTCGAGATGGCCAAGCTGCACGACCGCATCGCCGCCATCCTCGGCAAGTCCGAGTGATCCCGCACCAGGATTAATCAATGAAACTCACGCTTTCTTTCGCCGTCGCCCTCCTGCTCGTCTCGCCCGTCCGCGCGGAGGAGCCGACGTCGGACGCCGTCAAGATCAAGCCCAAGTCCTCCTCGTCGACGCGCGCTCCGCGCTCCAGCGCCCGCGACGGCGGCATGCAGCCCGAGACCGAGGTCATCGACGCGCCGACCACCGCGGTGCTCGACAACTACGGCTTCTCCTCGCGCTCGCGCTTCTACTCGCGCGGCGGCGTGCTCCAGTATCTCTCCTTCGGCGTGTATCCCGGCGTCAACCTCGGCGCGTCCGCGTCGGTCGACGGGCTCATCGGCGACGAGCGGCACGTGCGCATGCGCGCGCCGACGGCGCAGGTGAAGTGGCGCTTCTACGAGGGCGACAACGAGCTGCCCTCGATGGCGGTCGGCTTCGACGGCCAGGGCTACAAGTACAACACGATCCCGCGCCGCTTCAACCAGCGCCAGCGCGGCTTTTACGTCGTCGCGACGAAGGAGCTCGGCACGCCCGGCCTGCAGATCCATCCGTCGTTCAACATCTCCGACTTCGACAGCAACGGCATCTTCGGCTCGATCCCGCTGTCGATCAACATCAAGGACAAGGCGACGATCCTGATGGAGTGGGACAACATCAACAACTGGAGCGACTCGCGGCTCAACATGGGCCTGCGCGCGCACCTGACGTCGAACTTCAACGTGGACTTCGCGCTCCGCGCGATCGGCGCCGGCGGCGAGTACAGCGACGGGGCCACGCGCGGACCCGAGCGCGTCGTCCAGCTCCGCTACGCTCACAACTTCTAAAACCATGGCCAAGAAAATCGGAATTCTCACCGGCGGCGGAGACTGCCCCGGCCTCAACCCCGCGATCCGCGGCGTCGTGCTCAAGGCGCACAAGCTCGGCTACGAGGTCCTCGGCATCCAGGAGGGCTGGAAGGGCATGATCGCGGGCACCGCGGTTCCCGTCACGCCGGCCGACGTCCAGGAGATCGTGGGCAAGGGCGGCACGATCCTCGGCACGTCGCGCACGAACCCTTACAAGAAGGACAAGGGCGTCGAGGGCGTTCTCGCGTCTTTCAAGAAGCTCGATCTGCACGCGCTCGTCGCGCTCGGCGGCGAGGACACGCTCGGCGTCGCCAACAAGCTCTACAAGGAGCACAAGCTCAACGTGATCGGCGTGCCGAAGACGATGGACAACGATCTCGACGCCACCGACTTCACGTTCGGCTTCGACACCGCGGCGACCCTCGCGATGGAGGCGCTCGAGCGCCTGCGCGACACGGGCCGCTCGCACCGCCGCTGCATGGTCCTCGAGGTCATGGGCCGCCACGCCGGCTGGGTCGCGCTCTACACCGCGATCGGCGGCGGCGCGGACTATCTCTGCGTTCCCGAGCGCCCCGTCGACATCAAGGACATGTGCGCGAAGGTGAAGGCCGCGCACGCCGCCCGCAAGGTCGCGCTCGTCGTGGCCTCCGAGGCCGTCGACATCCCCGGCGAGAAGAAGGAGGAGGCGCTCGACGAGTTCGGGCACATGATCCTCAAGGACCGCGGCGTCGCGGAGCGCCTCGCCAAGATCATCGAGACGGAGACGAAGATCGAGACCCGCACCGCCGTGATCGGCCACATGCAGCGCGGCGGCGGCCCCACGATGTTCGACCGCATCCTCGGCACGCGCGTCGGCGTGAAGGCCGCGGAGCTCGTGCACGAGGGCAAGTTCGGCAACATGGTCGCGCAGAAGGGCGACCAGATCGTGCCCGTGCCCCTCGAGGCCGCGGTCGCGAAGCTCCGCACCGTGACGCCCGAGTGGCTCAAATTCTCGGACGATCTGCTGTAAGAGCCGCCTAAGGAGACCGATGGAAGACGAGCAGAGGTTCCAGCGCAAGACGGTCCTCGTCAAGCGTTCGCTCCAGCTCAAGTACATCGGCATGGTGTTCTTGAGCGTGCTCGTGGCGTCGCTCATCGTCGGCGGCGACGTCTACTACTCGCTCTCGCGCGTCATGCTCACGGAGTGCCCGTCGGTCACCGACCGCGTCGTGCAGTTCAACACGGTCCTGCTCGTGAAGGTGGCGCTCTACCTCGGCCTGATGCTGCTGATCTCGCTGTACGTGTCCCACCGCTTCGCGGGTCCCATCTACCGCTTCGAGAAGTCCTGCCAGTCGCTCTCGACCGGCGACCTCACGCACCGCGTGAGCCTGCGCACCGGCGACGAGCTCATGGAGCTGCAGGAGGAGTTCAACGGCATGGCCTCCGCGCTGCAGACGCTCGTGGCGAAGGACCGCAACCTGGCCGTCCGCCTCTCCGAGCGCGTCGAGGAGATCGCGAAGCGTCTCCCCGAGGGCGCCGACCGCGCCCGCGAGGACCTGAAGTCGCTGAAAGTCGAGCTCGATCACCTCACCAAGTCGTTCAAGGTTTGACCCCGCCGTGATGATGCGCCGCGCCCTCGCCGCCCTCCTCGTTCTCGCCCTGACGGGCCCGCAGGCGCGCGCCCAGGTCCTTTCCGTCTCCGGCGAAGGCGCGCCCGAGAAGGTCTTCACGCTCGAGGAGTGCCTGCGCCTCGTGCGCAACGACCCGAAGCTCCAGTCCGCCGAGCAGGACGTCATCATCGCCGGGTCGCGCGTCACCGAGGCCAAGCTCCGCTTCCTGCCCGACATCGGCCTGCAGGCGAGCGCGACGAAGTACGACGCCCGCTACCCGTTCGCGCTGTCGCAGGAGTTCCGCTCGCTGCTGCTCTTCCCCGGCGCGCCGTCGGAGAGCATCTACTCCGGCCGCGCGTACTTCAACATGGCCCTCTACGAGGGTCAGCGCACGATGAACACTCTGCGCCTCGCGCAGGCGTCGCACAAGCAGGCGCTCTCCAACCGCGACTCGGTCAAGATGGACCTGGCGCTGCAGACGAAGGAGGCGTTCTACCGCCTGCTCGCCGCGCAGGAGCGCCTCGCCGCCTACGAGGACCACGCGAAGTCGCTCGAGCGCGCCGCCGATGACGGCGGGCTCGGCCCGTGGGAGCGCGTCGAGGCGGAGGCCGCGCTCGCGTCCTCGCGCTCGCGCGCGATCGAGGCCAAGCACGCGCTCGAGGCCGCCCGCCTCGTGTTCCTCAAGACCCTGAGCCTCGAGCTCGACACGCCGTTCCGCGTCGACGGGCGCCTCGAGACCCGCCAGGCGCGCGTCGAGGTCGAGAAGGCCGTCACCTGGGCGATGGAGCTGCGCCCCGAGCTGCAGTCGCAGACGTACCGCGCGCAGATGGACGCGATCGGCGTGAACCTCGCGATCGGCCGCCGCAATCCGACAGTCTATCTCGCCGGCGACTACGAGCTCACCGCGACGCGCTTCCCGCTCAAGAACAACAATTGGGACGTCTCGATCGGCATCAAGGTGCCGATCTCCTACGACTTCTGGAGCCAGCTCAAGCAGAAGCGCGCCGAGCAGCGCCAGGGCCAGCTCGCGCGCGCCGATCTCCAGGACCGCGTGCGCCTCGAGGTCCGCCAGGCCGCCGAGAACCTCAAGTGGTGGCAGGACGAGTGGCCGCGCCGCGAGCAGCAGTACAAGAAGCTCCTCTCTCTCTTCGAGGCCGCCTCCGGCAAAGCGGGTCCGGCGCTCTCGCGCCTGCGCGCTCGGGAGGGGCTGCTCGCGACGCGCCTCGCGTGGACCGAATCCGTCGTCGAGCACATCGTCGCGCGCGCGCGCTTCGAGCGCGCCGTCGGCCGCGAACTGATCCAATGAACCGCGCGGCCGCGGCGCTCCTGGCGGCCCTTCTCGCGGCTCCCGCCGCGGCGAGCCCCGACCTCTCCTCCGACGCCTTGCTGCGCGACCATCTCTGGCGCGAGGTCCGGCAGGCGCCGTCGTCGCGCCGCCCGAAGGTCGGCCTCGTGCTCTCGGCGGGCTCGCTGCGCGGCGCCGCGCACGTCGGCGTGATCCAGGCGCTCGAGGACGCCGGCTTCCCCATCGACACGGTCGCCGGCACCTCGATGGGCGCGGTCATGGGCTCGATGTACGCGTCGGGACTGCCCGTCAAGAAGATCTGGGAGTTCGCCGCGACGATCAAGGTCGGCTCCGGCAACGATCTCTCGAGCGCGCGCCTCATCTCGCTGCTCCTGTTCGACAAGCTGCTCTCCTCCGAGCGCACGGAGATAATGCTGCGCGAGGGCCTCGGCGGCATCCGTTTCGATCAGACTCTCAAGCCGTTCGCCTGCGTCGCGATGGACGTCTACACCGGCGAGGCGGTGATCTTCCGCGACGGCGACGTCGCGAAGGCCGTGCGCGCGAGCATGAACCTGCCCGGCATCTTCAAGCCGCTCGAGTACCGGCACCGCTTCCTCGTCGACGGCGGCGTCGTCGACTACATCCCCGTCGACGCGGCGAAGCTGCTCGGAGCGGAGTGGACGATCGCCTCGGTCACCGAGACCGACTACACCGTCTCGCGCCCCGAGAACGTGCTCGAGAGCCTCCTGCAGGTCATCGACATCCGCGGCTCCTATCTCTCGCGCGAGCAGCGCCGCCAGGCGGACTATCTCGTCGAGCCGCCGGTCGGCGACATCGGCATGTTCGAGGACCACCGCGTCGTCGAGGCGATGGAGAAGGGCCTGATCGCCGCGTCGCTCAGGCTCGACGGCGCCAAGGAATCTCTGATCCTCGCGTCGATCCCGCGCCTCGCGGCGGGCTGGGAGCGCAAATGAGGGCCGCCCTGCTGCTCGTCCTGCTCGCCGCGGCGCCCGCCCGCGCGTGGGGGCCGTTCGGAAAGCGGTCCGCGGACAAGATTCGCCCCGTCCAAGCCCTGGCCGACGCCGACAAGCCGCGCGAGGTGATCGCGGCGCTCACGCCCGAGTTCATCCAGTCACTGCGGGGCAACGACGTCCGACAAGCCTACGTGCTCATGGGCGACAACCTCGACAAGCTCGGCCGCGTCGACGACGCCCTCGGAGTCTATCAGCTCGGCGTGAAGCTCTTCCCGAAGAACGTCGACCTGCTCACGCGCCAGGGCGGCCTGCTGCACCGCTCGGGCCTCGACGAGCAGGCGCGTCCGCTGTTCCACAAGGCGCTCGAGTTCGAGCCACGGCACTACGGCGCCCACCTGGGCCTGGCCGAGATATACCGCAAGCTCGGCTTCCTCGACCGCTCCGCGTCCCACTACGAGGGCGCGCTCGAGACGCTCGACGGCCGCGCGCAAGTCTGGCGCGACTACGCCGAGACCTTGCTCGCGCAGCGCGACTGGACGACGGCCGAGCTCGCGATTCAAAAGGCGCTGCAGCTCGAGCCCGAGAATCCCGACGGCCGCGTGATCGCGGGGTTCGCGCGCCGCGCGCAGGGCGACCTCGCCGCGGCCGTCGCCTTCCTCGACGCGGCCATCGAGCGCGGCGCGGGGATCGGCCCCAAGCGCGCGAAGGCCCTCTGGCTCGTCGAGGCCGAGAAGTGGGCGGAGGCTTCGGCCGCCGCCGACGTCGTGCTCAAGGAAGACCCCGCCGACGGCGCGGCTCTCTGGGCCAAGGCGCGCGCGCGGATGGCGCGCGGCGGCGGCAAGTCCTCCCCCGAGCTCGAAGCGCTCGCCGCGGGCAAGCGCTCGGACCTCGCGGCCCGCGCCGCGCGCTCCTTGAAGGGAGGCCCCCGGTGAAGGCCCGCTTCTGGAAGCTCTCCGGCGCCGGCAACGACTTCGTCCTGCTCGCCGGCCTGCCGAAGGGCGCGTCGGGCTCGTCGCTCGCGAGGCGCCTGTGCGACCGCCGGCTCGGGATCGGCGCCGACGGCCTGCTCTCCGTCTCCAGGCGCGGCAAGCGCGCGCGCCTCGACTACTGGAACGCCGACGGCTCCGCCGCGTTCTGCGGCAACGGCTCGCGCGCGGGCGCGCTCTGGCTCGCGCAGAACGGCTGGGTGAAGGGCCGCGCGTTCACGCTCGACACCAACCGCGGCCCCCTCGCCGTGCGCCTCACCGCGAAAGGCCGCGCCGAAGTCTCGATGCCCGCGCCGTCCGCGCTCAGCGAGCGCCGCGCCGCCGGCGTGAAGGCCTTCTTTCTCGACACGGGCGTGCCCCACGCGGTCGTCTTCGTCTCCGACGTCGAGAAGACCGACGTGCGCGGCCTCGGCCGGACTCTGCGCTTCCACAAGGCGTTCGGCAAGGCCGGCGCGAACGTGGATTTCGTGCAGAAGAAGGGCTCCCTCCTCCTGCTCCGCACCTACGAGCGCGGCGTCGAGGACGAGACTCTCGCCTGCGGCACCGGCGTGGTGGCGGCGGCGTTCGCCGCGCGCGCTCTCGGCAAGACGGGCTCGCCCGCGCGCGTGAAGGTCCGCGGCGGCGACGTCCTGACCGTGTCGTTCGACGACGGCGCGCGGCTCGAGGGCCCCGCCGAGACAGTATTCGAGGGGGTCGTCTCCATATGAAGTTCGAAGGCTCTTACGTCGCTCTCACGACTCCGTTCGACAAGTCGGGCGCGCTCGACGAGGATTCGTACCGCCGGCTCATCCGCCTGCAGATTAAGGGCGGGACGCGGGGCCTGGTCCCCTGCGGCTCGACGGGAGAGGCCGCGACGCTCATGCACGAGGAGTATCGCCGCTGCATCGAGATCGCCTGCGAGGAATCGCGCGGCGACGTCCCCGTGATCGCCGGCGTCGGCACGAACGCGACGTGGAAGGCCGTCGAGTCCGCGCGCGAGGCCGAGAGCCTCGGCGCCGACGCCTTGCTCGTCCTGGCCCCCTACTACAACAAGCCGACGCAAGAGGGCATCTACCAGCACTTCAAGGCGGTCGCCCGCGAGTCGCGGCTTCCGATCGTCGTCTACAACATCCCCGGCCGCACGGGCGTCAACATGGCGCCGAAGACGATCGCGCGTCTCGCCGAGGATTGCCCGACGATCGTCGCGGTCAAGGAAGCCGCGGGCTCCCTCGACCAGGTCTCCGAGATTTTGACGCTCGCCCCGAAAGGCTTCACGGTCCTCTCCGGCGACGACAGCCTCACGATCCCGATGATGTCCGTCGGCGCGAAAGGCGTGATCTCCGTGGTCGCCAACGTCGACCCGAAGCGGACGCAGGCGATGTGCGCCGCGGCGCTCGCGGGCGACTACGCGAAGGCGGCCAAGCTGCATCTCGCGCTGTTCCCCCTGATCAAGTCGCTGTTCGTCGAGACGAACCCGATCCCCGTGAAGGCCGCGCAGGCCATGCTGGGCCTGTGCCGTCCCGAGCCGCGCCTGCCGCTCACGCCCCTTTCGCAAGACAACCGCGCCGGCCTCAAGAAGGCGCTCAAGGAGTCAGGACTCATCAAATGACCAAGACCCACGGCTTCCCCCCGCAGATCAAGTACATCGTCGGCAACGAGGCGTGCGAGCGCTTCAGCTACTACGGAATGCGCGCGATCCTGACCGTCTTCATGGTCAGCCAACTCGCGATGCCCAAGCACGAGGCGACCGCCGTCTACCACTGGTTCGTCTCCGCGTGCTACTTCACGCCTCTGATCGGCGCGTGGATCTCCGACCGCTTCTGGGGCAAGTACCGCACGATCATGACGCTCTCGATCGTCTACTGTCTCGGCCACCTCGTCCTCTCGATCTTCGAGACGAAGACCGGCGTCTACGTGGGCCTCGGTCTGATCGCGCTCGGCGCGGGCGGCATCAAGCCCTGCGTCTCCGCGCACGTCGGCGACCAGTTCACCGACAAGAACAAGGAGCTCGTGCCGAAGATCTTCGACATCTTCTACTTCGCGATCAACTTCGGCTCCTTCTTCTCGACCTTGCTCACGCCCTGGGTGCTCGTGAAATACGGCGCGTCCTGGGCGTTCGGCATCCCCGGCATCCTCATGGCCGTGGCGACCTTCGTGTTCTGGCTCGGCCGCAAGGAGTTCGTCAACGTGCCTCCGACGGGCAAGACCGGAAAGTCGGGCTTCATGCCGATCTTCCTCGCGGCGCTGCAGGGCAAGCGCAAGCCGGGCGGCGACTTCTTCTCGGCGGCGTCGCCCAAGTTCGCGGCCGACGAGATCGAGGGCGCGCGCGCGGCCAAGGACATCTTCAAGGTGTTCGCGACCGTGTCCGTCTTCTGGGCGCTGTTCGACCAGCACGGTTCGTCGTGGGTGCTCCAGGCGCAGCAGATGAACCTGAACTTCCTCGGCATCAAGTTCGAGGCGTCGCAGATCTCGGCGCTGAACCCCATCATGGTGATGGTGCTCATCCCGATCTTCGCCAAGGGCGTCTATCCGTTCATCGAGAAGACGTTCAAGTACGAGATGACCGCCCTGCGCCGCATGTCGGGCGGCATGGTGATCGCGGCGACCTCGTTCGCGGCGGCCGCGCTCATCCAGAGCGCGATCGACGCGGGCGGCGTGCCCTCGATCGGCTGGCAGTTCATCCCGTACCTGCTGATCACGATCGCCGAGATCATGGTCTCGATCACGGGTCTCGAGTTCGCGTACACGCAGGCGCCCCGGCAGATGAAGAGCACGATCATGAGCTTCTGGTTCTTGACCGTGTTCGCCGGCAACGTGCTGACCGCGTACGTCTCCGCGATCAACAAGTTCCAGGGCGCGGCGTTCTTCTGGTTCTTCGCGATCCTCATGTTCGGCTTCTCGGGCGTGTTCATCTGGAGCGCGTCCAAGTACAAGCTCCGCGAGTACCTCGAAGACGGCTCCGCTCCGGTCGGACACAATTAACGGATGGAGATCCGGCCCGCCTCGAGCGTAGAAGAGCCCGCGCTGCGGGCCTTCTACGCCGAGGCGTTCCCGGAGCGCGCGGAGTTCCTCTCCGCGCACTGGCGCTGGCTCTACCGCGTCGGGGAGTTCCCCGGAATCGAGCCGCTCGTGCTCGTCGACGGCGGCCGCGTGCGCGGCCACGCGGGCGCGATCCCCGTCAAGATCAAGCGCGGCGGCGAGCCCCCGCGGACCGCCATATGGTTCGTGGATTTTCACGTCGCCCACGACCTCCAGGGCCGGGGCCACGGAAAGGCACTGACCGAAGCGTGGATGAAGCTCTGCCCCGACCGCGTCACGTTCTGCAACGACCGCTCGATCATCGTCTTCCGCAAGTTCGGCTGGGCGGAGGGCGGCAGCGCGAAAGTCCGCTCCCTGCCGTCGCCGTCCTGGGCGCGGCCCCTGCTCAAGGCCGCGCTCGCCGCGGCCCCCGAGGTCGAGGTCCTGCCGCTCCCCGATTCCGCCGCGGTGCTGACGAAGATCCTCGACGACGAGTCGGCCGCGCCGGTCCACGTCGTCCGCGACGCGGACTTCGCGAAGTGGCGCCTGCTCGACCATCCGCTCGCCGAGCAGCACGTGCGCCTGCGCCTCGGCGACGTCGGCGCGATCGCGCGGCTCTTCGTGAGCCGAGGCAAGAAGCGCGCGCACCTGCTCCACGTCGCTCCGGGCGAGGCCGGCCGCCGCGGCGAGCTCGTCTCCGGCTTCCTGCGCTGGGCGCTCGACATGGGGGCCGACGCCTGCTGGCTCGCGACGAACGACCCCGTCCTGCTGCAGCGCACGGACCTGCGCATGCCGCGCGGCTGGACGCCGCACTACGCGTGGAGCCCCGAGGCGCCCGGCTTCGAAGGCCTGCCGACGCAGGGCCTCGACAGCGACCACGACCTCATGTTCCCATGCTGAGCGCGATGCTCTCCCGCCTGCGCCGCCGGCAGGCCGTCGTCCTCATGTACCACGGCTTCACCGACCGTCCGTCCGACGGCGTGGTCAACTACCAGGGCAACCGCCTGCAGCAGGCGACCTTCCGCAAGCAGCTCGAGTGGCTGCGGAAGAACAGGACGATCGTCCCCCTGCGCGCCGTGGTCGACTCGTTGAGCGGCGGGCCGCCGCTCCCGGACTACGCGACCGCGCTCTCCATCGACGACGGCTACGAGACGGTGCGCACGCTCGGCTTTCCGGTCCTCAAGGAGTTCGACGCGCCCGCGATCCTCTTCACCGCGACCGAGTTCGTCGACGCGCGCGTGCCGCTGTGGCCCGACCGCCTCGAGTACGCCTTCGCGAACGCCCCCGGCGACGCCGCCGCGCGCCGCGAGCGCCTCAAGGGCTTCCAGCGTCAGGCCAAGGACATGCTGCCCGGCGAGCGCAACGCGCTGATCGCCGGCGTCGAGGCCGAGCTCGGCAGCCGCCTCGTCCTCGAGGCCGGCGCGCCCGACGCCTACCGCCCCGTCACCTGGGAGCACTGCCGCGAGATGAGCGCCTCGGGCCTCGTCGAGATCGGCTCGCACGGCCACACCCACACGATCGCCACCTTGCTGCCGCCGGACGACCTGCGCTCCGAGCTGCGCCTCTCGCGCAAGCTCGTCGAGAAGAACGTCGGCAAGCCGTGCGACCTGTTCTGCTACCCGAACGGCGACTACGACGACTTCTCCGCGGAGACGACGGAAGAGCTCAAGGGCGCGGGCTACAAGTGCGGCCTGACGACGATCGCGGGCTTCGTCTCGCGCGGCGACGACCCCTACGCGCTGCTGCGCTTCGGCACCGACGACCGCGACTCCTGGAAGAAGTTCGAGCAGACGTTCTCGATCGGGCGGAACGTCCTCCAGGGCGCGCGCCGCGCGCTCGGCATCGGCGGCTGATCGGCCGCCGCAACTGGCCCCGGCGCGAGTTACGGCGGCTCCTGAGACGCCGGGACTCTTCGCGCGAAGAGTTCGAGTTCCATTGTTCCGCGAATTACGCCGGGAAACCCTCGATTTTTCAGGATGGCCTTTCGGCGCCGCCGGCTGGGCCATTCGACCCTTTCGACGCGCCCGGCTTTCCTTTATACTGGCGGCAGTGAAGCTGTGGCTGCTCGCCGTCGTCCTCGCCGCTCCCGCAGAGGCGCTCGTCCACCGGATGGACGGCGCGCGCTTCCACCGCGTCGGCATCTCCGTCGTCGACACGCGCGCTCCCGGCGCCCTCGAGCTGCTCAAGGCGATCGGCGCCTCCGGCGACACGCCCGTGATCGGGCTTTGGAAGCTCTCCGGCTCGGAGGTGATCTCCTCTCAGATGCTCGGCACGCCCGGCGCGCGCGAGCACAAGCAGCTCCTGCCCGCCAATGCCGACAAGAAGGACTACGGCGGCTACACCTTCTTCCTCAAGCCCGACGGCAAGCCCATGTTCGCAGGCTCGGGGCATCTGCAGGCGCCCATCACCCCGCGCGTCGAGCGCGAGATCCTGCGCTTCAACGGCGTGCGTCCCGCCGAGCCGTCGATCGCGACGCGCCTCAAAGGCTGTTACTATCGCGTCGCCGACGGGCTCGCCTGGTTCTTCAAACCCGGCTAAAGCTAGAATAGCGTCGTGAAGCCCCGCGCCGTCTTCCTCGACCGCGACGGCGTCCTCATCCGGGACGCGGAATATCTCGCCGATCCCGCCGGGCTGCGCCTCATCGGCGGTGCGCCCCGGGCGATGAAGCTCCTCAAGAAAGCGGGCTACAAGCTCGTCGTCGTCACGAACCAAAGCGGCGTCGCGCGCGGCTACTTCACGATGGCGACGGTCGGCCGCGTCCACGCGCGCTTGAAGAAGCTGCTCGCCGCGAAAGGCGCCAAGTGGGACGCGCTCTACGTCTCGCCGCACGGCCCCGACAGCAAGAGTCCGATGCGCAAGCCCAAGCCCGGCATGCTGCTCGCCGCCAAGCGCCGCTTCAAGCTCGACATGGCCGGCTCGTGGATGATCGGCGACAAGACCTCCGACGTCGAGTGCGGCCGCCGCGCCGGGTGCCGCTCCGTGCTCGTGCGCACGGGCAAGGGCGGCAAGGACCGCGCCTACAAGGCGAAGCCCTACGCCGTCGCGAAGGATGTGCTCGCGGCCGCGCGCCTGATCCTCTTTCGAATTTAACGAATTCCTGAATTCCTGTGCCTGACCCTGAATACAACGAGAAGATGATCGCCGCGAAGGCGAAGATGCTCGAGCGCTTCAAGAAGGAAAAGGTTGAGCGCCTCGCCAATCAGGAGAAGAAGCGGCTGCCGCCCGGCCAGCACTGGAGCGGCGACAACTTCCCCGTCCTCGACCTCGGCGTCCATCCGCCCTTCGACGAGAAGACGTGGCGGTTCAAGGTCTGGGGCGAGGTCGAGAACCCGCTCGATCTCACCTGGGCGGATTTTCTGAAGCTCCCCAAAAAGGAGCTCGTCTCCGACTTCCACTGCGTGACGACCTGGTCGAAGCAGGACGTCCGCTGGGCCGGCGTGCAGATCGCCGATCTGCTGAAGATCGTCAAGCCCAAGGAATCGACCTTGTTCCTCATCCAGCACTCGGCCGACGAGTACACGACGAACACCTCGCTGCTCGAGGCGTCCTCGCCGGACTGCCTGCTCGCCTACGAGCTCGACGGCAAGCCGCTGCCCATCGAGCACGGCGGTCCGATGCGCATGGTGATCCCGACGCTCTACGCCTGGAAGTCCGCCAAGTTCCTGCGCGGGCTCGAGTTCTCCGCGATCGACAAGCCCGGCTTCTGGGAGACGCGCGGTTATCACAACCGCGCCGACCCGTGGCTGGAGGAGCGGCACGGCTAAAGAGTAGAATCGGAGCATGCTCGACAGGCTCCGGCTCGGCTTCGCGTCCGCGATCTTCGCCGCCAAAGCCGCCGTGTCGGGAAAACGCGAGGTGGATCCCATGCAAGCCGAGAAGACGAAGGGCCGCGTCCATGAGTTCGAGATGGCCGACATCGACGGCAAGCCGGTCAAGCTCTCGAAGTACAAGGGCCACCCGCTGCTGATCGTCAACACCGCCTCGTTGTGCGGCTTCACGCCGCAGTACACCGACCTCCAGGAGCTTTACCAGAAGTATCAGCCGAAGGGCCTGCGCATCGCGGCCTTCCCGGCCAACGAGTTCGGCGCGCAGGAGCCCGGCTCCAACGCCGAGGTGAAGAGCTTCTGCCTGACGAAGTACGCGCTCTCCTTCGACCTGTTCTCGAAGATCGTGGTGAAGGGTCCCGGCATCCATCCGCTCTACAAGTACCTGACGACCGAAGCGGGCTTCAACGGCGACATCCCGTGGAACTTCTCCAAGTTCCTCGTCGACAAGGACGGCAAGGTCGTCGCGCGCTTCGGGCCCGAGGACTCGCCCACGGGCAAGTCCATCGTCGGCAAGATCGAAGCCCTCCTCTAGATGTCAGAGCCGCTGTTCTCGATCGTCCTCCCCACGTACAACCGCGCCCACATGCTGCCCGGGGCGCTCTCGACCGTCGTCCGCCAGACGTGCCCCGACTACGAGGTCCTCATCGTCGACGACGGCTCCGTCGACGAGACTCCCGAGATGATCAAGGAGTGGACCAAGGACCCCCGCTTCAAGTACACGCGCGTCCCCAAGAACATCGGCAACATGGCCTGCCGCAACATGGCCCTCGAGATGGCGACGGGGACGTGGATCACGAACATCGACAGCGACGACTTCTGGACGCTCGATCGCCTCGAGAAGTTCGCCTCCTTCTTCAAGAAGCGCCCCGAAGCCGGATTCGTCTTCTCGGACGGCTGGCTCCACCGCTACGACCGGCTGATCGGCACGGCGTTCCCGCCCGGCATGCGCATCGCCGAAGGCAAGGTCCCGGGCCACTACGCGGTCGGCGAGGAGTTTCTTCCCTATCTCACGACGAACCTCGCGATTCCGCGCGCGCTCTACAAGAAGTACGGGCACTACCGCTCGGACATGATCATCCTCGACAACGAGCTCTACGCGCGCATGCTCGCCGACGGCGTCCAGGTGGGCGTCATCTACGAGCGCCTGGCGATCCGCCGCATCCACGAGGGCCAGGTCACGCACAAATGGCTCGAGGAGTATCCCGAGGGCATCGCGGCGCTCGTCGCCGGCGGCACGCCGCCCGACATCATCGCGGCCGAGAAGAAGAAGATCGTCGCCGAGATCGCGTCCTACCTCGTCAAGAACCTCCAGCCCGCGAAGGCCCGCGAGTTCATGCTCAAGGAGCTCGGCGAGGAGGCGAAGTCTTTGCCCGCCTACAAGGCGACGATGGTGCCCGCGCCGGTGCTCGCCGCCGCGAAAGAGGCCCGCAAGTGGTGGCTCATCGCGAAGAACCAGCCGTTCCTCGCGAGCGCCGAGGCGAAGGCGATCTACGCCTTGATCGATCCGCTGATCGCCGCCGAGAACGCGCGCGTCCGCGCGAAAGCCGCCTGATCAGCGCGGCTTAACCCCGAAGAACAAGACGGCGGCGGCGAATCCCGCCCATAACACGGCGGGAAGCACAATGCCGACCGTCGTTATGTCCCTGCGGCGATGGAATCGATGGCTGTAAAGCGCGCTCGCCCACGATAACGCGGTCGCCAGAAAGGAGGCGACCACGGGATGCTGTTGGAACAGGTCGTCGAAGCTCACTGGTTTCTCGTGAAGACGCGCCACACCGACATCGCGCTCAATATGGCGCGTTGGAATTTGGAGTGCCAAGCGGGCGCTTCAGTAGGCAAGCTTTAGAGCTTTTTCGGAGCGACGAGCCAGCCCGTCGGGACGGGGAGTCCCGGCGTGATCTTCGGGTCGGTGACCGCGTCCTTCTTCAGGCGCCCGAGCTCCTGCGCCTTGCGGTAGGTGACCTCGAGGTTGCGCTTGGCCATGTCGAAGTTCGGCTCGTAGGAGAGCGCCTTTCGGTAGTTCTGCTCGGCTTCCTCGTAGCGTCCCGCCATGAACTGCGCGTTCGCAAGGCTCGTGTAGGCCTCGGCGGACTCTCTCGGCTGATCGGCGCGCGCGTGGCGGTGCGTCCAACGGCCGCCCTCGTTGACGTACTGCTGGTAGGAGAGGATCGAGGAGCGCAGGTAGGGCTTCTCGAGCAGGGAGGAGTCCACCTCGCAGCCGCCGGCGTCGATGAAGGCCTGGTAGTGCTCGATGGCCTCCTCGTACTTCTGGCGGATCATGTTGACCTGCGCCATGCGGTAGTAGTTCGGCGGGAAGACGGGATCGATCTGGCGGTAGAGCTTGAAGCGCGTCATCGCCATGTCGAGGTAGCGCTCGGCTTCCTGCTTGAGGCCGCGGTCCGCGGCGTACTGCGCGCGGCGGAGGTGCAGGTTGCCGATCTGGTGGTGCATCTGGACGTAGTTCGGCGCGAGCTTGCGGACCTCGTCGTACCAGTAGAGCGCGCGCTCGTAGTCGTCGCGCGCGACGTTGTCGCGGTCGCCCCAGTTCGGCAGATAGGCCTTCGTCATGTCGAAGCGGTCGTTGAAGACGTTGCCGAGGAAGTACTTCGCCATCACGAAATCGGGGTTGAGCCTGTCGACGATCAGGTAGTTGGAGACGGCGTGCTGCCAGTTGCGCTCCTTCGAGAAGTAGATCGCGACGTTGTGGTGGATGTCGGCCTTGAAGTAGCCCCAGAACTGGTAGAGCGGGCCGAGCATGACGAGCACGAGCGCGGGCACGACGGGATTCTCGGCGAGCATGCAGAGGCGCGCGAGGCGCCAGCCGAGCCAGAGCATGCAGGCCGCGAACACGCTCCACGCGAGCCACCACTGCAGCAGCTCGCCGCCGTTGGGGATGCGCGAGAGCGGGCCCTGGAGCATCGCGAACTCGCCGAACATGCCGGCGAACGGCAGGCCGCGGAAGCCGCCCCAGCCCTTCACGAACGCGTAGTAGACGATGCCGCCGGCGGCCGCGAGGCGCGCGGGCCAGATGAGCATCTCGGAGATCGTCTTCCAGGCGCCGGGCGCCTCCGCTTCGCCGGACTCGTCGGCGCGGGGGTGCAGCTGGTAGAGGGCGCTGCCGCGCGCGACGTTGACGATCAGGCCGGACAGCAGGCCGAGATAGACGCCGGACGAGACGAAGCGCAGGCTCACGTCGAAGTTGTTGTGCCCGAGCATGCCGAGGAAGGACACGAGCAGGCCGATGAGGTCGTACGCGCGCGGCGGCGGACGGCCCTCGCGCAGGAGCTCCGCCTTCGTGAGCTCGCGCAGCGAGCGCAGGCCGACGACGACGGTGCTGATGACGAGCCAGAGGAAAATGCCGAAGCCGAGGATGCCGTTGTCGAACATCTGCTCCAGGTACTCGTTCTCGGCGTGGTCGGTCTCGGTGTTGTGCTTGCCCTCGATGTGGAAGATCGGCGGGCGGCGGAACGCGGGGTAGATCGGAGGGAAGGAGCCGATGCCCGTTCCGGTCCAGGGCTGCGTGCGGATCATCTCCCACGTGGCCTCCCACGTGAAGAGGCGGAAGTTGATCGAGACGGCGCGCGCCGAGAGGTCCTTGGCCGTGTAGCCGACGAAGCCGAGCACGCCGGCGAGGACGAGGCCGATCACCTGCTTGCGGTAGGACTTCGTCTGCTCCGGGAAGAACCAGAAGGCGATGACGCCGAACATCGCGCAGACCATCGCGAAGCCGAGCCAGGCGCCCTTCGTGCCCGTCATGATCAGGTTGAGGAGCAGCATGCCCATGAGCACGAGCAGGCTCGTCTGCCGCTTCTTGAACCACTGCGTGAGCAGGATCGGGAACATGATGACGAGGAAGTCGCCGTAGAAGTTCGGGTTGCCGTAGGTCGAGAACACGCGGTCGCCGAACGCGCCGCGCCAGACGAACGGGTCGATGCCCTTGCCCGGGCCGCGCGGGAAGGAGACGTTGTCGATGAACTGGAGCGTGCCGTAGCCGATCGCGAGCCAGGCGGTCCACATGAGCCACTTGATGAGCTTGTCGACCGCGGGCTCGTCGAGCTCGTAGATCGCGATGAGGGCCACGATCATGTAGAAGAGGTGGCGCAGGAAGAAGTCCGTGCTCGCCATGTGGTACGGAGCCTTCCAGTACGAGAAGATGCCCCAGCCGAGGTAGGCGAGGAACGGCGAGAGGCAGATCACGTCGTCCTTGGAGAAAGCGTGGCGGCCGGCGAGCGCCAGGCGGCAGAGCCACATCGTCAGCAGGCCGAGTCCGCCCATCTGCATCATCGTGATCTTGACCTGCGCGGAGTCGTAGGTGCGCAGGAAGAACAAAGAGGAGATCAGCAGGTAGAGGATCGGCAGCCAGGCCACGATCGAGGCGTGGGCGTAGGCTTCGGCGGAGTCGCGCTGACCCTTAGGGGCGGCCATGGGGTGTCATGTTAGCTTATTGAGTGTAGCCGGGCCTTGTTTCGGGATCGTTGCCCCGGAGGCGGAGGATCGCGGCGACGGCGAAGACGATCATGGCCGGCATCAGAGGGAGGCGGTAGCGGATGACGGCGTGGACCGCGCCGTAGACGGCCGTCAGCGCGAAGGCGCCGACCCAGACCGCGGAGGCCTCGCGCCAGCGGCCGCGGAACAGCCAGAGGCCGAGAAGGCCGAGCGGGACGATCCAGGCGTCTGAGGCGAGGCTCGCGGCGAGCAGCGCTTTGTAGGAATGCGTGTAGGCGCGCGCGTAGGGCCACGGGCGCCAGAACTTGACGAAGCCCGCGAGAGCGCGGCCCGCGTAGGTTCCGGGATGGGCGACGATCCAGTCGAAGCCGGCCTTCGTCAGGACTTTGCTCTGCCCGTACTCGCCGAGCTTGGCCGCGGCCTGGAACGTCGCGTCCTTCGCGAGGATCTCGGTCTGCCGCTCGGTGCCGAGGTCGGCGGGCGGGACGACGAGCGCCTGGTAGAACTCGGGACCGCCGTGCGTCGAGCCGGGGACGAACGCCTTGAAAACGCGGTAGTTGCGCCACGACCACAGGCCGAACGCGAGCAGGACCGGCAGGAAGAAGAACGCCGTCCGGCGGGCGGCGGCTTTCGTCGGCGCGACGGCCCAGAGCGCCAAGCCCGCGAGCCCGACGAGGGGCAGGTGCGCCGAGTTCGCCAGCCCGAGCGCGGCGCCCGCGCAGCCTCCGATGATCGCGGAATAATCGCCGTCGGTGTGGTTCGGCGACGACGACCAGTCCATCGACGCGACCGCGAGCAGCATGAACAGCCAGGCGAGCAAAGTGTCGCGGAAGAAATAGGCGGTGTAGTAGACGAGCTGCGGATGGACCGCGCAGACGGCGAGCGCCCAGAGCCCCGCGCGCGCGCCGAAGAGCCGCGTCCCGAGCCGCCAGGCGAGCAGGCACGTCGCCGTCCCGAGGAGCGCGTGCAGGACCAGGACGAGCCACGGGCGGCGGCCGGACGGATAGTAGAGCGCCGCGATCACGAGCGGGTAGACGGGCTCGCGGATCGCCGTGGGCTTGCCCTTCTCCTCGGCGTACTCGCCGCGCTCGAGCAATGACAGCGCGATCGGCTCGTAGCCGTCGGAGCCCGTGTGGATCTTCCCCTCGCGGTGGCCCTGCCACGCCCAAGCGAGGCGCAGGACGAGGGCGAGGCCGAGGAGGAGCGGAACGGCGTTCTTTTTGAGGAAGCTCACGAGACGCGGCGGCCCATCGACAGCTCGCGCAGCAAGGTCTTCACGAAGACGACGCCCGTCGGCCAGGACTCCGCGGTCGAGACGCCGCCCAGGCGCGGGTACTCGTGCGTCGGGATCTCGCCGATGCGCAGGCCGAGCTTCATCATGCGCATCGACATCTGGTACTCGATCGGGAAGCCGTCGGCGTCGAGCATGAGGCGGCGCATCGACTCGGCGCGGACGCAGCGGAAGCCGTTGATCGTGTCGGTCACGTACGGTCCGCGGTTCCAGATCAGGTTCGCGGCCAAAGTGAAGAGCTTGTTCACCCACTTGCGCGGGCGCCACAAGGTCACGTCCTCCTCGTTGTAGGCGCCCTCCATCATGCGCGAGGCGACGACGAGGTCGTACGCGCCGCTCTCGAGCTTCTCGAAGATCTTCGGGATGTCGTTCGGGTCCTCGTTGCCGTCGGGGCTGTAGTAGCAGATCGTCTCGGCGTCGGTCTGCTCGAGCGCGACGCGGAACGCGACGCCGCGGCCGCGCCGGGGCTGGCCGATGACCTTGATCCCCTTCGACTTGAGGAACTCGACGGTGCCGTCCTTGGAGCCCCCGTCGACGGCGACGGTCTCGTCGGCCGCGGAGAGCGGGATTCGGTCGAAGATCTTCGGAAGGGCCTCGGCCTCGTTGAACGTGAGGAGGACGAGCAGGCGCTTTCCGCGGCTCACTTCTTCCCCTTGCGGGCCTTCTTGACGAGCGCGTGCTGCCGGTACCAGGCCACGGTGCGCTGCAGGCCCTCCTCGAGCCCGACGAGCGCGCGGAACTTGAGCAAGGTCTCGGCCTTGGAGGTGTCGCAGGCGCGGCGCGGCTGGCCCGAGGGCTTCGTCGGATCGAAGACGAGCTTGGCCTTGGACCCGGCCGCCTCGACGACCTTCTCGGCGAGCTCGCGGATCGAGACCTCCTCGGAGGAGCCGATGTTGACCGGATCGGCCTTCGGATACTTCTCGGCGACCTCGAGCAGGCCGCGCGCGAAGTCCTCGACGTAGAGGAACGCGCGCGTCGCCTTGCCGTCGCCCCAGACGAGGACGGGGTCCTCGCCCGAGCAGACGCGCCGGACGAGCGCGGCGATCACGTGCGACTTCTCGGGGTCGAAGTGGTCGCGCGGGCCGTAAGCGTTGTAGGGGCGCGCGATCGCGATCTTCATGCCGAACTCGGCGGCGTAGGACTGGCCGAGCACCTCGGCCATGCGCTTGGCCCAGCCGTAGCCGCGGTTCGTCGCCTCGGGCTCGCCTTTGAAGCCCTCGGTCTCGGGCGTCGGGATCGTGCACTCGGCGGGATAGACGCAGGCCGAGCTCACGACGAGGAAGCGCTCGACGCCCTCGAGGCGCCCGGCCTCGATCATGTTGAGCGCGAGCTGCATGTTCTCGCGGAACATCGTGCCGTTGTGCGTCATGTTGTAGCCGACGCCGGCGACGGCGGCCGCGAGATTGAGGACGACGTCCTGGCCGCGGCACGCCGCGCGGCAGGCCTCGGGATTCCGCAGGTCGGCCGTGAGGATCTTGATCTGCTTGACCACCGCGCCGAGGTTGTCCTTGTGCTCGGGCGTCATGCGGTCGGCGACGGTCACCTTGACGCCCTTGCCGCGCGCGAGCAGCTGCTCGACGAGATGCGAGCCGATGAAGCCGGCGCCGCCGGTGACGAGGACCTTCTTGCCGTCCCAGAAGCTCACTCGTCCTCCCCGCTGGGCAGATGGGCGAGGGCGCCGAGCGCGATGCCGACCGAGACGAGCACGGCGCCCGTGATGATCGCGAGCGCGCCCGTGAGCACCCAGACCCAGTGGCGCGTGATGTGACCCGTGCGCGCGTACTCGACGAGCGTCGGCCAGTTGATGCCCGCGCCGACGAGCCAGAGCAGGACGCCGGCCGCGCCCGCGCCCTCGCGGACCTTCGGAGCGTCGACGCGCGCGGCGGGGCGGCGCAGCGCGGCGTTCGACGCCTTCTGGGCGACGAGGCCGAACGCGGCGAAGACGGTCGCGCACGCGGTCAGCGTCAGCACCGTGAGGAGGCGGTAGATCATCCACTCCTCGAGGTGGCCGTGCGTCAGCCAGTAGCGGATCGGCATGAGGCCCCAGCCGAGCGCGCCCGCGGCGCACGCGCCGGCGAGCGGGCCGAACACGCGCATGGGGAAGTAGGCGAACACCGTGCCGAGGATCACGCGCAAGAATCGGACGCCGTCGCCGATCACGGAGAGCTTCGACTCGCCGACGCGGTCGGCGTAGGGGATCGGGGACTCGACGATCAGAGCGCCCATGCACGCCGCGCGCGCGGTCATCGCGGGCGTGAAGTGCAGGCCCGTCGGCAAGGGCGCCAAGCGCGGAAGCATCGAGCGCTTGAAGACGCGCATGCCGGAGGCGGTGTCGTTGACGTCGGCGCCGGTCAGGCTGCGCAGCAGGATCGCGTAGATGCGGTTGCCGAGGCGCCGGACCGCGGGCATCTCCGAGCCCGCGTGCAGGCGCATGCCGACGGCCATGTCGCCTTTCTTCTCGCGCATCGCCTTGATCAGGCCTTCGAACGCCAAGGGATCGCACGTGCCGTCGGCGTCGAGGAAGGAGAGCAGGTCGCCCGAGGCCGCGCGGAAGCCCGTCATGAGCGCCGCGCCGTAGCCTTTGTTCTTCTCGTGGACGACGAGCTTGACGCCCTGCCACTTGGCGGCCTTGGCGCGCGTCGCGTCCTTGCTTCCGTCGTCGACGAGGACCACCTCGACGTCGGAGAGCCCCAGGGCCTTCTTGAGGGGCTCGCGGGCGTCGAGGCAGGCCTTGAGGATGCCGTCGACGGCGTCCTCCTCGTTGTAGGCCGGCACGACGATGGACAGCTTCTCGCTCATCGCCATGATCGTATCAAACGGGCCGCCGCCTGTCGGCCCGGAGCTTGGCGAGCATCCGCAGGTACGCGGGCGCCAACGCCGTCGCCGAGGCCTTCGAGACGCCGTCGATGCGCGGCTCGTAGCGGAACGGGATCTCGACGACGCGGCCGCCCTGCCGCAGCACGCCGACGAGCAGCTCCTGCTGGACCGTGAAGTTCGGCGCGTCGGAATAAGCAGCTGCTTTCTTGGCCAGGTCAGACCGGTAGAGCCGGAAGCCGCCCGAGCTGTCGTAGACGGGCAAAGAGAGCACGAGCTTCGAGACGATGTTCAAAGATCTCGAAAGAATCTGACGCTGGAGGTCCATGACCGCCGAGCCGCCGGAGACGTAGCGCGAGGCGATGACGAGGTCGGCCGTCTCCTTCGCGGCCCAGAGGCGCGCCAAGTCCTCGGGCGGGTGCGAGCCGTCGGCGTCGACGACGCACGTCCACGGCGCGGAGGCGGCGAGAAGTCCCTCGCGCAGGGCGGCGCCGAAGCCGCGGCCTTGCTGCGCGAGCACGCGCGCGCCCTCGGCCTCGGCCACCTCGACGGTCTTGTCGGTGGACTTGCCGTTGACGACGAGAATTTCGCCGGTCACGCCGAGCGCCGCGAACGCCTTCTTGAGGCGCGGCAGCACCTGGCGCAGCGAGCCCTCCTCGTTGAGGGCCGGGATCACGATGGAGAGATCGGGGGCGCTCATGGGGCTGAGTAGGCCTCGTAGAGGGCGAGATAGAGGCTCGGCGAGGCGACCGCGATCGCCGTCGTCGCGGCGCGGAACCTGGCCTGCCGCGTGCGCGGAAGATCCTTGAGCCCCTCGCGCCAGAGCGCCGCGGCTTCGAGGGGTCTCGCGCGCAGCGAGGCGAGCAGCACCTTGCGGCGCCAGACGTCGAGACGGTCGGCCTCGACGGCCTCCGGCGAGCGCGAGACGCCCGCCTCGGCGAGCCAGCGGTCGCGGCATGCGCCGTACGTCTCGCGGTCGACGAAGTCGCGCTCGATCTTAGCCGGGTTCTCGAGACCGCCCGCGCACCAGTTGCCGCCGTGCACGCGGTGCAGGCCGTAGACGGCGGGAACGTTGGCGATCTCGCCGAAGAACAGCGAGTGCGCGGTCAGGAAATCGTCGAGATAGTAGAAGAGGTCCTTCGGGATCGGCAGCAGCTTCGCGAGCACGGAGCGGCGGAACGCGAGCCCGGACGTCGCGGTGAACTCCGCGCGGCCCGCGAGGTAGTCGTCGAGCGTATAGCGCGCGGGCCACGCGGGAAAGCGGCGCGGCAGCGGATGCAGATGCGAGTCGCTGTCGTGCAGGAAATGCTGGACGCACGCGACCTTCGGGTCCGCGAAGGCCTCGAGGACGGCCGCGAGCTTGCCGGGCAGGAACACGTCGTCGCTGTCGAGGAGGAGCACGAACTCCCCCTTCGCCGCGGCGAGCCCCTTGTTGAACGCCGTCGCCTGGCCCTGGCGCTCCTGAAGAAGGGCGGTCACGCCCTTCTCGGCGTACTCGCGGAGGATCTCGCGCGAGTCGTCGGTCGAGCCGTCGTCGGAGACGATGATCTCGAGCTCGTCCTTCGGGAAGCCCTGCGCGAGGATCGAGTCGAGCGCCTCCGGGAGGAAGCGGCCGTAGTTGTGATTGTCGACGACGACGGAGGCCTTCGGAGCCATCAGCGCTTCTTGAAGTAGGCGCGGAACTGCTCCACGACGTAGTCCGCGTCGGCGTTCGTCATGTACTGGTGGCAGCCGATGTAGAACGCCGAGCGGTTGAGCTCGCGCGCGATCGGAAACTTCCGCTCGAGATCGCCGAAGAGCTCCTTGTACACGGGCTGATTGAGCAGCGGCAGCAGGTCGCGCGTCTCGACGCCCCGGTCCTCGAGGAAGTTGACGAGCGGCGTCTTGTCCTCGCCCTTGAGCACGACGCCGTAGAGCATGTAGGTGTGCTCGCGGCCGGGCGGGCACCACGGCAGCTGCAGGCGGTCGCCGAACTCGCGGAGGCCGGCGGTCAGGCGCTCGGCCAGGGCGACGCGCGCGCGGACGATGCCGTCCTTCTCCTCGAGCTGGGCCAGTCCCAGCGCGGCCTCGAGCTCGGTGGCGCGGTAGCTGTGGCCGACGGAGACGAACTTGAAGCGCTTCGCCGCGATCTCGTGGAGCTTCTTGCCCTTGGCGTTCTTGTCGTCGTCGATGTTGAGGTAGATCGAGTCGCGGCCGTGGTTCATCAGGCTGCGCATGCGGATCGCGAGCGCGGGATCGCTCGTCGTCGCGAGGCCGCCGACGCCGGTGACGATGTAGTGCGCGACGTACGTCGAGAAGCAGCCGATGTCGCCGAGCGAGCCGACCTTGCGGCCCTCATAGCGCGCGAACATCGTCTCGGCGGAGTCCTCGATGACCTTGAGGCCGCGGCGGCGCGCGATCTTGCCGATCGCGTTCATGTCGGCGGGCAGGCCGAGCAGGTGGACGGGGATCACGGCGCGCGTCTTCTTCGTGATCGCGGCCTCGAGGCGGCGCGGGTCGAGCGTGTACGTGAGCGGATCGACGTCGACGAACACGGGCTTCATCCGGTTGTGGAGCACGATGTTCGACGTCGCGATGAAGGTGACCGAGGGGACGATGACCTCGTCGCCGTCGCTCCAACGATGCCTTTCTTTGAGCGCCTGAAGAGCGATCTGCAGGGCGCTCGTGCCGGAGTTCATGAACAGCGCGTGCTTGCTGTCGTGCTCGCGCGCGAACGCGGCCTCGAAGCGGCGATGGAAGGGCCCGTACGAGAGCCGGCCGGACTTCAGGACCTCGTTGACGTAGCGGCGGGCGCGCGGCGACGCCGCGAAGCCCCCGACGCCGATTTCGCGTTGGGCCATTTCCCGGATTGTACTGAAATTTTAGATAGAATGCCGCGATGCGCATAGCGCTGGATGTGTCCGCTGCGTTCGACCCCGCGAGCGGCGGCGGCTTCTACGCCGCGCGCCTGGCGGCCGCTCTGGTCGAGACTGCCCCGGAGCACGAGTTCCTGCTCACCGCCGCCGCGTGGTCGCGCGACAAGTGGAACTCCCTGCCGCTGCCCGAGGCGCGCAACGCCGAGCGCTTCCTGATGCTCGCGCCGCAGCGCCTGCTCTTGCCCGCCGAGCACTACGCGGGCCTCCTGTGGCGCGAGCGGACCTTGCTCGGCCGCGGCGTCGACGCCTACTACAGCTTGGGCCACGACCTGCCTCCGCTGTCGCGCCTGCCCGGCGTCATGACCGTCCACCACGTCGGCGGAAAGCTCCCCGAGGGCTGGTGGCCCGAGCTCTACTTCGGCAAGATGCCCGCCGCCTCGGCCAAGCGCGCGGCGCGCGTGATCACGAGCTCGGACTACTCGCGCGCGGAGCTGCTCAAGGAGTGGGGCTTGGCGCCCGAGAAGGTCGTCCGCGTCCACGCCGGCGGACCCGACGCCGAGTTCCGGCCGCTCGCCGCGGGCGACCCGGAAGCGCCGGTGAAGGGCCCGTTCCTCCTGCACGTCGGGGCGCTCAACTCGCGCAAGAACCTTCCCAACCTCCTTCAGGCCTTCGCGCTCCTCATCGACAAGAAGCCGTCCCTGCCGCACAAGCTCGTTCTGGCCGGACGCGACGCCGACGCCGCAGCCGAGGTGCGGGCGCTCGCCGCGAAAATCCCCCTCGCCGGCCGCGTGTTCCTGGCCGGAGCGGTCTCGCGCGCCGACCTGCTCGCGCTGTACCGCCGCGCCGACGCTTTGGTGTATCCGTCCTTGCTCGAAGGCTTCGGCTTTCCGCTCCTCGAGGCCATGGCCTGCGCCGTTCCCGTCGTCGCCGCGCGCGCGGGTTCGCTGACGGAGGTCGCCGGCGACGCCGCGATCCTCTGCGACGCCTCGCGCGTCGACGAGCTCGCGCTCGCGCTCGAGCGCGTCGTCGACCCCGCGACGGCCGCCGATCTGCGCCGGCGCGGCCCGGCGCGCGCCGCCGAGTTCTCGTGGGAAAAGGCCGCGCGCGAGGCCCTCGCCGTGGTCGCGTCGGCCCGGAAAAGCTAAAATCTCTCCGCGATGCTCAATTACGCGCTCCTGACCTTCGGCTCGCTCTTCGCGATCGTCGACCCGTTCGCCGCGGTGCCGACGTTCCTCGCGATGACCGCGCGCGACACGAAGGAGCAGCGCCGCCGCATGGCGCGCACCGCGTGCATCACCTGCGCCGGCGTCATGGCGATCTTCGCGCTCCTCGGCCCCCTGATCTTCAGGGTGTTCGGCATCACCTTGCCCGCGTTCCAGATCGCGGGCGGCCTCGTCCTTCTCCTCTCCTCGCTCGACATGATCCGCGCCAAGAAGTCGGCCATGCGCGAGACGCCCGAGGAGGTCGAGGAGGGCATGCACAAGGACGACATCGCGATCACGCCGCTCGCGGTGCCCCTGCTCGCCGGCCCGGGCGCGATCACGACCTCGATCGTGCTCGCCGGACGCGCGCAGGGCATCGAGCAGAGCCTGATCTTCTACCTGTGCATCGCGGTCGTGGCGCTGATCTCCTACTACGTGCTGACGATCGCCGCCGACGGGGCCAAGAAGCTCTCGCCCACGATCCTCAACATCATCACCCGCCTCATGGGCCTGCTGCTCGCCGCGATCGGCGTGCAGCTCATCCTCTCGGCCCTCAAGCTCGGCTAGTTTCGCCCGACGGCGAACAACGGAAAAACACGAAGATGATTTCGTGCCGACGCGCCAAGAACGGCGAAGGACGGCGAAGAACGGATTGAGGGTAACGGCGTACGGAGGCCATGGCCTCCGTACGCCGTATCACCTTTTTCCGTTTCGTTCTTATCCGTCTTCGCCGTCCTTCGCCGTCTTCGTGTTGATCCGTTCCGTTCTTTCCGCCGCCGTTCTTCGTGTCTTTGTGTCTTGGTGGTTTGCCGTTCAGACCAAGGACGGATCGGGACGCCGCGCTTCGGCCCAGAGCGCGACGAGCGACCACGCGATGATCGCGCAACCGAGGAAATCGAAGGTCATCCCGACGCCGATGTCGCGCGCGAGCAGGCCCCAGCAGTCGAGCAGATAGGTCCAGTCGTGCTCCCCGCCGCCGACCAGCGGCAGCTCCTGGGCGCGGGCGTCGGCCGCGTAGCGGCCGATGTGCAGGAAGTTCTGGCCGAACCACAGCACGCAAGCGTAGGCCGACTTGGGCTGACCGTTCTTCCAGAAGTGGCGGACGAACGCCAGCGGCCAGGCGAGCTGAAAGATCGTCCCGCCCGCCATCATGAGCCAGCGCCAGCCGAAGATCCCGAGAATCGGATGGCCCGCCTCGTGGATGATCAGGTCGATACCGTCGAGGAAGAAGAACACGCCGCGCACCTTGTCGCGCAGGAGGAACATTCCGAGCGCGAGGACGGCGATCGCGATCAGCCGCGGCCGCTTCAAGCGCGGGCGGCGGGCTCGGGGGCGGCCAGAGCCTCGTCGGCGTGGCGGTGGAACAGCTCGAGCATGAGGAGCGCCCACAGGCGGTAGCCGTGGTCGCGCTTGCCGCTCTGGTGCTCGGCCCAGAGGCCGCGCAGGGCCTCCTCGCGGAAGTAGCCGCGCGAGAGCGCGCGCGAGGAGAGGACGTTGTCCTCCCAGAAGCCCTTGAGCGCGCCGCGGAACCACGCGCCGAGCGGGATGCCGAAGCCCATCTTGGAGCGCGTGAGGATCTCCGGGGGCAGGAGGTCCTTGAACGCCTCCTTCATCACGTGCTTGTGGCCGCGAAGGCCCTTGAGCTTCCAGTCGCCGGGCATGCGGAAGGCCGTTTCGACGAACACGTGATCGAGAAGGGGCGAACGTCCCTCGAGCGAGCACGCCATCGAGGCGATGTCGACCTTCGCCATGAGGCACTCGGGCAGGTACGTCTTGAAGTCGACCGCGAGCATGCGGTTGACGAAGTCCTCGCCTTCGGTCGCGGCGAACGCGGCGCTCATGTAGCGCGCGGCCTCGTGGATCCCGCCGCCGAGCCTCTTCTTGAAGTCGTCGCTGTAGAGGCCGGGCTTGTCGTCCTCGGCGAAGAAGCCGACCATCTTGAGATGGCGCCCCGGCAGGTCGTTCGACAGCACCGAGCGCAGGAAGCGCTTGGCGCGCCAGACGTTGCCGAGCGGCGCGTCGTGCTCGGGCAGCAGCTCGGCGCCCGCGCGCAGCAGCGAGAGCGCCGGTCCGGGCAGGACGTCGGCCAGGCGCGCGGCCTTCATCGCGAAGTAGCGGACGTAGCCGGCGAAGTTCTCGTCGCCGCCGTCGCCGTTCAAGGCGACGGTCACGAACTTGCGCGTCTCGCGCGAGACGTAATAGGTCGGCAGAGCGGAGGCGTCGGCGTAGGGCTCGCCGTAGTGCCAGGCGAGCTTCGGAAGCACGTCGGCCATCTCGGGCTTCACGACGAACTCGGTGTGCTCGGTCTTGTACCGGTCCGCGACCATGCGCGCGTAGCGCGTCTCGGAGAAGCGCTCCTCGTCGAAGCCGATCGAGAACGTCTTCACGGGCTTCGTCGAGAGCCGGGCCATCAGCGCGACGATGATCGATGAGTCCACGCCCCCGGAGAGGAACGCGCCGAGCGGCACGTCGGAGATCATGCGCAGGCGCGTCGACTCCGTGAGGGTGTCGCGCAGGAGGCGCTTGGCCTCCTCGAAGTCGGTCGTGATCGGCGGCTTGCCGAGCGGCAGGTCCCAGTAGCGCCTGACGTCGAGCTTGCCGGCCTTCCACGTCATCGAGTGGCCGGGCGGGAGCTTGCGGACCTCGCGGTAGATCGCGCGCGGCGACGGGATGTACTGAAGCGAGAGGAACATGTCGACGGCGACGGGGTCGATCTCGCGCGGCAGCTTGGGATCGAGGCCGAACAGGCAGCGGATCTCGGAGCCGAACAGCAAGGTCCCGTCCGGGCGATGGGCGTAGACGAGAGGCTTCTTGCCGATGCGGTCGCGCGCGATGAAGAGCGATTTCTCCTTCCGGTCCCAGATCGCGAACGCGAACATCCCGCGCAGGTCGTCGACGCAGCGCTCGCCCTTCTCCTGGTAGAGAGCCAGGATCGCCTCGGTGTCCGACTTCGTCTTGAGCGAATGGCCGCGCGACAGGAGTCCCGCCCGCAGATCCTGGTAGTTGTAGATCTCGCCGTTGAAGACGATCCAGTACCGCTCGGCCGCGTAGGAGATCGGCTGATGGCCGGTGTTTAGGTCGATGATCGCCAGCCGGCGCATCGCGAGCGCCGCGGGGGCGTCGATCAGCGAGCCCTCGTCGTCGGGGCCGCGATGGGCGATGAGGTCGTTGGCGCGCTTGAGGACGCCCTTATCGGGCTCGCGCCCGTCGCCGTAAACGACGCCGCAGATGCCGCACATGGTTTAGAAAGGGAGGCGCTCGCGGAGGAATTCCCGGTCTTCCCGGGGGAGCAGGCGCCAGAAGACATAAGTATACGTCGCGCCGGAGGCCGCGCACAAGGCGAGGAAGTCGGCCCAGCCGGTCACGCGCGTGCGCAGAGGCCAGGCGAGGACGGACATGGCGGCGACGCCGCAGGCGGCGGGCAGCAGCGCCTCGCGCGCGAAGCGGAGCCAGCTCAAATGGAGGAGGCGTGAGTGGACCGCGGCGACGAAGGCCGTCGAGGAGACGGCCTGCGCGGCGAGCCCGCCGGCGGCGGCGCCGAGCAGGCCCCACTTCGGGATGAGCAGCGGCCAGAGCGCGAGACAGATGAGCGCCTGCGCCCAGCTCGCGGCGGAGAACCACCAGCCGTCGCGGCGCGCGGCGGCGACAGCGTTGGGCAGGAAGGCGAACAAGGCGAAGCCCTGCGCCGCGACGAGCAGGCGCGCGGGCCAGACGCTCGCGTCGCCGAAGCTTCCGCCGAGCCACAGCGACAGGAACTGCGGCATGAGCGCGAAGAGAAGCGCATGCGCCGGGATGATGAGGCCCGCGAGGACGCGCGAGGCGCGCAGATACGGCCGCGTCAGGTCTTCCCCCGCGTGCCCGACGACGACGGGCAGCAGCGCCGCGGACGCCGTCGCCGGGAAGGACTGCAGGCGCGAGAGCAGGCCCGCGGGCACGGCGTAGAGCGTGAACTCCGACATCGAGCGCAGGCCGGCGACGAACGCGCGGTCGAGCTGTCCGCTGACGAGCTGGGCCAGGCTCGACGGCCAGAATCCGATCGAGAACATGATGAAATGCTCGAACGTGATGCGGGCGCCGCCCGCGCGCAGCTTCGCGCGCTCGCGCGCGAGCGCCGCCAGGCTCAGGACGGCGACTCCCGCGTGGACGCCGACGAAGCCGATCGCGCCGGCCTTGAGGCCTCGGCCGATCGACAGGGCGCCCAGCACCGAGAGCGGGATCAGCAGGCCCTGCAGGAGGCCCGCCGCCGACACGAGGTCGAAGCGGTGCAGGCCTTGGAACGCGGCGGCGCAGCACGACGAGACGGCGGCGAGAACCGAGCCGAGCGCGGCCGCGCGGATCATGAACTCGCCGTGCTGCTGGTAGATCGCGGGCACCGAGAACACTTTCGCCGCGAGCCAAGGCGCGGCGGCCCAGAGGACGGCGGCGGCGGCCGCCGCCGCCCCCGTGAAGACGAGCAGCCCGTGGCGCGCGGCGTCGTCGAGGCCCGAGCGGCGGTCCTGAGCCTGCGCCTCCGCCGCGTAGCGCGTGATCGCGTTGCCGACGCCGAAATGGAGGGCGCCGATCCAGCCCGCGGCCGCGTTCATCAGCAGGTAGAGCGCGTACGTCTCGACGCCGAAGCCCTTCACGAGCTTCGGGATCACGGCGAGGTTGACGGCCGCGATCGCGAGCTGTCCCGAGACGCCCCAGCCGACGTTGCGCGCGAAGCGCTCGCCGCGGCTCATGGGCGGTAGAGCTCCAGGCAGCGCGAGGCGACGCGGTCGAGAGAATATTTGGATTCGATCTCCGCGCGCGCGGCCCGTCCGAGCGCCGCCGCGGCGGCGGGGTCGGCCAGAATCTTCGCGACGGCGGCGGAGGCGGCCGCGGCGTCCCCCTCCGGGAACAAGAGGCCCGTGCGGCCGCCGTCCACCGTCTGCGCGGTCCCGCCGACGGCGCTCGCGACGACGGCGAGGCCGGAGGACATCGCCTCGAGCAGCGAGTTCGACAGGCCCTCCGAGACGGACGGGAGGACGAACGCGTCGGCGGCGGCGTAGAGCGGAGCGGCGTCGTCGACGCGCGGCAGCACGCGCACGCGCCCGCCGGACGCGGCGGCCTCGGCCTCGAGCGCGGGGCGCTCGGGCCCGTCGCCCGCGAGCAGGAGCGCCGCGTCCTTGCCCGCGGAGCCCGTGAGCCACGCCTTGGCGAACCACGGCAGTCGCTTCTCCCAGGAGAAGCGGCCGGTGTAGAGGAAGACGGCTCCCGCGGGCCAGCCGAGCTCCCGCCGCAGCGCGGCCTTCCGCGCGGCCGGGACGGGCGTAAAGCGCGCCGCGTCGACGCCGTTGGGCAGGATCTCGATGTCCGCGCCGCCGAGATGCTCGCGCGCCTCGTCGGCCAGATCGGGGACGACCGCGAGGAACTTGGGCCCGAGCCGCGCGAGCAGGGCGAGCTTGAGGCGGCCGAGCGCCGTCTTCGAGGAGACGGCGAGCTCGCCGATGCCGCGCCCGCCGCCGAGCTTCACGACGACGGGCTTGCCGAGCCAGCGGCCGGCGGCCGCGGCGGCGAGCGCGGGCGAGCCGGCGAGATGGACGTGGATCGCGTCGTACTCCGCGCCGTGCTTGAGCAGCCAGCCGAACGCGCCGAACAAAAACGAGAGCGAGTCGAGCGCTCCGGTCCCGAGCACGCGCAGGCGCCGGACGGGCACGCCTTTCGCCTCGCCGCGAGAGGGCAGGCCGTCGACGCGGCGCGTCAGCACCAGCACTTTCGCGCCGCGCGCGAGCAGAGCGCGAGAAAGCTCGAGCGCCTGCCCCTCGGCGCCGCCGAGGGCCGGCCAGAAGCCCGCGCTGACCATGACGACGCGCGGGCCGCCGGTCACTTGGCCTTCCGGCCGATCGCCCCCGGCTTGGGCACGAGTCCGTGCGGCAGGAAGCGCAGGACCGTGAATCCCTCCTCGTTGTACCAGCGGGCGAGCTCCTCCTTCGTGTGGTGCCACTGATACGGCGGCGAGATCCAGTCGAAGTTCTCGATGAGGCGGACCTGATAGTCGGGATGCACCGAGTAGGTGAACCACTTGAGGCCGGGCACGACGCCGAGCCACGTGAGCGGATGGCAGATCAGGTGCACGACGGGCACCGGCAGGCGCGTGGTGAAGACGCGCACGAAGTCGCTGACGACGTGCCGCAGAAGCACGATCCACCACGCGAGCCGGCGGCGCTTCGCGATCCATTCGCGGCCGGGCTTGAGGGGGTTCGTCGCGAAATCGGCGTAGCGGCCCGCTTTGCCGTAGAGCCAGACCGAGAGGTGCCCGCGCGGCTTCACGAGAGCGGCGACGGCCTTGAACGCGGCGCGCGTGTCCGCGGTGTGGTGGAGGACGCCCTGGCTGTACGCCGTGTCGAACACGCCCTTCTTGAACGGCGGCGCGAGCAGGTCTCCCTCGACGGGATGGAGCTTCGGCTGCGTGCGCGCGAGCGCGGCGACGCGGATGAGGCTCTCGGACATGTCGAGCGCGACGACCTCCGCGCCGAGCGAGAGCGCGACGGCGCTGTAGCGGCCCATGCCGCAGCCCGCGTCGAGCACGAGCTTGCCCGCGACCTCCTCGACCGGCAGCATCGTCTCCTCGAGCCAGATCTCCTTGTCCTCGGGCAGCGAGCCCGGGTACCGGAGCCACTCCCAGCCGAACGCGCGGCGCGTCTTGTCGGTCGCGGCCGCGACGGGAGCGGGCGGGCGCAGGCGCGGGATGCCCTCGCGCACGGGATACTCCCGGCCGCAGCCCTTGCACGCGAGCGTCGCGTCCTCGACCTCCTGGTCGTGGCGCGGGTACTCCTCGAGCACGGAGAACTTGAGGTCTCCGCCGCAGACGGGGCACGCCAGGACCCCGAGGAGCGAGAGCTTCATTTCTTCGCCTCCTCCTGCAGCTGCGCGAGCGAGATGCCCTCGCGCGAGAGGAACAGCAGGCCCAGGCAGGTGACGTAGAGGTACATGACCATGTGAGTGACGAGCGCGTAGGCGAACGCGGCCGCCGGCTCCGCGCCGAGCTTGCCCAGGATCGACGCGACGACGGCCTCGAACGTGCCGATCGCGCCGGGCGCGGCGGGCAGCGCCGACGACGCGCCCGCCCATGAGAGCGTGAGGACCGCGCGCGGGTAGTCCATGATCGTCTCGAGGCCCATCAGGCGCGCGGACGCCCAGTAGAGCGCGGCGTCGATCGACCAGAGGAACACCGACAGCGCGGCGGCCTGCGCGGCGGCCGACGGAGAGCGCAGGACCGCGGCGCCGAGCGAGAGCTGCTCGACGAGGCCGTGCAGCTTGGGCCAGGGGCGCAGGGCGCGCTCGATCCAGCCGCCCGGCGCGACCCACGCCTCGGCGACCGCGAGCACGACGAGCGCGGAGATCGCCGCCGCGAGGATGACCCCGGCGGCGAGCACGACGCGGTCGTCGGCGACCCCGGGAACGGCTTTCGCGGCGAGGATGAAGATCGTCAGGAGGGCCGAGACGTCGAGCGCGCGCTCGATCGCGACGCTCGCGAGCGAGGCGAGCACCGGGATCTTCAGCAGGCGCCCCGCGAGAGCGGCGCGCGCGAGCTCGCCCAGCCGCAGGAACAGCACGTTGTTGACCGCGAGCCCGATCGCCGAGAGCTTGACCATCGTCCACGTCGGCGCGGGCTCGGGACGCGCGCGCGACAGCAGCACGCGCCAGCGGTAGCCGCGCACGAGCAGATCGACGCTCATGATGACGACCATCGGGACGAGCCAGGCCCAGCGCGCGCCGGCGAGCGCGGCGCCGAGCTCATGGAACGCGACGCCGCGCAGCGCGAGCCACAGGAAGAGGACGGTGACGCCGATCGCGGCGGCGATCGAGAGCTTGCGCTTCATGCCGCGCTCCTCGCCGCGCGGGCGGCGGCCGCGAGCCACGCGCCCCACGCGAGAGCCGCCGCGAGCGGCAGCAGGCGCGCGAGCGGCGGGTCGAACTCGAAGCGCAGGTCGACGCTCGCGAGTCCGGGCGGAAGCTCGACGAGCGAGAAGGCGGGGCCCCAGCCGCCGAGCTCCGCCTCGGAGCCGCCGAGGAAGGCCCGCCAGCCGGGCCAGGCCTGCTCGGCGAGCGCCACCGCGGCGGCGCCCTTCGGCGCGGGCCCCGCGACGAGCCAGCGCCCGGGTCGCTCGAGGACGAGCGCGGGATCGGGCTTGAGCCGGCGGCCCGCGGCGTCGACGAACGCGGCGAGCGGCCAGGCGTCGCTCGAGCGCTCGAGCCCGGAGGGCCCGAGACGAATCGCCACGCCCGCGCGGGCGGAGGCGTCGGATTTCCAGTTCGAGACGAGCACGCGGCTCGAGTCGGCGGCGGGCTCCCCCTGCGCGGCCGCGGCCCAGAGCGCCGAGCCCGCCGGGTAGAAGGCGTCGTAGCCGTTGGCGTTGCGCAGGCGGTAGACGATCGACTTGTTCTGGTTCGCGAGCTCGGGATCGACGAGCACGCGCGAGGCTCCGCCGCCGAGGGCCGCGATCTCGGGCTTGGACGCCGCGTAGGGCGCCGGATCCTCTCCGCGCAGATAGGCGGGCGCCCGCAGGAGCAGCGGCAGGGCGAGCAGCGGGGCGAGCGCCGCCCACCGGCGCGACGGGCCGCGCCGCTCGAGCGAGCGCAGACCCGCGGCGAAGAGGAGCCACAGTCCCCAGAGGCAGAGCAAGGACCAGCGCGACGGCGTCCGCAAAAACGAAGCGCCCGGCATCGTCAGCAGGAACGCGAGCGGACCGTTGCCGCCGAGCGCGAGCAGGAAGCCGGCGACGGCGACGCCCGCGGCCGCGGCGGCGGCGCGCCCGCCGCGCAGCAGCCCCGCGGCGGCGACCGCGTACGCGGCGAGCCCGAGCTGGACGCCGCAGCTCTCGTAGAAGACGGAGATCGGGCCCGTCCAGCGGCCGTCGAAGGGCGTGCCGAGCGCCGACGGGACGAGCCACGCGAGGACGGCGCGCGGCTCGAGCGAATACGACGCGGCGAACTCGGCGGGCCAGCCCGCGCGGTTGGAGCCGAGCAGCAGCTCGAGCAGCGGCAGCCACTGCGCCGCCGCGAGGACGGCCGCGCCCGCGGCCCCGGCCGCGAGACGCGGCAGCGCGCGCGGCGCGCGGATCGCGGCCCAGAGCGCCATCCCCGCCGCGTTGACGACGAGGAACTGCGGGTGTCCCGAGAGGAACTGCAGAGCGAAGACGGCGGAGAGCAGGAACGCCGAGCCGCCGAGCCACGCGAGCCACGCCCACGGCACCCACGCGAGCGAGGCGAGCAAGGTCGGGATTCCGGCCGTGATCCGGAAGATCAGAAACGGGCACAGCGCGTAGGCGGCCGCGAGGGCGACGGCGGGGCCGCGCGAGAGGCGCTGGTGGCGCGCGAGCAGGAACGCGCCGAGGCCCGCCCAGAGCAGGTGCAGGATCTGATCCCACGCGAGCGCCGTCAGCGCGGGCAGGACGAAGCCCAGGATCGAGAGCGGATAGAGGAGCGCGGTCTGCGGGTTGGCGGCGTGCGGAACGCCGAGGAGGACGTACGGGTTCCAGAGCGGGAGGCGGCCCGAGATCAACTCCGTCGCGCTGTGATGCCGCAGCGGCCAATGGTACGTCCAGAGGTCGCCGTGATTGAAGAACGCGGGAGAGGTGCGGGCCCACGCCGGCGCGAGAAGAGCCAGCAGGACGGCGGCCAGGCCGGCGGCGGCGAGGGCGTCCCGTTTGGTCATCGGCGATGATACCAATAGGCCGCGAGGGCCGCCAACGACGCCCACGAGGCGAGAAGTCCGAGCGCCCACGGGCGCGGCTCGTAGCGCCAGCGCACGGTCCAAGGCCCGGCCGGAGTCTCGACTTTCTGGAACGGGCCGAGCGCCGGAAGCGGCGAAACGGGACGGACGCCCGCGGGCGTCTCGAGCGACGCGGTCCAGCCCGGGAAGCGCGGCTCGGCGGCGAACGCCCAGCCCGCGCCTTCGCCGGAGATCTCGAAGCGGTCCTCGCGCTCGCGCCGGAGCTCGAGCGGCGAGCCGGTCTCGGGAGGCTCGCCCGCGAGCGCGGCGGGAAGCGCCGCGCCTTCGCGCGGAGGCAGGAAGTACGCGAGCGAGACGGGACCGCGGACGCGCGCGACGTGCCAGAGAGCGACGCCCTCGACGGCCAAGCGCGCGGTGTCGGCGGGCGAAGGCGTGAGCAGGCGCGAAGCGCCGATCCACGGCATCCAGCTCGCGGCGGCGTCGGCGCCCGGCAGGCTCTGCAGGAAATCGACCGCGGCGTACGAATCGCGCGGAACGAGCGGCTCGCCGAAGTTGACGGCCGCGCGCAGGCGGTACGGCGCGTTCGTCAGGCCGTAGAGCCGGCGGCGCCAGTCGAAGACGTCGGCGCCCGACGAGGAATGGAGGGCGCGCGGCGAGATCAGATAGCGCGAGCCCGCCTGCCGCTCCTGCAGCGCGCGCACGAGCGGCCCGGCGTCGGTGAACAGCGCCCGGGGCGCGAGCGGCGTCGCGAAGCGGCCGAGCGCGGCGAGCTCGGCGGCGAGCAGCAGGACGAGCACGGGCCCCGACTTTCGCCGCGCGAGCCCCGCGGCCGCGAGCGCGGCGAGCGCGGGGAGGCACAGGTACGCGAGGTTGCCCGGATAGCGCACGTACTTGAGCGGGGCGAGGTGCGCCCAGAGCCACGACGAGAGCGGGTTCGTGCCGCCGAGCGTGAGCGCGACGGCCGCCGCGAGGAAGACGGCGAGCGCCGCCGCGCGGCGGCGCGGGACCGCGAGAGCTCCGGCGCAGCAGAGAATCGTCCCGGCGACGCCGAGATAGACGCAGAGCCACCATTGCTCGGCGGGCTTGAACGCGCCCCACCCGACGGCGAGCGGGCCGATCCACTGCAGGAGGTCGCCCGGCGAGAAGCTCCAGGTGAGAGCCTCCTCGAGCGAGAGGCCGGCCGCGCGGCGCGACAGCGACGCGAGCTCGAGCCCGGGCAGGAGCTGCGCCGCCGAGAGCGCGGCGGCGAGCGCGCCGGCGAGGCCCCACGCGAGCGCCGAGGAGCGCCATTCGGTCCGGCGCGTGCGCGCCGCGAACGCGACCGCCCACGCCGCGAGCGCGCAGCCGGGAACGGCCGTCGGGTAGCCCGCGAGCGTCATCAAGGCGAGGACGAGGCCGAGCGCCGCCGGACGCCGGAAGAACAGCAGCAGAGCGGGCGCCCACGCGAACACCGAGAGATGGTTGAGGTAGGGCAGGCGCGCGACGAGCAGGCCGCCGAACGCGAAGAGGATTCCCCCGCCGAGCGCGGCGCCCCACGTCATGCGCCAAGACCGCAGCCACAGGGCGCACAGCCAGCCGGCGACGACCAGGTGCAGCGCGTGATAGAGCGCGGTCGCGGTCGCGAAGCCGAACAGATAGTAGAGGATCGTCGGCGGATAGAGCAGCGCGCCCTGGAGCGCGGCGAGCGACGGCATGCCGAGGTAGAGCGACGGCTCCCACAGCGGGACGCGCCCCGCCGCCACGCTCATCGCCGGCGCCGAGCGCCAAGCCTGGTGCAGGTAGGTGAGGTCGGACCAGAACGGCGTCAGGCCTTTCGCCCACGCCGGTCCGAGCAGAGCGAGAACCATGACGCCGAGCGCGGCCGCGCAGGCGTACGCGGGGTCGAGGCGGCGCGTCACTTGGTCCTCTGCGCCGCGGCGTGGGCGCGGACGTTCTCGAGCATGACCTTGCTCGTGGCGCGGAAAGGGTTCAGCGCGACGGCGCGCTCGAGGTGCGCGGCCGCGGCGTCGAGCTCGGCCGGCGTCGGCGCGGAGCCCGCGCGCGCGAGCAGCAGCTCGCCGCGCAAGCGCGCGGCCTCCGGGTGCTGCGCGATCCTCTCCGAGGCGGCCAGCTTCTCCTCGACGAGGTTCAAGTCGGGCGTCTCCTTCCCGAGCTCGTGCATCGCGCTCGCGCGCAGGCGGTCCGCGGTCCAGCCGCGCCAGATCAGCGCGGAGGAGCCGCCGGCGACTCCCAGCACGAGGAGGATCAAGATGGGCCGCCGGCTCGACGGAACGTTGACGCCGCGGCCGGACTCGGGCATCGCGAGCGCCGTCGTCGCGCAGAACAGCCAGAACACGCCGGGCATGGCGAGCGCGTAGTCGACGAAGCCGTGCGCGAGCGCGGCGAGCGGGCCGAAGCGGCGGCTCGCGGGCGCTTCTTTCAGGATGAGGAACAGCCCGCCGAGCCAGAGCGCGGCGTAGATCCAGCCCCGCTCGGCCGCCGTCTCCAGCACGTGCTGGTGCGCGTAGATCGACCACAGCTCCGGCCGTCCCGGCGCGTACGCGGGCAGGGCCGGCTCGAAGGCGCCCGGCCCGAGGCCGAGCCACGGCGCGTGCGCGGCCATGCGCCAGGCCGCGTCCCACCACTCGACGCGGTGAAGCCACTCGGGCGACTGCAGCTTCGCGTACGCGGCGACGAGACCGACGAAGCCCGCGACGGCGCCGAGCCAGAAGCCCGGAGCGCCGACGGCGCGGCGATGGACCACGAGCGCGACGGAGAGGCCGAGCCACGCGCCGACCGACTTCGTCCACCAGAGGCACAGCAGCAGGGCGGCGATGAGGCCCCAGTCCTTCGCGCGCGCGGCGAGAGGCAGCAGGAGCAGGATCGCGCCCGCGAAGACGTTCTGGTTGATCAACGTCGACGGCGGGCGGCCGGCGCCGTGCAGGCGCTGATAGACGGCGGCGAGGACGAGCGCCCACGCCGCGAGGCGCAGCATCCGCTCGATGCGGTCGCGGCCCTCGGGATCGGCCAAGGTCACGAGCGGAATGAGGAGAAGGCCCGCCGCGGCCGGCAGCCACGCGGCGCGCGCGTACGCGGGCACGGGGCTCCAGACCGCGGACGCCGCCGAGAGGACGAGCAGGCTCAGCACCCAGACGGAGAGCGCGGTGCGCGGGCGCGGGAGCCAGCCCACGGCGAGGCCCCAGCACAGCCACGCGGCGCCGCCGCCGGCGAGGACGAGCGCGAGCGCGGACTGCGCCCAGACGTCCCAGCCTCCCCTCAGCAGCAGCCCCGCGGCGACGACGAGTCCGACGAGGCCGGCGAGCACGGTCGGGCTAGTCGGGGAGGATCCTCGTCGTGACGAAGATCAGGAGCTCCGCGCGCGTGCGGGTCTTGGTCTTCTTCTTGAAGAGCCAGCCGAGGATCGGAATGTCTCCCAGGAGCGGGATCTTGGAGATCGTGTCCTGGAAGGAATCGGTGATCAGGCCGCCGATGACGATCGTCTCGCCGTCGCGCACGAGCACGGTGGTGTTCGCCGTTCTCGCGTCGATCGCGGGAGCGCCCGTCTGCGTGGAGCCCGACGCCACGACGGAAGGCTGGCTGACGTCCGGCTTGACCTGCAGCGTGATGCGGCCGTCGGCGTTGATGCTCGGCGTGACGGTCAGCTGGATGCCGGTCGTCACGTACGAGACGGTCTGCGTCTGCACGCCGGTCGAGGCGACGTTCGACGTCACGTAGGGGATCTGAGTGGTGACGTTGATGTTCGCGGGCTGGTTGTTCAGCGTCGCGATCTTCGGCTCGGAGAGGATCTTCGCCTTGCCCTCGGACGCCGCCGCGGTGAGCGTGGCGTTGAGGATGAAGTTGTTCGTGACGCGGCCGAGCGTCATCGCGCCGAACACGCGGTCCGCGGCGAGGCTGACGCCGGTGCCGCGCGCCGTCGCGCCGACGCCGCCGGTCGAGCCGACGTTGTTGACCACGGTGTTGTCGGCCGTCGTGAGGGGATTGATCGTCGTGGACGTGTAGCCGTTCGTCGCGCCGATCGTGGAGATGCCCTGCTTGCCGCCGATGCGGCCGCGGTCGTTCTGCAGGTAGTCCCACTGAACGCCGTAGTTGAGGCCGGTGTTGGCGTTGACTTCGATGAGCTTGGCCTCGATGAGCACCTGGCGCGGGCGCTGGTCGAGCTGTCCGATCAGGTTCTCGGCCGAGAGCAGGCCCTCGAGCGTGTCGGTGATGATGAGCTGGTTCGACTTCGCGTCGGCCGTCGAGGAGCCGGTGCGGCCCTCGGCGGTGCGGACCGCGTCGATCGTCGTCTTGACCTCGGAGGCCTTGGCGTAGTTGAGCGTGAAGACGCGCGAGATCGCGCTCGACGTCGTGCGCATGCGGGTCAGCTCGCCCGGCGTGATGACGCGCAGGATGTTGTCGCCGACCTGGTCGGTCGTGAGCTTCATCATGGACAGAGCCGTGCGGAAGGCTTCGTTGAAGGGAACGTCCACGAGATGGAGCGTCAGGCTGCCGCCGACGTCGGGGCCGAAGACGATGTTGAGCTTCGCCTTCGCGCCGAGCAGGCGGATGACGTCGCGGATGTCGGTGTTGTCGAAGTCGAGCGTGACGGGATCGCGCGGCAGGCGGCTCATGATGTCGCGGTACGCGCGGTTGGCGCCGCGGCGGTCGTTGCGCTCGTCGTCGAGGCCGTCGTCGCCGACGTTGACCTTGGTCTTCGTGATGTCCGAGTTCACGGCGGCGGCCGCGAGCTCCGGCGACATCGTTCCGGTGAGGCCGGCGCGGCGCATCGCCTGGCCGGCGTCGGTCGTCACCTTGATCTTGGGCTTGGCGACCGGAGCCGGAGCCTCGACGGGCGCCGCTGCGGGAACGGGGAGAGTCGCGGCGGCCGCCTCGGCGACGAGGGGCTTGGGCGCGGCGGCGGCCGCGCGCTTGGCGACGACGGGCTTGGCGGCGGGCGCGGCGGCGGGAGCGGGAGCCGCGGCCTGCTTGCCGTCATCCTCGACGGACCCGACGAGCTGCACGGTCAGGCCGCTCGGCGTCGTGCCCACCTTGTAGCCGGCCATCTTCACGAGATCCATGACGACGCGCGTGATGAGGCGCGGCGACTTCTCGAACTGGCTCGTGCGGACGCCCGCGAGGAACTGGCCCTTGCCCTTCATCGTCTGCGTGGGGCCCTCGTGCTTGACGTCGAGCAGCTCCATGACGAGCCTGGGCGGCGTCTGCGTGAGGAAGCTGTTGTAGAGGACGCCGGTGGAGAGCTCGATCGTGACGAAGTCGTCCGCGACGTCGACGCCGTTGAAGGTCGCGGGCGAGGCGGGAGCGGCCGCGGCTTCGGCCGCGAACGCCTCGAGGGCGCCGCCGGGAATGGAGAGCACCGCGGCGAGCAGGGCCGCGAGCGCCTTTTTGGGAAGATCGTGTTTCATCATGGGATTCTCCGCCGTCAAGGCTTCTCCTTTGTCTTGTCCTTCTCTTCTTCCTCACCGAGGCGGAACACCTGCACGTCCTTGTCCGCCGTGATGAGCTCCACGGTCTTCTGTTTGATCTTGATGCGGCCGGTCACTCCGGGCACCGGCTTGTTGCGGTCGTTGAAAAGCTTGCCCGCCTTGAGCATGTACGTGCCGCCCTGCTCCGAGGAGAAGAGCGCGAAATCGGCGATCTTGTCCTTGAGGATTCCCTTGAGCGCCATGCCGTGGATGTCCACGGTCTCGGGCCCGGAGTTCTCGTCCTTGTCGGCGCGACGGGCGCTCGTCGCGCCCATGGCGGCCGGCAGGAACGGATCGCGCACGCGGTCGCCGGTGTAGATCGTCGCCACCGTCTGCGTCGAGGTCGCGATGACCGAGGACGTGGACGCGGCGACGCCGGCGGCCGGCGACGGCGCCGGCCCCGCGGCCGCGGGGCCGGCCGTCGCGACGAGTAAAGCGATAGCGAGAGTGATCATCCTTTATACTGGTACGAGAGCAGGACGAAGGTCACCGTCATGTCTCCGGCTGCGTCCGCCGTCGGATAGTTGATGTCGCGCACGTTGAAGATGCGCTCCTCGAGCGACAGCGCCGCGAGGAAGCGGCCGATGCTGTGATACGAGCCTTTGACGGAAACCGGGTACGCCAGCTCGATGAAGTACTGCTGGCTCTTCTGCGGGCCGGGCGCGAAGCTCTGGATCGTGACGCGCTGCTTCTGGGCGAGCGCCGAGATCGCGAGCAGGATGTCGGGCACGGACTTCGACTTCGGCAGGCGCTTCTCGGCCTCGACCGCGCGCTCGTTGAGCGTCGCGATCTCATCCTGCAGGCGCTTGAGGCGAGCGGCCTGCTGCTTCGCCTTGACGATCTTGGCCTCGATGACCTCGATCTTCTCGCGGGCCTCCTTCTTGGCCTGCGAGACGGGCAGCCAGAAGAACTTCACGTAGACGAAGCCGAGCGCGACCACGAGGAACGCGGCGCCCGCGACGTACTGCTGCTCCTGCTTCGAGAGTTGGAGGGCCATGTTATTTGTTGGTGTAGTTCGCGGTCATGCCGAAATCGTACAGATTGTTCGAGTTCGAGACCGCGCCGAGCTCGATGTTGACGAACCGGGGGTTCTTCTCCATCGTTTTGATCCAGGCGGCGATGTCCTCGTTCGAGTTCGCGACGGCGGCGATCGTGAGCTTGATCGAGCCGGTGCCGGCGCCCGCGCCGGCGGTCTGCATCGAGTTGACCTTGATGCCGCCCGGGACGGTGCGCGCGAAGTCCGACATGAAGACGGGGTAGTACGTCCGGCCGAGCAGGAGATCCTCGATGACGCCGAGGCGCGCGCGCACGGCGGCCGCGGCCTTCTCGAGCTCCTCGACCTGCTTGACGATCGCGTCGAGGCGCTGCAGCTCGGCCTCGTCGTACGCCAGCTGCTGCTCGAGGCGGTGCTTGCCGAACCAGTGGCCGAAGGAGACGCCGGCGAGCACGATGAGCAGGATGCCGCCGATGACGCCGGCCTGCAGCATGAGCTGGCGCTGCTTCGCTTTTCCGAGCAGCTCCGGGGGGACGAGGTTGACCTTGATGGCCACGGTCTATTCCCAGTCCCGGTTCTGGCGCAGGGCCAGACCCACGGCGACTCCGAAGGACGAGGCGAGCTCCTCGGGAACCTGGTCGCCGCCTTTGGCGAACGCGAACGGATTGAGCACCGTCACGGGAACCTTGAGCTCCTGCGCGAGATGCTTGTCGAGATTCTTGACGCGGGCGCTGCCGCCCGAGAGCAGGATGCGGCCGATCGAGCGGTCCGGGCCCTGCGAGAGGTAGAAGTCGACGGAGCGGTGGACCTCGGCGACGAGGTCGCGCGCGACCTGGCCGACGGCCTGCGACACGCCGAGGCCGTCGCGGTCGCCGTCGGCGAGCGCCTTTTCCTTCTCGGCCGGGTCGACGAAGACGCCGCGCGTCTTCTTGAGCTCCTCGGCCTTGGCGGCGTCGCACTGGAACGCCTTGATGATCGCCTTCGTCATCGTGTTGCCGGAGATGAACACGTCGCGGACGACGCGCGTCACTCCGTTCTCGATGATCGAGAGATTGGTGACCATGTGGCCGATATTAAGGTAGAGGGCGGCGCCGCCGCCTTCCTTGCCGGACAGCTTCTCGTGGACGTTCTCGAGCGCGAAGCTGTCGACGTCGATGATCGTGGGGGAGAGGCCGGCGCCCTCGAGGATCTCGAGGCGCTGCCCGATGAGCTCCTTCTTCGCGGCGACCAGGACGGTCTCCATCGTCTTCTGGCCGTCCTCGACGATCTCGGCCAGGATGTGGAAGCCGAGCTGGACCTCGTTGATGTCGAAAGGGATGAAGGGCTCGGCCTCGGTCGCGAGCGTCTGAGACAGCTCGCCCTTGGTCAGGCGCGGGAACTTCACGTAGCGCACGATGACCGCGTTGCCCGAGAGGGAGGTCGCCGCTTCCTTGATCTTGACGCCCTTCTCGATGAACCAGGCGCGCAGCGCGTTGATGACCGCGACCTTCTTCTCGTCGGGTCCCGCGTCCACCTTGCCGGTGAGCGGCAGATAGCCCCAGGACTTGAGATGCGCCTGGCCGGCCTCCACTTTGAAGAGGACGACCTTCACGGAGTAGGAGCCGACATCGATCCCGACGACGTCCTTGGGACCGAGGAAAAGCTCCGCCACCCCTTTCAGGGCGCCGAGCTTAGCCTTGACCTCGTCGAGCTTGGGCATAGTTTCTCTGTGCGTCGACTCGCGTCTACGAAGTCGGCCATGAAAAAGCGCCGACGTCCCCCCGTATTCCCCGGGAGGTCGGACTCGGCGCGATTTGTGTGCGGCACGGATTTATAACAGGTTTGCCATTTATTGTCAAGGCCTGCCGAAAAACATTCAAAAAACTGTCACTCCGGGGGCATCGGCCGCCCGGGCTGAGCCTGGGCTTTTTGGTATAATTTAAGGCGATGAAGTGTCTTTTGTTCGACTACGGCGGGACCCTCGACGCCGACGGAACGACCTGGGCCGACCGCTTCTACCCCCTTTATAAGGAAGAGGGGATCGACTTTCCGCGGGAGCGCTTCGAGCGCGCCTTCTACGACAGCGAGGACGCATTGGCCTCCCGGCACAAGCTGCCCGGCCTCGACCTCGAGCAGACGTGCCGCCTCCAGGTCCGCGACACCTTGTCCGCCCTGGCGCCGGACCGCATGGACGCGGCCGACCGGCTCGCCGCGCGCTTCGCCTCCGACAGCCGCCGCCAGTTCGCCCGCCTCAAGCCCGTCCTCGAGCGCCTCGCCGCGCGCTACCGCCTCGGCGTCGTCTCCAACTTCTACGGGAACCTAGACGGAATCCTCGCGGCCGAGGGCCTGCGCCCTCTCTTCGCCTCCGTCGCCGACTCCGGCGTCATCGGCGTCACCAAGCCCGAGGCGAAGATCTTCCTGCACGCCGCGGGCGACGTCGCTCCGAAGGACTGCGTGATGGTCGGCGACTCGATCAAGCGTGATATGGCCGGAGCCCACGCGCTGGGCATGAAGAAGGCGCTCGTCACCGCCGCCCCCGAGGCGCCGAAGGCGAACCAGGACTGGACGATCCGCTCCGTCGTCGAGCTGGAGGCGGTTCTCAAGTGAGGGCGGCGATCATCGCGGCGGGAGAGGGTTCTCGTTTGTCCGGCGTGGGCCCGGTCAAGCCGATGATCCCGGTCGCCGGAAAGCCCTTGATCCATTGGGTCGTCGACGCCCTCAAGCAGTCGGGCTGCGAAACGATTTCCGTTCTGACCAACTCGCGTGGAAATTCCGTGCGTGATTATCTGCCCGCCGGCTTTCCCGGAGCGTCGTTCGATTTCGTCACCGCCGATACGGCGTCGTCGTACGAGTCGTTCCGCTTGATGTGCCTGAGGCTCTCGCAGTTCAAAGCGCCGTTCGCCGTGAGCACCGCCGACGCGCTGATTCCGCCGTCCGACGTCCGCCGTTTTCTGGATGAGTGCCGTTCCTCCAAGTGCGACGCGGGACTGGCCCTCACGAAGCACGTCGACGACGAAAAGCCGTTGTGGGCCGACGTCGACGAGGTCGGCCTGATCTCGGCCCTCGGAGAGAACGCGCGCACGAGGCGCTTCGTGACCTCCGGCCTCTACTGCATGACGCCCGCCGCGTGCGAGAAGCTGCCCGCCGCGGACGCGCACTCGAAGCTTCGCGATTTCCTCGGCTCGCTCGTCGCCTCCGGCGCGCGCGTCGCCGGACCCGTTCTCTCGAAAACACTCGACGTCGACCGCCCCGAGGATCTCAAGGCGGCCGAAGCGTTCCTCACGGAGAAGATCAGATGAAGGCTTTGGGCATTTACCGCGAGCTGCAGAACTCCCCGAACCGCGAGTCCGACGACGCGCTCATCTTGAAGGCCGTCATGGATCAGCTCTCGATCCTCAAGACCGAGTGCGTGCTCATGACGCCCGAGGAGTTCGACTCCGCCGACGTGAAGGATTTCGACCTCATCGTCCCGATGTGCGAGACGTACCCGCGCCTCATGCGCCTCAAGAAGATCGAGGCCGAGACCGGCGTCGTCGTGGTCAACCCCGCGGACTCCGTCCTCGGCTGCTACCGCACGCGCATGCTGCCCTCCTTCGAGAAGACGCCCGGCCTCTCGTGGCCCGCGTCCGAGATCCGGCCGACGGCGACGGCCGGCCGCGCGCCGGCCTTCGAGGCGAAGGACGGCTGGTGGCTCAAGCGCGGCGACGTGCACAACACCTGCACCTACGACGTCGTGTTCGCGAAGGACTGGGCCGAGGCCGACCGCATCCGCCGCGAGTTCCAGAGCCGCGAGATCAAGGACATGGTCGTCCAGCGCCACACCGACGGCGACCTCATCAAGTTCTACGGCGTCGGCCCCGGCCAGTGGTTCACGTGGTTCTACCA